>JALOAM010000006.1 GCA_023228765.1 Dehalococcoidia bacterium
TCTCCGCCCGCCTCGGGATCGATTACGAGACGCTGTCCGCGATCAAGCCTGACCTGGTCTACCTGGACAGCACCGCGTTCGGCCGGTACGGCGAGTGGGGCTCTCGGCCGGGCTACGACATCGTCGTGCAGGCGGCCTCCGGCATCACGTCGATGGTCGGCAAGGTCGATGAGAGCGGCACGCCGCTGGTGCCGCCGGCCCACGCCGACACCACCACGGCGTACTCGATCTGCGCGGGCGTCCTCGCCGGTCTGTTCTACAAGGAGCGCCACGGCAAGGGCCAGCTGATCGAGACCTCGCTGCTCATCAACGCCCTGACGATGGCGATGAGCGGGTTCGACGACATCCCCGCGGGCAACGGCGAGCAGCGCGCGGTCTTCCTCGGGGCGCTCGCGGAGGCGAGGGCGAACGGCACGCCGTACGCGGAGTTCCTGCAGCAGCGGGACGCCCTCCGCGGCCGCGCGGCCGGCGGGAACGTCTACTACCGCTGCTTCCTCACGAAGGACGGCGCGCTTGCCATCGGGGCGCTCTCGGTGAGCCTCCGCGAGAAGGTGCGCAAGACCCTGGGCTTCGAGCACAACCGCGACGAGCCCGGCTACAACGTGGCCGACCCGGAGCAGATGAAGGTCGACCAGGAGCTCCGCGCCCGCATCGAAGCCCAGTTCCTCACCAAGACCACCGACGAGTGGGAGAAGATCCTCACCGCCGGAGGCGTCCCCGTGGCGCCGATCCTGTTCACGCAGGAGCTCATCGACCACCCGGTCGTGCAGGCGAACGGCTACGTGGTGGAGCTGGAGCACGAGCTCGTCGGCCCCATGCGCATGCAGGCGCCGCCGTGGAAGATGAGCGTCTCGAACCCCACCCCACAGGGCCCGCCGCCCGTCCTGGGACGGCACAACGAGGAGATCCTGAAGGGTCTGGGATACTCGGACGACCAGATCGCGGAGATGCGCTCCGCGGGCGCCATCCTCTAGCGGAGCGTCAGTAGCGCCTCTAGCGAAGCGCGTCAGTAGCGTCAGGGAGACCTCATGGCTGAGTCGGAACCGCTCGTCGTCGTATCCGTCGCAGACGGGATCGGGCGGCTCCGGCTCAACCGGGCCGACAAGCGCAACGCGCTGAACGAGGAGATGTCGGACCAGGTACTGCACGCGATGCAGGAGCTGGAGCTGGACGACGCGGTCGTCTGCATCGTGATCGAGGGCACGGACGGCGCGTTCTGCGCCGGCGCCGACATGGCGGAGGCGAACGCGGCCTACGAGGCCGGCCGTCACCGCTTCAACCCCTCGGCGTACGCGGCAGCGCGCGTCGGCTCCGCGAACAAGCCCGTCGTCGCGGCCATCGACGGTCCCGCGTACGGCGCGGGCGCCCTCCTCGCCTGCTCGTGCGACATCCGCATCGCCTCGGACCGCGCACGGTTCCGCTTCCCGGGTTCGGAGTACGGCCTGGTCGTCGGCGCGCACGCGCTGCCCTCGCTCGTCGGCGGGCCGATGGCGAAAGAGCTGATCTTCACCGGCCGCGTCGTGGACGCCGAGGAGGCGGCCCGCATCGGCCTCGTGAACCGCACCGTCCCCGCCGAGGAGTTCGAAGCGGCCGTGGAGAGCGTCGCGAGCGCGATCGCCGCCTCGTCTCCGCTCGCCCTCGAGTGGTCGAAGCGCACGATCAACACCGCGATCACCGGGGGCAATGCGCTGGCGGTGGAGCAGCAGGCAGACCTGCTGCTGCGCGGTGGCCCGGACCACAAGGTCCGGTTCGGCGCCGCGACGAAGCGCGTCACCGGGCGATAGCCCGGGGCGCCCATCGTTCCGCGAGGCGGTCCCGGAACGGCCCCCACCCCAACCCTCTCCCGAAACCGCGAGAGGGGGTCAGAGATGTGAGTTGCGTGATAGAACTCACATCGACTACGGTCGCCGCGCAACGACGGGAGCGATCGATGTCCGACGCCAACCCCACGCCCGAGGAACTCGAGGAGTGGGCGCGCGTCCGCGGCTACATCCTCGCGCAGGCCGAGAAGTACGAGCCCCACGAGTACTGGCCGCGCCTCGTCGAGCAGCGCGCGAAGCTCCTCCAGCTCTTCGAGGGCGTTACCCCGGAGCAGGCGTCCTGGCGGCCCGCCTCTGGCGAGGGTGAGGGGGCCTGGAGCATCGTGGAGGTCGCGCAGCACGTCCTCCAGTGGACCGAGAACATCATCGACGTGAACGACGCCTTCCTCGAAGGCCGCGAAGCGCACAAGCTCCCCTCCGGCTACATCGACCCCGATCCGGCGGCCCGGCTCGACGACGTGCGGGTCGCCCTCGTCGAGGCGTCCCAGCGGCTGGCGGACACATTGCTGCACGTCGCCCCGCAGCCCGACCCCGCGCGGACGGTGGAGCACTCGCGGTTCGGGGAGCTGAACGCGCGGCAGTGGTTCGTCCTCGGACGGATCCACGACATGGACCACGTCCGCCAGGTTGAGGGCCTCAAGCAGGCGGAGGGCTTCCCGGCGTAAGGTGTCGCCGCACCGCGCGGGAGGAGCCCACCATGACCGCAGCCGAAGACGTGATCCGCCGCATGACCGAGCGAGGGCTACGCCTCGCGACCGCCGAGTCCACCACGGGCGGACTGACCGGGTACCTCCTCGTGGCGGTTCCGGGAGCCTCGAAGGTCTTCGTGGGCGGGGTGGCCGCCTACGGGCGGAAGCCGAAGCTGGACTGGCTCCGCGTCCCGGAACAGACCGTCGCCGCCTACGGCTCCGTCCACGAGGAGACGGTGCTGGCGATGGCCCGAGGCGCCCGCGAGGCGCTGGAGGTGGACCTTGCCGTCGCGGAGAGCGGCATCGCCTCGCCGACGAACAACCCGGACCGCCCCGGTGGCCTCTACTGCCTCGCCCTCGTCGATGCCGACGGCCACGAGGTGGCTGAGCGCCAGATCTTCGACGGCGACCGCGAGGCGACGATGCGCGCCGCCGCCGACCGCCTGCTCGCGATGATCCTCGAGTACCTCGATCGGAGCGCGTAGCGTCGTCCGGTCACGTGCTCATCTATCGGTCCCTGCTAGTCTTGCCCGCAGTATGGGCGGCTGACGGGAAGTTGAGGACATGAGCGAACTCGAGCTGATCGCGTCTGGCGCCGGGTGGTGCCATGGCATCGGTTGGGCGGGTGCTGGCGGAGCGAGCGAGCGGACGGCCTTTGCCCTACCGGGCGACCGGCCAGTCTGGGGCCGCAACCGGCCGCTGAAGATGGAGCACCTCCGCCTCGAGTTCTCATTCGACCTCAAGAAGCGGCAGGTGAAGGGCCTTGCGACGCTCACGTTCTCGCCGCGCGCGACCAGCGTGCGCGAGGCCGTCCTCGACGCGTTCGACCTCGACGTGACCGCGGTGCTGGACGAGGCGGGGAAGCCGCTGAAGTTCACCCCCGGCGACCGCACGCTGCAGGTGGACCTCGGCCGCGCGAGGAAGCCCGGCCAGTCCACGACCGTGACCGTGGCGTACACCGCCACCCCTCGGCGGGGCCTCTACTTCAACGCCCCGGACGAGGGCTATCCGGGCCGGCCGGTGCAGATCTGGACGCAGGGCCAGGCCGAGGACTCCGCGTACTACTTCCCGTGCTTCGACTTCCCCGGCGAGAAGTGCACCAGCGAGATGCTGATCACCGTGCCCGCCTCCTGGACCGCGGTCTCGAACGGCTACCTCGACTCCACGACGGAGGACCGGCGGCGCAAGACGAAGACCTTCCACTGGAAGCAGGACATCCCCCATCCCGCCTACCTCATCACCCTCTGTGCGGGCGAGTTCGACGAAGTCGCGACCGAGGGTGGCGGCGTGCCCGTGCAGTACTACGGGCAGCCCGGCAGCGCCGAGGACCTCGAGCGGGCGTTCGGGCGGACGCCGGAGATGGTGGCGTTCTTCCAGGACAAGATCGGCGTGGCCTACCCGTGGGCGAAGTACGCCACGGTCGCGATCCACGACTTCATCTTCGGCGGGATGGAGAACACCTCCGCCACGACGATGACCGACACGCTGCTCCATGACGAGCGCGCGCACGCGGACTTCGTCGAGACTGCCGACTCGATCACCGCGCACGAGCTGGCGCACCAGTGGTTCGGCGACCTCCTCACCTGTCGCGAGTGGTCGCACGGCTGGCTGAACGAGTCCTTCGCGACCTACTTCGACTGCCTGTTCGTAGAGCACCACCGCGGCCATGACGCGTTCCGCTACGCCGTCACGCAGAACGCCGGTATCTACCTCGAAGAGGACTCCGGCGACTACCGCCGGCCGCTGGTGCAGAACGTCTACACCGAGCCGATCGACATCTTCGACCGCCACTTGTACGAGCGGGGATCGGTCGTCCTGGACATGCTCCGCACCCGCCTCGGCGACGAGCTGTGGTGGAAGGCGATCAACCACTACGTGACGAAGCACCGCGAGTCCGAGGTGCTCACCCCCGACCTGCAGCGCGCGATCGAGGAGGCCACCGGCCACAACCTCGATGGGTTCTTCGCGCAGTGGGTGTGGAAGGGCGGCCACCCGGAGTTCAAGGCGTCGTCCTCGTGGGATGCCGAGCGAAAGCAGGCGACGGTCACGCTGGAGCAGACCCAGCAGCCCGACGACCACCTCACCTCCATCTACGAAGTCCCGATCGAGATCGGCTTCTGGGTGAACGGCCGCCTCGACCGACGCACCGTCGAGGTGCGCGACGGGCACGAGACCTTCGTCTTCACGTTCCCCTCCGAGCCCGAGTTCATCTCGATCGACCCGGCAAGCAAGGTCCTGAAGACGCTCGACTACGCGCCGGGTGAGAAGGCACTGAAGGCCAACCTCGCGGACAACCCGGAGGCGGTCGGGCGCATCGATGCCGCGAGGGCGCTCGCGAAGGTCGGCTCGAGCGGCGCGATCGCCGCCCTCCGCACCGCACTCCTCGACCCTCGTGAGGTCGACTTCGTCCGCGCCGAGATCGCGACCGCCCTGGGCGGCGTGAAGTCCGAGGCCGCCCGTGACGCCCTGGTCGCCGCGACGAAGGAGCGCGACGCGCGCACTCGCCGCGCCGCTGCGAGCGCTCTCGGCAACTTCCGCGACGCCGAGGCAGCCCGCGCCCTGATGGTCCTCCTCCAGGGAGGCCGGGGCGGTGAGGGTGACCGCTCCTACTACGTGCAGGCGGCCGCCGCGTCCGCCCTCGGCAAGACGCTCCAGCCCGCCGTGATCGAGGTGCTCATGAGCGTCCTCGGACGGCCCTCGCACAACGACGCGATCGCGGCCGGTGCGCTCATGGGCCTCGGCGCCACGCGCGACTCGGCCGCGCTCCCCGCGCTGCTGGAGCACACGCAGTGGGGCGTGCACCAGAACGCGCGCCGCAACGCCGTTGTCGCCCTCGGTGCGCTCTACCGCTGGCTGGAGGCGCCCGACCGCACGCGCATCCGTGAGCGCATCGAGGAGCTCCTCGACGACCCGTGGCTGCGCGTGCAGCTCTCCGCCGTCGCCGCGCTCCAGACCATCGCCGAGCCGGCCTCGATCGGCGCGCTGAACTCGACGGCGGGCCGCGCCCTCGATGGACGGCTCCGCCGCCTGAGCAAGGTGGCCGTGCGACGCATCGGCGCCGCGGCGAAGAAGCCCGAGGAGCTCAACGCCCTCAAGAAGCAGGTGGAAGACCTCCAGCAGTCGAACCAGAAGCTGGAGGATCGCCTCCGTGCGCTCGAAGAGGCCTCGAAGGGTGGGGGGAGGAGACGGTAGATGGCGACCGCGCAGATCAACGGCATCGAGCTGTTCTACGAGGACAGCGACCCGACCAACGAGGGCGGCAAGCCCGTCGTGTTCTGGAACCACGGCGCCGGTGGCAACCACATGTCGTGGTGGCAGCAGGTCCCCGCGTTCCGCGACACCTACCGCTGTATCGCGATCGACCACCGCGGCTTCGGGCGCTCGCTCGACACCACCGGCGAGGGCGTCGCGAAGTTCATCGATGACCTCGAGGCGCTCGTCGACCACCTCGGGGTCGAGCGGCTCTCGATCGTGGCGCAGTCGATGGGCGGGCGTGCCTCGCTCGGCTACGCCGTGCGCCACCCGGAGCGGGTGCGCGCACTGGTGATGGCGGACACGTGGGGGTTCTTCGACTGGCCCGAGCAGCAAGAACGCGCCCGCTCGATGCAGCCTGCCGTCACGACCCCCCTCGTGCATCGCGCGCTGGCCGAGCACTACCAGCAGGCGAACCCCGCGATGACCTTCCTCTACCGCCAGATCCAGGGCCTGAACCCACCTCGGGAGGGCTCGCCGGTTAGCGCGCCGGGCGCGCCGACGATCGACCAGGTGCGAGGGTGCTCGGTGCCCACGCTCTGCCTCGTGGGGTCGGATGACGGGGTGACGCCGCCGCCGCTGATCAAGGCGCTGGCCGATGAACTCCCAAACGCGCAGTATGTGGAGGTGCCGGGTGCTGGCCACTCGGTCTACTTCGAGCAACCGCAGCGCTTCAACGAGCTCGTGGGTGACTTCCTCGCGAAGCACCAATAGCAACGGGCAGGTCCCTGGACCGACAGGGCCGAAGGAGGACGACGCAGCGTGAGTGACCACAACGAGGAGGGGCGACCCCCGAACGGGCGCTCACTCAACGTCTTCTTCGACGTCGACAACACCCTGATCATGTGGAACGGCAAGCTCCGCAACCACACGGAGCACGTCTTCCAGCAGCTCAAGGAAGCCGGCCACACCATCTACGTGTGGTCAGGCGTCGGCATCCGGCGCTGGGACATGAAGCGCCACAACCTGGACCAGTACGTCACCGACTACTTCATCAAGCCCCTCGAGAAGCACCACGAGAAGCTCGATGCCCTCGGCGTCCCGATGATCCCGGACTACGTGATCGACGACCACAAGACCGTCGTCGATGCCTTCGGCGGATACCACATCCCGGACATGGCGAAGCCGGACGACGAGGAGCTCCTCCACGTCCTCGCCGAGATCATGGAGATGGCCGCCCTCCCCACGCTCGGCGACACCGAGGAGCCCGGTTCGACGGTCGCCATCGGATAGTCCGCTTCCGCCCTCTGGCCCACCTCCTCCGGGGGGGACGGGGTGGGGGTGTGCCGCTCCCCGCGGTACCAGGCAGCACCAGCCGCCGAGGGCGCTCGACGTCAGTGTCGCCTGCTCTCCGTCAGGGCGTCCGTCGGCGCAACGTCGCTGCGCCGAGGGCCAGCGACAGCAGGGTGAACCCCACGATGACGGCGACATCTCGGGCTAACCACCGGTCGAGGTCGCCTGACGCGGTGATCCGCGCGAGGGCGCTGTAGGCGTAGGTCAGTGGGAGGACGTCCGAGACCACCTCAAGCGGGCGGGCCATGCTCGGGCGGGGCGCGATCAGACCGGCGAGCAGGACCTGGGGCAGGACGAAGGCCGGCATGAACTGCACCGCCTGGAACTCGCTCCGGGCGAAAGCGCTCACGAACAGGCCGAGCGCCATGCCGAGGCTGGCGTTCCCGATGGCGATGAGGATGACCGCCCAGATCGGGCCGGCCGCCGTCAGGCCGAGCAGGCCGAAGCCCACCGCGGTGGTGAGGACGGCCTGCACCCCCGCGAGGCCTGCGAACGCGAGGTCGTAGCCGCCCAGCAGGTCCAGCTTCCCGATCGGCATCGACATCAACCGCTCAAGGGTGCCGGTGGTGCGTTCTCGGAGCATCGCGACCGACGCGACGACGAACATCGTGATGAAGGGGAAGAGCCCCACCATCGGCCCGCCCACACGGTCGAACGCCTCGTCCTGGCCCTCCATGACCCACCGGAAGAGGACCAGCAGCGCCGGAGGGACCACCATCAGCAGGGCGACCGTGCGCGGATCACGTCGGAGCTGACGGAGCACGCGCTCGCACGTGGCCCACGTCATCCGGAGGTTCACGATCCCGCCGCCAGCGCCACGAATGCCTCCTCCATGGTCGTCGCCGAGACTCGTTCGCGGAGCTCATCGGGCGATCCGGAGGCGACGATGTGTCCTTCGCGCATCAGCACCAGTCGGTTGCAGCGGTCGGCCTCGTCCATCACGTGGGTGGAGACCAGCACGGCGACGCCGCGGTCGGCGAGCGAGTGGAACAGGCGCCAGACGTCGTGCCGCAGCAGCGGGTCGAGTCCCACGGTCGGTTCGTCGAGCACGAGCAGCTCCGGATCGCCGAGCAGTGCGACGGCGAGCGAGGCCCGGGAGCGCTCGCCTCCGGAGAGGGTCCGCACTATCTGGTCCGCCTGCTCGCGCAGGTCCACGGAGTCGATGACCTCCTCGACGCGCTCGGTGGCGACACCCAGCAGGCGCGCGAAGTAGCGCAGGTTCTCGTGCACGGTGAGGTCCGGGTAGATCGAGGGCGCCTGCGTGGTGTAACCGACGAGCGTCCGAAGCGGCTTGCTGCCGGCGGGGCGTCCGAGGACGGTCACCTCCCCGCCCTCGATGACCTGCACCCCGACGATCGCCCGCATCAGCGTGGTCTTGCCGGACCCGCTCGGTCCGAGCAGCCCGGTGACGACGCCGAGAGGAACCTCGAGCGAGACACCCGGCAGGACGAGGTGGTGCCCGCGCCGCACCCGCAGGTCGCGTACACGGATCGCGTCGTCGGAAGCCACCACGGACGTCGGGAGAGCCAAGCGGCGACCTCCTCGGTGCGAACGTCGCGCAGCGTCCGGCTGGTCGCGCACGCGATTTTCGCTACTGATGAGTATCGTATATCACGCGGAGCCCGCTCGGCGGGCGTCGGCCCTCGCTACGGCGCCACCGTCGGAACGAGCAGCGGGCGAGGCCACTCGTAAGTGATGTAGAGGATCGGGCCGAAGTCGTCCGCCTCGGAGGCGGCGAACTCGGAGGCTCGACGGTCGCCGCTGTCGACGAGGTAGAAGTCGAGTCGTCCTGAGCGGGTCACCTCGGTCACGTCGACCTGCACCCACGTGTTCCGATAGTCAGTGGTCTGGGGCGTTGGGTAGTCCACCGTGTTCGTCAGCTCCCCAAGCTGCTCGCCCACCATCGGCGCGTTTTCCCACATGACTGCCGACGCGTCCCAACCGCCCGTCACGAGGTGCACGGTGGCGAGTCGCTGGAGGTAGTCCGAAGCGTTCTGGTCGATATGTACGTCGCGCACGTAGAGGCCGAGCGACGCCGTGAGGACGCGAGCACCCTCCGGCAGCTCGACATCGAACCGGAGGAGGGCGTTCCTCAGTGCGCCGTCCACGCGGAGCCGGCCGCTGCCCTCGAAGTTCCTCGTCGGCTCGTTCTCATCGACGACGGTGTCCGCCGTTGCGCGGAGAACCACGGAGTCGGGGACGTACTGGAGCTTGGCGTCCGGTACCGGCATGGGGTAGCGGCGTGGGGCGGTGGGATCGTTGAAGTCGTACGGTGCGCGGATCACGCCAACGGGCGACCCCAGCGGATCGTCGTTGCTCGTCTCCTGTCGGAGGAGCCAGAGGGTCTCCTGGTCGATCCACTCGGTCTTCCATTCGGTGAACGGTCCTTCGACGGAGAAGACGGTGCCCCAATACCAGATCACCCAGGCGTCTCGCCCGGCGACGTCGTCGATCCCGATCACGCGCACGTCGTGCGCGCTGGTGTCGAGGTCGGGTCCGACGAGGATCTCGGGGCCGTCGGACCGTCCGAAGATGTCGTGGCCCGGCCACCGGTGTGTTTCGCGGTACTCGTGGTACTCCAGGCCGCCTCGGCCTTCCCGCAGATCGACGAAGACGACCGACGCCAGCTCGCCGGGTGCGGTGGTCTCGTACAGCGAGAACCCGTGGCCGGGGTCCTCCACGAACACGCGGAAGAACTCGAGCTCCCGCATCGCCTCATCGGACCGCGCGAGGAGCTCCCCGGGCGTCATGTCGAGGTCGGGCGCGTCGATCGAGGGTGGCCCGCCAGCCTCGGACACCTCGACCGGTACTTCGGTCATCGCGGTCGGAGGTGAGGCTGCGGGCTGCTGGTACTCGCTTGTGCAGGCGAGGAGGAGGGCGGCAGTGAGAGGGACGAAGGCGAGCGCGGTCCGACCTCGCATGCCCGTCAGTCCCTCGTGCGGCGCGCGCGCTGCTGGGCGATGAAGCCGCGAAGGAGGCCCTCGACGCGGCCGCGTTCGAGCATGGCGGCGGCACCGGTGGCCTCGGCCGCGGTGTCGGAGGCCTCCGCGAAGCCGGCGAGCGCGGAGTAGGCGCGGTCGTCCTCCAGGCGGAGCAGCGGCTCGACGATGGTCCAGATCGAGACGCCCTCGTGGCGTGCCGGATCCACCGAGGCGTAGACGACCCAGTCGAGGGCGCGCTCGCGGATGTCGTAGTGGCTGAAGAGCCGGTACTCGGTGTCCCAGTGCTCAGGGTCCTGGTAGAGCGCGGGCGACCAGTCGATCGGGATCGGGCGGTCTGACTTCCTCAGTGGATCGAGCGCGACCAGCCAGAGGCTCGTCGCGAGCGCCAGCGGCGAGGCAGTGGCGGCACCTCGGACGCACCACGTCTGCGCGTATGCGGCGCCCATCGCCTCCTGTACCCGACGGTCGACGTGCAACCCGGCGCCGAGGAGCGTGCGGGCGACCAGCATGTGTGCGATCAGGCGCCCGTCGGCGTCGTCGCGAGGACGCTCGCCGGAGGGCAACGCGAAGTCGGCGGCATCCTCGGACGGCAGGAACGCGGCGAAGGTGTGCATCTCACCGCCCTCGAACCCGGGCGCGCCCGGCTGCCCGAGCGTGGCGAGCAGCGTATCGAGGGCGGACGCGTCGTCCACCGTGCCGTGGTCGCGGACCTGTGGCCAGAGGCGCTGGGTGAGGGTGAGTACGTCAGACATGAGTGCCGTTGAAGGTCGCGTGTGGGGCGCGAGGTGTCAACGGCACGGCTCTAACGCTAGAACAGCCCGCCGCTGCCACCAGTGCCCGGCGGGCCGATCTTCGCCTCGGCGTTGGCCTCGCTCATCTTGCCGGTGAGGTGCTTATCGACGTGGTCCTTCGCGGACAGGCTGTCACCGTGGCCGTTCGCGATCCGGAAGAGCCAGTTGAAGGGGCGTCCGATCGTCCGAAGTACGTTGCGCATGTGGTGACCTCGTCTCCGTCCTCCTGCGCCGGAGGACATTACTAGTCTACCACAAGCGTCATCGCGCTGTGTGCAGGGATCCCCTGACGACAGCTCCGATTCCGGCTCCAACTCCAACTCCGACTCCGACTCCGGCTCCCCTCTCCGGGTTTCGGGAGAGGGGCCGGGGGTGAGGGGCCGGGGGTGAGGGGCCCCATCTGCATCCGGGAGCCTTGGTGGACGTGGAGCAGATCCGGAGAGGGCCCTCACCCCAACCCTCTCCCGAAACCGGGAGAGGGGGCCGGAGGTCAGAAGGGAGGGGGCCCCGAGATCAGAACGGGCGAGGGGAGGTGGGTGAGGGTGCTGGGTCAGTTCTCCGCCGCGAGCTTCTTCACGCCGTCCACGATGCCGAGGATGGCGTTCACCTCGACGCGGTCGCCGGGCTGCGGGTCGGGGTACGCCATGTCGTGCGACAGGCGCGCCTCTCGAGGCTGCTCGCTGCCGTCGGGGGTGAAGATCAGGCGGTAGTAGAGGGTGCCGTGCAGTTCGTAGGGCTGGACGCCGAGGATGGTGGCCTTCATGTGGTCTCCTCTACTCGGCGTCCAGTCTACGAAGTGCTAGCTGTTCGAGGCGGCTCGACGGTTGGCGCGGCGACGCCACGGGCCGCGGCTGGGCTGCGCGTCCGCGCTGCCCTCGCCCCGACCATCGGAGTTGCGGGCGCCGGAGTTGCGGCCAGCGGCGCCGCGAGTGCCGGTGCTGCGCCCGCCATCACGCCGAGGACGGCTCGCGCCGTTGCGGTTGCCCTGGACCCCGGCGGCCGCGCCCCGCGCTTTCCTCGGTGCCTGCGAGCGGGACGAACCGCCGCGGATGCCGAGCTCGACCGGGAGGCCGTGCGGCGGCTCCCATGACGCAAGGTCACCGAGGCGGGCGTCGTCCGGGGACATCGAGACGACCTCGTAGTCGATGCCGGCCTCGCGCTCGATCTGGTGGACGTCGCGCTCCTGCTCGGGGAGCACGAGCGTCACGACGAGGCCCTCGGCGCCCGCGCGGGCGGTGCGGCCGGAGCGGTGCAGGTAGACCTTCGCGTCCTCGGGTGGATCGAAGTGCAGCACGAGGTCCACGTCGTCGATGTGCAGGCCGCGTGCGGCGACGTTCGTGGCGACGAGGATGGGGCACTTACCGCGCGCGAACGCGTCGAGCGCCTTCTCCCGTTGTGACTGCGACTTGCGGCCGTGGATCTGGTGAGCGGTGAGCCCCTGCTTGCCGAGCACGCGCACAAGACGGTCCGCGCCGTGGGTGGTGCGGACGAACACGATCGTCCGCGACGCGCCCGCGAGGATCTTCGCGGTGACCTCGGTCTTGGTCTCCGACGTCACGCCGATGAAGCGCTGCTCCAGCGTGTCGACCGTGACGGTCTCGGAGATCACTTCGTGGTGGGCGGGGTCGTGCTGGTAGCGGTCGACGAGCTTGCCGATGTCACCGTCCAGCGTCGCGGAGAACAGCAGGGTCTGCGCGTCGCGGTCAATGAGCTTCAGGATGCGCTCGACCTGGGGGAGGAACCCCATGTCGGCCATCTGGTCCGCCTCGTCGATGACGACCATCTCGACGTCCTCCAGCGAGATGTCGCCCCGCTCGAGGAGGTCGTTCAGGCGGCCCGGGGTGGCGATGGCGAGATCGACGCCCTCGCGGAGGCCGGCGATCTGCCGGTTGATCGAGACGCCGCCGTAGATCGCCATGAGCCACAGCTCGCGCGCCTCGGCCAGCGGCGTCAGCGCCTCCGCGACCTGGTTCGCCAGCTCACGCGTCGGCACCAGGACGAGCGTCCGAGGCCGGCGCGAGCGGGCGGTGCTGGTGCGGTCGACCAGCGGGATGCCGAACGCCAGCGTCTTGCCGGAGCCGGTCTTCGCCTTCCCGCAGACGTCGCGGCCGGCGAGCGCGTCCGGGATGGTCAGCACCTGCACCGGGAACGGCGAGGTGATGCCGCGCTTCTCGAGGATCTCGACCATGTCGAGCGGGACGCCCAGCTCCTCGAAGGAGGGGGTGTCCGGGGCGTCCACGACGTCGCCATCCTCGGAGGTCGGGGAGGCCTCCGAGGGTGCGGTGGCGGGTGGGGTGTGGACAACGGTGTCGGTGGATGAAAACGAGTCGTCAGCCGGCGCGTTGCGCCGGCGCGTGAAGAGGGACAAGCGGTCTCCGAGTCGATCAGGCTATCGACGCCTTGATGGCTGCGACCGTCCGGGATGGCCTGCCGCCGGGGGCGGGCGCGCTGGTGGAGGATCGCCGAACGCCCGATAGCCGGTGGGCATCCGTACGCTCGAGGACGACGGCGTCGTCCGAGGTGCTCTGAACGTACCACGGCGCTCGGTACGCACCATCGGGTATCCCGTGACGAGTACGCAGTTGCCCTCCGCCATCCTCCCGAGGACGATCGCGCGATGAAGCGCGCCCTCCTCCTCGCCCTCGCGGCGTTCTCACTGCTCCTGCTCGCGTGTGGGGAGGATGACCCCGCGCCCACCGAGGCGACGAGCGCGCCGGCCGAGGTCAGCACCACGACGACCGTGGACGCGACGACGGGCACCGGGGTGACCGCGACCGAGATCGCGACAGCGACGGCGGTGAGCGAGCCTCCGACGGCCCTCGCGGAGACACCCGCCCCGGCCACGCCCTCGGAGCCTGTGGCGTCGACTTACTTCGTCGCGACCGAGGCCCTCCCCAGGGTTCGGTTCGTGACCGGGGCGGGGAGCGTCGAGTTGCCGGTGGAGGTGCCGCCACGGAGCGAGTACGCCATCGGGATGTCCGGGCGCACGGAGCTGGAGGACGGGCGGGGGATGCTGTTCCACCGCGAGGACTTCGGTCAGACCGGGTTCTGGATGAAGAACACGCACGTGGACCTCGACATCGCGTTCGTGGACGCGGCCGGGGAGATCGTGTTCGTCACCACGATGCTTGCGGACACGCTGGACATCCACCAACCGGGCGCGCCCTACGTGGCCGCGATCGAGGTGCGCGCGGGGTGGTATGCCGAGCATGGCGTTGCCGCGGGTGACCGCGTGGAGTACGCCTTCGACCTCGCGACGACGGTCACGGACTGAGCCGCTTCGCCGCACGATCGCGTGAGGCGATACGGATTCGCGAGCCGGAGCCGGGAGGAGTGGATTGCCCGCTCCGTATACTGGCGCCATTTCCGCTATCAGTGACGGGGGCGTGACGAGATCCCCCGAAGACCGCCGAGGGAGGCAGACGTGCCGGACATGACGATCAACCACGCTGGGAAGAGCATCTCGGGCTACCTCGCGGAACCCGCGGACCCGAAGGGCGGGATGATCGTCATCCAGGAGTGGTGGGGCTTGAACGACGACATCCGAGGCATTGCGGACCGCTACGCCGCCGAGGGCTACCTCGCCTTCGCGCCTGACCTGTACCACGGCACGCTGGCGACCGAGCCCGACGAGGCACGCAAGCTCGCGATGAGCCTGGAGCGCCAGATCGCCGCCGAGGAGATCGACGCCGCGATCGCCTGGATGAAGGCCGAACGCGGAATCGGCAAGGTGGGCTGCGTCGGCTTCTGCATGGGCGGCGGACTCACCCTCGCCACCGCGATGCGCCCGACCTCGAACGTCGACGCGGTGCACGTCTACTACGGCGGCGGCATGCCCGAGGGCGACGCGATGAAGAGCATCAAGACCCCGGTGATGGGCTCCTACGGCGGCGAGGACCAGGGCATCCCGAAGGAGAAGGTGGACGAGATGCGCAGCGTCCTGACCGCCGCCGGGACGCCGAACGACATCAAGCTCTACGAGGGCGCTAAGCACTCCTTCTTCAACGCCGGCCCGGCCCACCACCCGGAGGCCTCTGCCGACTCGTGGGAGCGCTCCAAGCAGTGGTTCGCCCAACACCTGCAGAACTAGGGACGCCGCAGAACGAGATCGAGGGCTGCCTGTGTCTGACATGAGGCTCGTTGCGAAGGCGCTGGACGACTTCGGCGACGACTGGCACTGGGTCATCCTGCACGACATCGAGCCACGGGGGGAGCGGAGGTTCTTTGCCTCCCGCGTGGACACGATCTGCGGCATCGTCCTGGACGAGGGCGGCGCCGTGGTGACCCTGCACGACACGGGCGCGCCCGATGAACCCAACTGCCCCAAGTGCCAGGGTTCCGGCCTGAGTCCGGCATTGCGCGCGGACCTGGAGCGCATCCTCGAAGCAGCGGAGGCCGCGCCGGTCTCCTGACCGGAGGTGTCGCATGACCACGGACATCCGCGAGGTCACGCGCGAGCCGTGGGCGTCCGCCGGCCTGGACGCCGCGCTGCTCGAGGCGCTCGACGTCACGGGCGAGGGCAACCTGCCCTCTGTCTACCGCGTCACCGACCTCGCCACCGCCTCGATCGGCGCGGCGACCCTCGCGGCCTCGCTGCTATGGCACGACCGAGGCGGCCCCGAGCTGCACGCCGACCTCGACCGCGGTCACGCAGCCGCGGCCTTCCTCAGCGAGCGGCTGTACACGCAGGCGGGCGAGCCGCCGCGCGAGCAGTGGGCGCCGCTGTCCGGCGACTATGCGACCGCGGACGGGCGCTGGGTGCGCATCCACGCCAACTTCGACCACCACCGGGACGCCGCCCTCGCCGCGCTCGGCATGACGCCGGGGCCGGACACGCCCCGCGCGGCGGTCGAGACGGCCGTCGCGGGCTTCGAGGCCGAACAGCTCGTCGAGGGCATCATGGAGCGTGGTGGCGCGGCCTCGGCGTGGCGCACGCCGGCCGAGTGGGCTGCGCACCCGCAGGGCGAGGCGCTCACCTCGATCCCCCTCGTCACCATCTCGTCGCTGGGCGACGCGCCCGTGGCCGAGCTGCCGCCCGCGGAAGCACCGCTGGAGGGCGTCCGTGTCCTCGACCTCTCGCGCGTGCTCGCGGGGCCGGTCGCGGGGCGCTTCCTCGCCGCGTACGGGGCGGACGTGATGCGCGTCTCCTCGCCGAACCTCCCCACGTTCGAGGCGCTCGACCGTGACACGGGCGTCGGGAAGCGCTCCTGCTTCATCGACCTCGACAACGAGGAGGGCTGCGAGACGCTGCGGTCCCTGGTCGCGGAGACGGACGTGTTCATCCAGGCGTACCGCCCGGGTAGCCTCGGCGCCCGCGGGTTCTCCGCGAACGAACTCGCCGAGGCGCGTCCAGGGATCGTCGTGGTCGAGCTCTCCGCCTACGGCCATGCCGGACCGTGGGCGGAGCGCCGCGGCTTCGACTCGCTCGTGCAGATGGCCAGCGGCATCGTCGCGACCGAGACCGCCGAGGACGGCGGCGCACCCACGCGCTCGCTCCCCGCGCAGGCCCTCGACCACGGGACGGGCTACCTCGCGGCGCTGGGCGCGATCGCCGGGCTCCACCGCCGGCATACGCAGGGCGGCTCGTGGCGCGTGCAGGTCGCGCTGGCGCGCACCGGGAAGTGGCTCGAGGACCTCGGGCATGTCGAGCGCGGGCAGGAGCTGGTGCTGCCGGACAGCTCGCCGTACCTCACGCTGAGCGGCGATGTGACCCACGTAGCGCCGCCCGGCCGTGTGCAGGGCTACGTCCCGCGCTGGTCGCGTCCCGCACCCGTCATGGGTGAGCACGCTCCCACCTGGGAGATATGACGCCCTCGCACGCTGCCGCCTCGGCGGGAGGACGCCGAGGGCGCTAGTACCAGTCTTCCTCGATCACCTTCGAGGCGTGGTGCGCGAGGGTGGTGAGCATCCGCTCGTCGTCCTCGTCGAACGGCTGGCCGTCCTGTCGGTCGGTAACGTAGAGCGCGCCCCTCACGACGCCGTTCGCCCAGAGGGCGACGCCGACCATCGCCTGCATCTCCGGGTGGGCGGAGGGGAACCCGAACGCCTTGCGGTGCTCCGACACGTCGTCGTAGCGGACTGGCTTCCCGTCATACCTCAGTGAACCGAGGGGGCCGTGGCCCTGCGGTGGCGTGTGCAGCCGCTGCATCTGGTCCTTGTCCAGGCCGGAGACGAAGAAGCCCTCGGTGTGGTCGTACTCGTCGGTCACGGACAGGGCGGCGTAGCGCCCACCCGTGAGCTCCCGCGAGAGGTCCACGACGATCTGCAGTGGGATGTCGGGCCGTGCGTGAGGCTTGACGTGCTTCGTGCGGTCCGCCAGCGCCCGCAGCGCGCGCCGCTCCGGGTCGCGGTTGATGAGCCGGTCGAGTGCGCTGAACACCATGCTCCCGAGAGTACCGCAGTCCTCAAGTCACCTTCGAGGGCGTCCTGTACCCAAGATATGGGAGGCTTCGAGTTTCCGAGCGGGGCGCCCTCGCGACGGGGTTAGTCGAGCGGCATCCCACGATGCGGGTCAGGTGGCGCGGCTGCCGAGGGCGGCTCGTCGCCCTGTGGCTTCGACACCTGCAGCCACGGTGCCATGAGCTCGACGCCGTCGCCGGCATCATCCGGGGGGGCCGAGGTGTCATCGCGCGGTTGTGAGCGGGGTGGCGCGGGCGCCGGGGCCGGTGCGCCGTTCGCGCCCAGCGAGAAGTCGCTCACGCGCTCGTCGGGGTCATAGGCGATCGGGGCGGACTCCTCGCGTGCCGGGGGTGGGTCGGCCAGCAGCCCCGCCGAGGGCGTGAACTCGCGGACCTCCACGATGCGGGAAGCGTCCTCTGTGGGTTCGTCCACGGTGGATTCGTCCGCGGGACGCTCTTCGGAGGCGGGCTCCTCCACCGCGGCGGGGGTGGCCTCGGGCTCCGTCTCGAGTGCGGCGGCCGCGCCTGCGCGCGTGCCGAGCGCCGGGAGGAGGTCGTCACGCTCGGGAGCCCTGGCAGGTCCGGCCTCGTCGAGGGGTGCCACGCCGCGGCGCGTGCCCGGCGACTCGTTGAAGAAGCGGAGCGTGCCGGGCGTCACGGCGATCGCGATCACCTCGTCAGGGGCGGGGGGATTGAGGTCCCACTCCCAGCGCACCTCGATCGTGCGTTCGCCGACGCGGAGGTCCAGGAGGTGCGTCGGCCCGATGGCGCGGACGCGCTCGATCGTGCCGGCGACGCCACAGCCGAGGCCGGAGTCCTCCGGCACCCCGAGCATGACTGCGGGATGCGCCAGCGCGCGCGCCGAGCCCTGCAGGGGGAAGCCGGCGGGAAACTCGATGGCGCCCGCCCCCGGCTCCAGGATCCAACCATCGCTGACCTCGCCCCGGATGAGTGTGACGTACCCGACCAGCTCGGCGACCTCGATGCTGCTCGGCCCGGCGAGGACGCGCGAGACGCTGCCCGACTGGCGCAGCCGGCCCTCGTGCAGCACGTGGAGGTCGTCCGCGATGCCCACGGCATCCTGCACGTCGTTCGTGCTGATCAGGATCGGGATATCCAGCGACTGGAAGACCTCCCGGAGGCGTCCTCGGAACGCGATGCGGTCCACGTCCGGGACGTACCAGGTGGGAGACTCCACCAGCAGCGCGGAGGGCCTCGGCGCGATCGCCCGTGCGAGGAGCACCCGCGCCCGTTCGCCCTCGGTCAGCCGCTCCGCGCGATCGGCCTCGGCGCCGGTCATCCCGACCAGCTCGAGGACCTCCGCGATGCGGCGGCTGCGGTCCTCCTTCGGCCAGCGCATCTGCTTCAGGCCGAACGCGACGTTCTCCTGGACGGTGCCGGGGAACAGCACGGAGTCCCGCTGGACGAAGCCAATGCGGCGCCGGTGTGCTGGCAGTGGATCGAGGGGTACGTCGTCGAGGCGGACGTCGCCCCCGCGCGCCGAGGAGAGTCCCGCGATGATGCGCAGGACCTCGCGGATGCCGGAGTCGGGGCGGCCGAAGAGCGCGGCGATCTGACCGCTGCGCACGGTGAATGACATCGCCTCGTCGGAGAGTCCGCGGGCGCGCAGCGCCAGCTGTTGGACGTTGAGCGACGCCATCAGGCCTCCACCCGCCCCTCGCGCTGAACGGCGGCCCGTCTGAGCCACTCCGCACCGGCGAAACCTACCACTGTCGCGACCGCGAGCGCGGTCCCCAGCGTGTACACCGCGCCCTCGGTCTCGCCATGGCCCTGCCACCCGCGGAGGAGTCCGAGCGCGGCGGGCGTCGCCTCGTCCGGCGTGAGCAGCGACGCAGCCGCGACCTCGCCGGCCGAGAGCACGGCGGCGATGAGGAACGTGCTGGCGAGCGCCATCGCGGTGCGGCGTCCGGCCCAGCGCCAGCGCACCGCGCGAGGCGATGCACCGAGGAGCGCGGCGTCCTCCATCAGCACGTGTTGCACCACACCGCGCGTGGCGAGGATGCGGAGCGCGAAGGGGTACGCGATCAGCGCATGCGCCACGACGGTGAGCAGGTACGTCTGGTCGAGGTCCATCCCCGCCCGGTCCGTGAGCACGAGCCCGGCCCACCCGACTGCCGCGCCGGACAGCGCCACGGGCAGCACGGCCAGCCAGCCGAGCAACGCTCGACGTCCCTCGAGACTCGACCTCTCGATGCGCGGTCTCTCGATCCTGGGGGCGACGAGTGGCACGGCGAGTGCCGCGAGGCCGGTCGCCACCAGCGCTGACAGCGCGCCGAGCCCTGCGGTCCACGCGAGGAGTGCGCCGACCCCGTAGCCGCCGACGCTCGCGTCCAGCAGTCCAGAGAGCGCGTCCTCCGAGGCTGCCTTGCCCGCCACGAGGGCGAGCGGCGCCCACAGCGCAGCCGCGAGCAGCTCGAGGTACGTGACGCCCAGTGCGATCACGCGGCCGCGTCTCCGGGACGAGACACCGCCCGCCCTCGGCCAGCGCGTGCCGCCCAGGGCGAGGACGGCGAGCCCGACCAGCACCTGCACGAGGGCGACCACGGACTGCTGCGACGTCAGCGCGTCGTCCAGCGCCGGGCGCGTCGCCGAGACGCCCTCGCCGAACGCGAGCACGGACTCGGTGGTGCCGCCCTCGGTCCCACCGAGGATGGCAACGGTCCCCGCCGCCGCGAACGCGTACCAGAACGCGAGGGCTCCCGCTGCCCGGACGGCGCCCGGCACCTGTCGCCCGCTCCCCGCCAGATACGCGCGCACGCCCGAGGCGCCGAGCAGCCGGGCATCCTCGGTCGCCGCATGGGAGCCGGCGTTCCACGCCGGCGAGACCAACCACGTCACGGCCGCCGTCGCGAACACCGCGTGCGCGAGGATCACGAGGGCACGCGGCTCGACTTCCCCGCCAGCGATAAGGTCGATGCCGAGCCCGACGACGACGCCGGGGATGGCGAGCGGTGCGGTGACGAGCAAGACAAGCGCCCCGCGCAGCGGGAGCCCTCCACGGCTGAGGAACCAGGATGCGGGCAGCCCCAGCGTGAGCCCGACCACGGTCGCCGCCGCGGCCTGCCCGAGTGAGAACCACAGCCGGTCGAGGTAGTCGCGGTCCGCGAGGACACCGCCCCAGGCGCCGGAGGCCTCCAGCGTCCCGAGCGCCATGAGGACCAGCGCCCCGCCAAACGCGGCGAGGACGAGCACTGCGGAGACGACCGCAAGCCCTCGGGACCATCGAGCGCCGTCGTCAAACACGGGTGCGTCCCTCGCGCCCCCCAACCCGCACGCGCATCGTGCCGGAGCAAGGCAGGTACGTCCAGTGCACCCCACGCTCGGCGCTGAGGCCGGGCGCAGCCAGCGCCGTCTACTCCCGCCCCCTTGAAGGAAGAGGTTTCAATCCTCGCTCGGCGCTGAGGCCGAGCGCAGCCTGGACCGAGGTCACCACCGGGTTTGAGTCCGGCGGGGAGCCGTTTCAATCCTCGCTCGGCGCTGAGGCCGAGCGCAGCCCTGCGTGTCGCGGGCGCCCTCCACGATCTTCCAGTTTCAATCCTCGCTCGGCGCTGAGGCCGAGCGCAGCGCCGCCGACATCGGCATTCCAGCAGTGGGTGCAGAGGTTTCAATCCTCGCTCGGCGCTGAGGCCGGGCGCAGCGCGCCCTTCGCCCGCTTGCTGTGGCGCGCGTAGGTGTTTCAATCCTCGCTCGGCGCTGAGGCCGGGCGCAGCCGTCCCCGACTCCGCCCGGCCCTCGATTTCGAGTCGTTTCAATCCTCGCTCGGCGCTGAGGCCGGGCGCAGCTGTAACCACGGATGGTGAGGTCAGCGTCCACACTCTTGTTTCAATCCTCGCTCGGCGCTGAGGCCGGGCGCAGTTTCCTGGGGTGTGGGTGCGCCGGCCTCCACCGGCTCAGCCTCGGTTTCAATCCTCGCTCGGCGCTGAGGCCGGGCGCAGCCTCGACAACCTGCGCCTGCTGTGCGCGGGATGCCACGGACCGTTTCAATCCTCGCTCGGCGCTGAGGCCGGGCGCAGCCTGCGCGTGCCTGACACCTTCGACCGGATCGCAGAGCTGGTGTTTCAATCCTCGCTCGGCGCTGAGGCCGGGCGCAGCTAGGCGCAGCGAACGGATACACGACCAGGACAACCAGTTTCAATCCTCGCTCGGCGCTGAGGCCGGGCGCAGCCGCAGCCGGGCGGGAAGGCGTAATCATGGCGACGTATCGAGGGTTTCAATCCTCGCTCGGCGCTGAGGCCGGGCGCAGCCCGATGTCGAGGTACGCGCGAGAGGGCGTGCCGTTGATGTTTCAATCCTCGCTCGGCGCTGAGGCCGGGCGCAGCGGTTTCAAATCTAGTGGAACCTGCCGTTCACGGGCGAGGCGCGCTTGTCTGGCTCACGAAGGGGCGGGATCTGTTGCCCACGGGGGCTTGCTGGTGACGGGTTCTGGCCCTGGATCGTGTGAGCAGGGCCGATCACGCGTGGTTCGCGCGAATCTCTCGCGGGGAGTGGGGGCTACAGGAGGTCGGGGTCGTTGGGCATGAGGCCGAACA
The DNA here is from genome assembly GCA_023228765.1 of Dehalococcoidia bacterium. GTDB lineage: Bacteria > Chloroflexota > Dehalococcoidia > UBA2979 > UBA2979 > W-Chloroflexi-9. Next base: position 21,736 of record JALOAM010000006.1, read on the forward strand.
GGGACCAGCCGGGGCGCGCGGGCATCGAGGTGGCGCCACGCTCGACCTCGAGACCGTGCTGGGGGCCGGAGCGGAGCGCCTTGTCGATCGCCCAGCGGGAGAGGCCCTGCACGCCCTCCATTTGCGCCATCTCGTCCTCGGAGTAGAAGCCGGCGCCCATGATCTCGTCGTCGTCCCACTTCGGTTCGCCCTCGATGTAGTCGAGGCGGAAGACGACGTAGAGGTTGGTGCTGGGCCCGCCGATCGAACCGCCGATGGAGTGACGGAAGCCGATGACGTCCCGCGCCTTCGCGACGACGCCGGCCTCCTCCATCACTTCGCGCTCGACGGCCTCGAGGATGGCCTCGTCGTGTTCGACATAGCCGCCGGGGATCTGCCAGGAGCCACGGAACGGCTCCCAGCCGCGCTGCACGATCAGCGCCTTTCCGTCCCGGATGACCACGCCGGCGCACCCGATGGAGAAGTTCCCGAAGTCGATGAACCCGCACCCGCTGTCGGGGCAGGCCAGGCGTTCGCGCCCGCCTTCCTCGCGCGGGATCAGCGTCTGGGAGCAGTTCGGGCAGTAGCGCATGGTGTGCCTCCTCGGGCGCGTTCTACGCCTACAGGCGTCCCGTGTCGAACTCCACGATGCCGCGCGCCACGGTCAGGCGGAGGATGTCGGAGGCCCCGCCCGCGAGCCGCATGGAGCGGACGCGGCGGTAGAGGGCCTCGAGCGGGTGGCCGACGATCAGCGCCTGCCCGCCGACGAGCTGGACAGCGGTGTCCACGACGCGGCCCGCCACCTCGGTGCAGAAGACCTTGGTGGCCGCGCCCTCGTTGATCGCCTCGTCGCCGGCTTCCAGCAGGCGGGCGGTGCGGTAGAGCATGGCGCGAGCCGCGTAGGTGTCGATGCGCATGTCCGAGTAGCGCAGCCGGACGCCCTCGCGGTCCGCGAGGCGACGGCCCTCGGGGCCGCCGGTGATGTGCTTCGTCGTGAAGTCCACGGTCCACATCGCGATCCCGCACGCCGTGGCCGCGGAGGCGACACGCTCCTCGCTGATGTTCCCCATCGCGCGAGGCATCCCCTCGCCCACCGCGCCGAGGATGTTCACCTGCGGGACGCGAGCCTGCTCGAAGGAGAGCTCGACGTGGCCACCGCCCTCCATGCTGTGGAAGTCACGCGTGATCGTGACGCCTGGGATGTCCCTGTCGATGAGGAGCATCGCCGTACCCGTCGGGCCCGGGTCGCCGCCGTCCTCGACGTTCACCATGGTCGCGAAGAAGTCGGCGGTGGCGCCGCCGGTCACGAAGGACTTGCGGCCGGTCACGACGAAGTCGTCACCATCGCGGACGGCCCAGGTGGGCTTCGGCGGCGCGTCCGGGCCGCGCGACTCCGTGAACGCGAAGGACCACGACTTCTCGCCGGCCAGCACCGGTTCGAGGTAGCGCGTCCGCACGTCGCCCTCGGCGCGGCGGAGGAGTGCCGGGTCCGGTCCGAACACGTACCGCGCGAGCGGCGTGTTCGCCGCCGCCAGCGTCTCTCTCGCGACCACCATCGCGAGGGGGCTGGCCTCGGAGCCGCCGTCCTCGCGCGGCTGGGTCATGCCGAAGAACCCCAGCTCCTTCGAGCGCTCCCGCACCTTCGCGCGCACGTCCTCCGGCACCGGGTCACCCTCACCCCCGCCGATCCCGCGGGCGAGCGGCCGGATCTCCTCGACAAACGCCTGCAGGCGCTCCCGCAGGTCGACGAGTTCGGCGGGCAGGGACTCGGGCACGGTGACCTCCTCGCTCGCGCCGCTCCAACGGAGGGCGGGCGCGAGGAGGCTACCGCGTCGCGCCCCGCGACTCCACCGGGAGGGGCAGGCGCGCGTGCCGCACGAGGGCTACGAGAGCGGCACGACGTACGAGTCGACCTGGGCGATCAGGCCCTTCTGGAACGTGAAGAGGTCGCTGTACGCGAACTGGAAGGGTCCCGCCTCGCGGTGACGCCCGGTACCGAGGCCCGTGAGGACCACGACACCGTCGGCCTCGACGGTCCGCTCGACGGTGAGCTCCGGGCTGCCCTCGAACGCCGGGTTCTCGATCTCGTCGTCGAACTCGGCCTTGCCGCGGGTCGTGCGGTGTCCGTGGATGTGCCAGACCACGTCGTCAGTCAGGCACTCGAGGACCATGGCGTGATCGCTCCGCCGGAACCCCTCCATGTAGCGCTCGACCGTGTCGAGCTGGGTGCTCACGTCTACGCCCTCGCCCCGTCGACGACGGCAACCATCGCGTCGATGAGCTCGTTCGTCCCGTGCTCGCGCTGCCCGGCGTCGTCGTAGCCGTCGAGGTAGGCGCCAGCCTCGATGAGGGTCAGGCGCGTGCCGCTGCCGTGCGGCTCGAACTCGATCGTCTGGAGCGAGACGGAGATGCGCCGGTCGTCCTGCTCGCTGAACTTCAGGTGCATCTCGTACGTGAAGACGATCCGCCGGTCCGGGATGATGTCCCAGTAGATGCCGTCCATGCGGTGCTCCGGGCCCTCGGGCGGGCCTCCGGCGCTCACCTCGCGCCCGCCGACGCGGAAGTCCATCTCGTGCATCGCGTCCCACTCCGGAGGGCCGCCGAACCACCGCTCCTTCGTCTTCGCGTCCGCGAACGCCGCGAAGACCGCGGCAGGCGGCGAGGCGAGGGTGCGCTCCAGGGTGAACGTGGAGTGGGTCACGGATCGCTCGACCTGCGTGTCTGTCTGAGTCTCGTTGGTCATCGATGTCTCCTCGAAGGGTTGTCGTCAGTTCGTGTTCTCGTCGGTGGAGCGCTGCTCGGCGAGGACCTCGTCGAGCCGGTCGAGGCGGCGCTCCCACGCCGTCCGACGCGCTGCGATCCACTGCTCGGCATTCCGGAGCGTCCGAGGCTCGACCCGGCAGGTGCGCACCCGCCCGACCTTCTCCGTCCGCACGAGGCCACACGACTCCAGTACCTGCAGGTGCTGCATCACCGCCGGGAGCGACATCGCGAGGGGCTCCGCCAGCTGACTGACGGAAGCGGGGCCCTCGGTGAGCCGCTCCACGATCCCCCGCCGGGTGGGATCCGCGAGCGCCTGAAAGACCGCGTCGAGTGGAGAGGCCTCCTCGGAATACTTAAGCATTAACTTAAGTATTGATCCGAGCGCGGAGGCTGTCAACGAGGAGCTTCGGGACTCCCTTCGACGCATCCACCTCGCCTCCACGCGCTCTCTTGCCCTCGATCTCGGCGCTCCGTACCGTCCGAGGCATGAGCGAGGACACGTCCGAAGCGACCCTGCCGGCGTTCGTGCGAGGGCTGATGAGCCCGAGTGCGTACCCACATGCGCCGAAGGCCGTAAGCCTCGTGCAGACGCACATCTCCTACGTCTGGATCGCCGGGGACCTGGTCTACAAGGCGAAGAAGCCGGTCGACTTCGGGTTCATCGACCAGGTGGACGCGAAGACGCGCGAGGCGTTCTGCCACCTGGAGGTGGACCTGAACCGTCGCCTCGCGCCGGACGTGTACCTCGAGGTAGTGCCGATCGTGGAGACCGCCGAGGGCGTCACCCGCGTCGAGGGACCGGTGCGCGAGGGTGAGCGCGTCGTCGAGTGGGCGGTGAAGATGCGCCGCCTGCCGGAAGACCGGACGCTCGACCGGCTGCTGGAGGCGAAGGCGTGCCCGGACGACCTCGTCGAGCGCCTCACGAAGAAGCTCGCCGCGTTCCACGCGGGCGCCCGCCACCTGGAGTACGACCCCGAGTTCGCCGGCTCGCCCGCCGAGCGCGCGTGGTGGGCGCGCGAGTACCGGGAGGCCGAGGGCAACATCGGCGAGACCGGTTCGGGCAAGACCTGGAGCGCCGAGGACGCTGCGACGCTGCGTGACTTCGTCGCTCGCTCGCTCGATGCGAGCGATGCACTGTTCAATGAGCGGCTCGCTGCCGGCAAGGTGGTGGAGGGGCACGGCGACCTCCACGCGAAGCACGTCTACGTCCTTGGACCGGAGGGCGCCGCTGAAGCAGGGGACGACGGCATCGCGATCGTCGACTGCATCGAGTTCACGGAGTGGTTCCACTTCCGCTATCTCGACGTCTCGTACGACATCGCCTTCCTTGCGATGGACCTCGAGGCGCGCGGGGAGCGAGCGCTGGGCGACGAGGTCGCCGGCCGCTACATCGCGATCACGGGCGACGAGACCATGGGGGTGCTCCAGCCGCTGCATCGCGCGTTCCGCGCGTTCGTGCGCGGCAAGGTGGAGTCCATCGGCGCGAACGACCCCGGGATGGAGCAGGCGCAGCGCGACGCCCTTGCGCAGTCGGCAGCGGCGTACTTCCGGCTGGCGGCCCGCTACGCCGAGCGCCAGCGCGGCCCGATGCTCGTCGTGCTCTGCGGGCTCTCCGGCACCGGCAAGACCAGCGTCGGCGGCGCCCTCGCCGGACGCATCGGCGCGGCGCTCGTCTCGACGGACGTGGTCCGCGCGGCGGTCGCGGCGGAGCGAGGGTTCTCGACGGCGATGTGGCAGGAGTACGAGTCCGGCGCCTACACCCCGGAGATGAACGCGGCTGTCTACGACGAGATGCGACGACGCGCCCGCGAGCACCTCCGCGCCGGGCGTCCCGTGATCCTCGACGGTACGCATCGCCGTGCGGCAGACCGGGAGCAGGCGCTCGCCCTCGCGCGGGAGGAGGGCGTCTCCGCGCTCCTCGTGGAGCTCCGCCTGTCGGACGATGCGGCGCTCACCCGCGTGCTCTGGCGCGAGCGGGAGCGGGGCGACACCGCGGCGCCCGAGGCCTACCGCCGCCACGTCACCGAGTTCGAGCCCGTGACCAACCGCGAGGGCAACATCCTCCGCCTGGACGGCTCGCAGAACATCGTGGACCTCGCCGCCCAGATCGAGGACGCGCTGCCGGAGCGGTAGCGCCCTCTCGTGGGCCGCTCCTCGTGGCTCGCGCGAGCCCTCCCGGCGCGGTATCACCTAAGGCCCGGCCGGCGCCGGGAGTGAGCCCAGGAGTCGTCCGTGCCTGTGTCTGAGCCGTGGCAGCATTACTACCAGTCCCAGCGCCTGAAGCTGTCGTACTGGACGTGGGGTGACCACAACAAGCCCCCGCTGGTCCTCGTACATGGCGGGCGCGACCACGCCCGGAACTGGGACCGCGTCGCCGAGGCGTTCCGTGACGACTACCACGTCATCGCGTGCGACCTCCGCGGCCACGGTGACTCCGAGTGGGCGAAGGGCAGTAGCTACGCCCTCGTGGAGCACATCCCGGACCTCCTCGCCCTCATCGACCTCGTGGGAGGAAAGGCGCCGGTGGTGGCGCACTCCTTCGGCGGCGCGATCACGTTGCTGGCCGCCGGGGTCTTCCCGGAGAAGTTCGAGAGGATCGTGGAGATGGAGGGCATGGGCGCCCGCCTGGAAGACCAGCCGCCCGTGTCGCCGGAGAGCCTCCGCGAGTGGGTGATGAAGGCCCGGGCGATGGAGGGCCAGACACCGCGCGTGTATCCCTCGTTCCGGATGGCCGCGGACCGGATGCGGGACGCGAACAAGGCGCTGACCGAGGAGATGGCGGATCACCTCGCGCGGTGGGGCTCGACCGCGATCGACAACGGCTGGGTGTGGAAGTTCGACCCGTGGGTCCGCGGCCGCACCCCGGCGGAGCTGAACGCCGAGGAGGTGGAGGTCTTCTGGGCGAACATCGCCTGCCCCGTCCTCCACATCGTCGGTGAGACCTCCCACTTCAAGCGCAGCAAGTTCCACGAGGTCCCCGTGGACACGTTCTTCAAGGACTCCCGCACCGAGGTCATCCGCAACGCGGGCCACTGGATGCACCACGACCAGCTCGACGAGACGGTGCGAGTCATCCGCGACTTCCTCGGCCCGCCGCCCTCCCCCCGCATCGCGGACTGAGCATCCTCCGACCCCCTCTCCCGGTTCCGGGAGAGGGAGAGGGTGAGGGCCTTCCCGCGGACCGCGCGCTACACGGCGCTAGACGGCACACCGATCGCGGCCGCCGATCTGGTGGACGTCCAGCCACCGGCCGCTCGCCGACCACCACACGTCCTGCATCGTGGTGACTGCGTCGCGGAGCGCCGGAGGAGTCACGTCTTCACCCGTCGCCGCGTCGAGCAGCGCGAACTCGCGAGGCAGGTCGAACGATGAGGCGGCAATGACGTCGCTCTCAGGTGACCAGTCGTAGACCCAGAAGCCGCCGACTTCGGTCGGGAGACGTCGAACCTCGCCCGTCGCGAGGTCGATGCGGTCAAGGCGAAAGCCGTCCTCGGGCGCGCAGTAGCTTCCCAGCAGGAGCGCCTCGGAGGGCGGCTCGCCCGGGCCCCAATCGGCAAACCGGCTGTCCTCGATCGGTCCGAGGAAGGGCAGGAGTGGGTCCGCCGGATCGGTCGTGTCGTAGAACAGCACCTGGCCCTCGGTGTCCACGGCGAGGAAGCGCCCGTCCGGCGACCATGAGGGATGCCCGTACCGGTGGTCGTCGCCCAGCCGCCGCGTCGCGCCGGTCATCGGGTTGAACAGCACCAATGGCTCTCGGTCGTCCTCGATCTCCCGCAGCAGCAGGAGGTGTTTGTCGGGCGACCAGTGGAGTCCCGCGACGCGGTCCACGAGCACCTCTTTGGTCCCATCGGGAGTCAGGGGCACCAACTGCGCCTGGCCGAGGTCGGGCAGGATGCGGCGCGCGAACGCAGCTCCTGCCTCGAAGACTGATCCTGGCGGGACCGGGACGGTCCGTAGCACCGGGTAGGCGCCTTGTGCCAGACGGAGCAGCTGGATTTCGCCGGCCGCGAGGTCGATCTCGTACTGACCTGCGGGCCACCGTCGCCCGTCCCACTCGGGCCAGCGCGGCGTCTGCGTCTGGATCACCCCGGCGTCGAGGCCCTCGGCGCCATCCCAAGAATCGAAGCCGTTCAGCGGGAACGGTGTGAGCCCTCGCATCTCGCCGGTGGCGAGGTCGATGAGCACGCTCGGTGCGTCCCGGTGGGTGTCTGGATCGATGACACCGGCGAGCGCGAGGTCCTCTGTCGGACTCAACGCGAGGAAATACGCCTCTCCGTCCGGGCCGCGCAGGCGCCAGAACTCATCGCGTTCGCGGTCGTAGAGGCGGGAGCCATGCTGGCCCCAACCGCCGGAGTCGCCGGGTTCTGGGACGAAGGACTCCCACACCAGTCCCGTCTCGCCCTTGAACAGGTCGTGCGGCTCCCACTCGGGGCCGAGCGTCGACCCATGCGGGCGTGCTGCTCGTGGGCTCCGAGGCGGGCGACGCCTCAAGGGAGGCGCTGACCTCGACGGTGCTCTCTGACTCCGGACCGTCCGAGGTGCATGCGAGCAGCAGCATTCCGACGAGAGTGAGGGCAGTCGCGGTACGCTTCACGGGAGTCTCCGAGGACTTCGGTTTGAGGAGCGCTCAGACGGTACTACGTACTACTCACCTGGTAGCGGAGGAGAGCGATATGCCCGACTACATTCCCAGCACGGCGCAGTGGGTGCGCGACCAGGTGGAGTTGTACGAGCGCACGAACGGCGCTGAGGGGTACACCCTCCGCGATACCGGGATGCCCGTGATGATCGTGACCAACGTCGGGAACAAGACCGGTGGGATCCGGAAGACGCCGTTGATGCGGGTGAAGGCGGGGGACACCTACGTCGCGATCGGCTCGAAGGGTGGGGCGCCGGCGCACCCGGCGTGGGTGCACAACCTGCGCGCGAACCCGGATGTGACCCTCCGCGACCGCGACGAGGTCTCCGAGCGTCGGGCCCGCGAGGTGACCGACCCGGAGGAGCGTGGCCGGCTCTGGGCCGCAGCCGTCGAGGCGTACCCGCCGTACGCGGAGTACCAGCAGAAGACGGACCGGATCATCCCGGTATTCGCGTTGGAACGGCGGTAGAGGCGGTCGATACGGCGTCGGGTGGTCGGGCGGACAGCGTCCTCGTGAAATTGCACTGGTGCTGCAACACTTCTGTACCAGGGGGGCTCGCTACGAGTGTTAGGGTGTGATCGCGCTCGAAGGCGGCGCCCAGGCGAGGCGCGGCCGAGCGCTGGAATTGCAGGCCTTCCCTCACCGTGACCACGAACACCGTTCCTCCCACCAGCGACACGCCCGCCGACGACACCCGCCCGCTATCCGCCCGCGAGTGGATCGACCTCCTCTTCGACGAGGGGTCGTTCGACGAGCAGTACACCGGCATCCCCACGCCTGATCCACTCCGCTTCGAGGACTCCCAGCCCTACCCCGAACGCCTCGAGGAAGCCCGCCGCAAGACCGGCGACAGCGAGGCCGTCCTCGCGGGGTCGGCACGCCTCGGCGGGTTCCGGGTGGTGGTCGCGGTCAGCGACTTCCGCTTCATCGGCGGGTCGATGGGCTACGTGGTCGGCGAGCGCGTCGCGCACGCCATGGACCGCGCGCTGGAAGCGAAGATCCCGTTCATCGCGCTGACCTGCTCCGGTGGCGCGCGCATGCAGGAGGGCATGGTCGCCCTCATCCAGATGGCGAAGACCACCGCCGCCGCCGCACGCCTCCACGAGGCGGGCATCCCCATGGTGACCGTGCTCGCGAACCCGACTACCGGCGGTATGTTCGCCTCCTACGCCACGCAGGCGGACGTGCTCCTCGCGGAGGCGGGCGCCCTCATCGGGTTCGCCGGGCCGCGCGTCCGCGCCGTCCATGACGACGGCGAGGAGCGCGAGACGCTGTACGCGGAGGACCTGTACGAGTACGGCCAGGTGGACCTGGTCGCGCCGCGCGTGCAGCTCCGCGACCAGCTGCTGACCGTGGTCTCGCTCCTCCAACGCACGCCCGGACCCGACCCGGACCGTCTGCCGCCCCTCGTCGAGGTGCGCGGCCAGGACCGCGGCTGGCCCGTGGTCGAGCGCGCCCGGCACCGCGAGCGGCCTCGGGCGTTGATGTACATCCGCGCCCTCGCCTCGGACTTCGTGCCGCTGCGAGGTGACCGCGCCGGGTACGACGACCCGGCGCTCGTCGGGGGCCTCGCGCGGATCGGTGACACCAACGTGGTGGTCATTGGCCAGGAGCGCGGCGACCTGGACCTGAAGGGGCGCCGCCACGACGGGCGCGTCATGCCGGCCGGCTACCGCAAGGCGCAGCGCCTGATGAAGCTCGCGGACCGTCTGCACCTGCCGCTCGTGACCTTTGTCGATACCCCCGGCGCGCGCGACGGCATCTCCGACGAGCGCGATGGCCTCGCCGTCGCCATCTCCGACTGCCTCGCCACGATGGCCGCGATGACCGCGCCCTCCGTCGCCGTGATCATCGGCGAGGGCGGCTCCGGCGGTGCGCTGGCGCTCACCTGGGCGGACCGCATCCTCATGCAGCAGAACGCGATGTACGCGATCACCTCGCCCGAGGGCGCCGCGGCCATCCTCTTCCGCGACCGTGACCGTGCTCCCGAGGTCGCCGAGGCCCTCGGCGTCTCGGCGGGCGACCTGCTGCGCCTGGGCATCATCGACGAGGTCGTCCCGGAACCCGCGGGTGGGGCGCACCTGGACCCGGAGGGCGCCGTGCGCCTCCTGCGCCCGCAGCTTCGCCGCGCGATGGCGGACGCCATGCGTGGCCGCGGCCCGCAGCGGCGCAGCCGTCGCGAACGCCGCCTCCGCGACATCGGCCTCCCGCACGAGGAAGGCGCGGCGTTCCTGCGGAACATCGGCGACACACTCGGCGACCTCGGCGGCGCGATCGGCTCCCGCCTCCGCCGCCGCTCCCAGTCCGACGCCGCGAGCGACGAGGCCCACGAGACGGAGGCTCCCGAAACGGAGGCCACCGAGCCCGCGACCAGCGCGAGCTAGCCCGCGCTGGCCCTCCTTCGATTCCGCCTCCGACCCCCTCGCCCGCGCAGCGGGAGAGGGTTGGGGTGAGGGTCTCCTCTGCCTCCGGTCTGCGGTGGGCAGTTCCGGAGCGGCCCTCACCCCCGGCCCCTCTCCCGAAACCGGGAGAGGGGAGGCGGAACGTGGAGGCGGAGACGAGGCGGAGTGAGGTGAGTCAGGGCGGTGGCCTTCGGCCTTGCCCCAGATGCGCGGTTGGGAGCAGACCCTCACCCCCCGCCCTCTCCCGCTGCGCGGGCGAGGGAGCCGGAGGCAGAATGGACGTTAGCGGCGGCCGGGTGGGAACGTGGCGGCGTAGACTGGGGCCACGTCGAGCCACATCTTCGCGGCACGGGACGCCTCGTTGGCGCGGGCGAAGATGGCCTGCTCTCGGTCGGGCGTTAGCGGCGGCCGGGTGGGAACGTGGCAGCGTAGGCCGGGGCCACGTAGAGCCACACTTCCGCGGCGCGGGACGCCTCGTCGGCACGGGCGAAGAGGGCGCCGCTCGAGGGGAGGCGTTTGCCCGTCGGCGGGAGCAGGCCGATGGGGCCGCGATGGAGGCCGCTCATGCTGAACGGGGCGATCACGTAGGGGCCGTCGAACATCACGTCGTCGATCTCGATCGACAGGTCGTGCAGGCCTCGCGCGATGCGGTCGAAGATGTCCTCCAGCACCGCCACGCCGCCGATGTCCCCGTTGCCGAGGTGCACCACGCCACCCTCGTGGCCCTCCGGCCCCTCGGCCGGTGGGGCGAGCGAGGTGGCCACGGACCGCACGAAGTCCTCGCCGGCCTCGGCGCTGCGCACCCACGAGTCGTACAGCGCGCGGGCGTGGGTCTCCGTGGCCGCGTCACGCGGAGGCGGCAGGACGCGCGTGCCGCGCGCGGGGAAGCTGAAGGCGAAGCCGGGGTTCATGTAGGACCACAGCTCGTTGACCGTGAGGTCTGGCGTGATGCGTGCGATGAACGCGCTCTGCACATCGAAGTGACCACCCATCGCGGAGAGCGGCGAGCGCCCTCGGGCGGTCCCGGTCAGGCGGACGCGCATCACGATGCGGTCGTCCGGGAACAGGCCTTCCTCGAACTCGAGCTCCAGGTCCGGGAAGACCCGCTGCGTCGACGCGGCGTGTTGCATCGCGACCGCGGGAGGTGCGATGTCACCGTTCTGCAGATGGCAGCGCGCGCCTGGCTCGATGACCTGGTCCATCGCGTCCATGAGGTCACGAGCGCCCTCAGCGAGGCCGAGGAACTTCCGGATGAAGTCCTGCCCCCGCCAGCGGAGCGCGGCCCGCTGCTCCTCGTCCATCTGCGCCTTCCTCGTCAGGTCCTTGGTGAACGGAGCGCGGTCGCTGACGATCCTGACCGTAGCGGAGCGGCGGGCGTCAGGCGATGGGAGAACGCTGACTTCCGCAGTCAGGCGATGTCGCCGCGTTCCGACTCCTCGCCCGGCTCGGTGGGAGAGGGCTGTGGGAGGAGCCGGTGCCAACCACACCGTCCTCCCGACGCTCGTAGTGCAGGAGCGCCGCACCCCCTCGCCCCAACCCTCCCCTGGAGGAGAGTTGGGGCGAGGGGAGTGGTACGGCGGGGAGCGGCTATCCCACGATGCGCTTGAGGATCTCCAGGCGCTTCTTGGGGTCGCGTTCCGCGACGCTCACGCTGTGGATCGTGAAGCCGGCCTCGACCCCCTCGTCGATGGCGGCGGCGCACTCCTCGGGCGAGCCGGACATGTTGAGCTCCTCGACGAGGTCTCGAGGCAGGGCCGCGGCGCCGGCCGCGGAGCCGCCGTCCGCCCAGGCGCGTCGGACGGCGTTGGCCTCGTCGGCGTAGCCCATGCGCGAGAAGTGCTCGTAGTAGAAGTCGCCCATCCGCGCGATGTAGAAGGCGGCGTTGCTCGCCACGCCCTGCAGCACGCGGTCACGGTCGTCGGACACTGCGACGGAGGTCGCGTTGCGCACGTCCACATCCTCCGGCTTGCGCCCCGCGGCCGCGACGGCGGCGTAGAAGGCGTCCAGCTGGGTCTTCCACTGCGACTTCGGGAAGAAGATCGGGATCCAGCCGTCGGCGATCTCCGCGGTCTGCTGCACGGACTTCGGCGTCACGGACGCGATGTGGATCGGGATGTGCGGGCGGGTGGGCTTGAAGCGCAGGGTGAAGCCGCGCTCGAGCTTGAAGATGTCGCCGCCGTAGTTCAGCGGCTCCTCCGCCATCAGCATGTTGATGATGTCCACGTACTCCCGCATCCGCGTCAGCGGCTTCTTGAACGGGATGCCGTGGAAGTGCTCGATCACGTTCGGGCCCGAGGTGCCCAGGCCCATGATCATGCGGCCGCCCGAGAACTCGTCCAGCGTGGCGAAGTGCTGCGCCACCGCCGCCGGGGTCCTCGAGAAGATGTTGATGATGCTCGTGCCCAGGTTGATGTTGGAGGTCTCTCGCGCGAGCACCGCGAGGATCGAGAGGGCGTCCCGCCCCCAGGCCTCCGCCACCGTGACTTCGTGGACCCCGGCCTCGTCGGCGATCTTCGCCTGCTGGATGACGTCATCCAGGTCGAACTCGCCCTGCCAGTTGATCCCGATCGTGATCTTGCGCACTGTCCGTGCCTTCCTCGCGACGTCATGTCACGCCGCAATGACGCGACGCCATGGCGCGCCGCGCGCGGAGTATACGTGCGTGCCCCCGTGACGCCTCGCATCCTGTGCCGTCCGAGTGCCATCGCACCCGTCGAGGGCGACCGGGCCGCGCGTATCCTCGATGGGTCGCCCCATCCCCACACCTACGAGACCCCGGTCAGCACAAGGATCGCGTCATGGCAGAGCACCCCATCGTCCACTTCGAGATCATGGCCGCCGAGGGCCAGAAGGCCACGCTCCAGTCCTTCTACCAGGACACGTTCGGCTGGGAGATCGATCCCCGCGGTGACATGCAGTACGGCATCGTCTCCTCGTTCGAGGATGGCCAGAGCCTCCGCGGGGCCGTCGACGAGTCACCGGCCGGGCCGGGCGTCGTCATCTACATCGCGACGGACAACATCCAGGCCGCCGTGGCGAAGGCGCAGGCCAACGGTGCCGAGATCCTGCAGGACGTGACCACCATCCCCGGCATGGTCACCTTCGCGCAGTTCCGCGACCCTGCCGGCAACGTGATGGGTCTCGTCGACTCGACGATGCCCGAGGCCTGACGAGCCCGCGAGCGCAGCGGATCCGGAACGGCCCTCACCCCAACCCTCTCCCGAAACCGGGAGAGGGGGCCAGAGGTCAGAGGTCAGAGGTCGTGGCAGATCGGCGTCGTGGACCGCCTGCCTCGGCGAGCGGTCCACGCGCAGGTCGAACACGTCCGGCCGGGGCCGTGCCTGGTCGGGTGCTGCGGATCGCTTGCCTCGACCTCGGCGCATCTCAATAGCGGGGGAGTTCTGGCGGCTTGCGGTCGTCATCGGGGCCGATGATGCGGGCGGCGACGGCGGGGTCGCGATGCAGCGCATCGATGAGGGCAGCCGAACCGCCAATGCAGGTCCAGAGGTCGTCCCAGAGACCCGACACGAGCCACGAGCGGTCGGCGGGGAAGAACAGGTCGGGGAGGGCTCCCTCGTTGAGTCCGGCCCTCGTGTGGCCGGTCCGCCAAGTCAGAGCTTGCTCTGGCCCGGCCTGCACGAGCACGTAGTTCCAGTCGAAGTAGAGCGAGACCATCGGTGCATCGTCGAACACGACGTCGTGCGCGCCGGTGTCGAGGTATCCGAGCCACCAGGGCTGGTCGGGCGTGTGTGCGACGAGGTGGTCCACCAGGGTCTGCTCATGCACCATCGTCGGGACGGGAGGCTTGCCGGGCGGATAGCAGGTGGCGTACGCCTCGAAGACCGGGGGAATGGCGACGGTCACTGCAACGCCGTGCTTGACGGTGCCCTCAGCGATCCAGGCGACCTCGTCGGGTCCGCCGATTCGCCAGCTGCGTCCGTCCTTCGTCCGCTCCATCCGCTCGTCGACCCGGCGCGGCTCGGCATGGGATCCCGAAGGTGGTTGCGCTGACCACTGTCCGACGTGCGCCGGTGCGTAGCTCCCCACCTCGGGATCGATCGTGACATTTGGGTTGCCCTCGCGGATGGCGGCGATGAAGCCGGCTTTGTCGGCGGGCGAGAGGAGGAAGAACCCGCCGCCGCGGCGGTCGATCTGGAGGCGGTCGAGGGACATCGCGGGACTGGAGAGCAGGTTCCTCGACCGGCGGATGCGCACGACGTCGTTGAGCGGGGTGCGTGACCGGATCATCCCGAACCGCACGAGGAGCGTCTCGCCGTCGACTTCGTAGTAGACCGGCCAGACGACGGCGACGTAGAGGAGCCCGACGCCGACGAGCATCACCCACGAGACGACCATCGCGGCGATGTCGTCACTCAGCAGCGACCCGACCGCTGCGGCGCCCGCGACCAGCGGCCCGCTCACGATGCATACGAGGACCCACCAGTCCACCTTCGTGGGGAACCGGCGTGTGCTTTGTCGCGGTGGGCTAGTCATCGCCGCCCACCATGACGGCCGTGGGAGCGGTCTCGGGGAGGCCGTCCACGAAGGTGACGGTGCGGCCTCGCTGGGCGGGGACGCGGTCACCGGGGAGGAGGGCGCCGGTGAGGTTCACGGGGTCGACCGCGCTGATGGTGATGCGCGTGCCGTCGTGGGGTTCGCGGCGGACCTCCCGCAGGAGGGTGACCGCCTCCGGGAGGGCGTACTGCTCCCCCGCGACGCCGATGACGAAGCGGCCGCCGCGGATGACGCCGCGCGCCTCCAGCCGGCGGAGCGCGCGCATCACGTAGCGCCACGGCACCGTGTAGGACTCGCGGAGGGCGAGGTCGCGGAAGACGACCCCGTACCGAGCGAGGAGGGTGTGCGCGACGCCCTCGGCGACTTCGTCTTCGAACTCGTCGGCGAGCTTCGGATCGTGGTCGGGGGTGCGGACGAGCGACCAGCGGCCCGGCGGGCCGCCTCCGGCGAACATGCCACCTCGCAGGTAGTTGCCGCCGCCCCGAGGCGCGCGACGGCGGTGCCGGTCGCGGGAGCGGCTGCCGCCTGCAATCTCGCGGAGGCCCTGGAAGCCGTCTGATGCCACCCAGCCACCCGCGATCAGCTCGCGCAGGCCCTGCTCGATGTCGGTCACGAGCCGCCGAGTGCCGGTCACGATCTCGTCGAAGAACAGCGCGCCGCGCGTCTTGAGGAGCGCGGCGATCTCCCCGGCGGCGCCGGCTGTGGGGAGCGGCGAGTCGCCGCCGCCCCAGCCGTCCGAGGTGCCTCGCGTGGCCGCGAGGTGCATTGCGAAGGTGGAGCGCGGCATCAGCGTCACGGGCGTGGCGCGCGTTGCCGCACTGCCCAGGCGTCCCTCGCCGGTATCGCCGCGCCGGCTGGCGGGAGTGGTGAGGCGCGCCCACGCGACCTCGCCGGCGAGGCAGAGCTCGTCGAGCCACGATGCGTGGTACTCGGCCATGCGCGCGCGGAGGAGGTCGGACTCCCACACGCTGGCGGGCGCCTCGAACCCCGCCAGACGCTCGATCGCGGCGCGGAGGCCGCCGCGGCCCTCGAGGGCGGTGCGCGGGTCGAGGTGCTGCCAGCGGAGCAGGAAACGCATGTAGTCCTGCTTCGCGACGGGGTCGATCTCCTTGCGGAGGCGGTCGAGGGTGTAGCGGTGGATGCGCGCGAGCAGGCGGCGGTCGCACCACTCGTCCGGGCCGTCCGAAGAGGCCGCGGCCTCCGGCGAGAACCGCCCGCGCAGCACGAAGCCCTGCGCCTCCAGCATCACGAGCCCGTGTTCCACGTCCGTCACGCCGAGGGCGACACGCTCCGCGAGGTCCTCGGCGGTGGTGACGCCGGCGATCTCCATGTGGCCACGGAGGAGGCGGATGCGAGCGGCCTCGCGATGCTCGCAGGGGACCTGGGCGCGGGCCGGGACATCGACGGCGGGAATGGGAGCGCCCTCATAGAGGTACTTCACCGCCGCGATCTGCTCGACGGGGAACCACACGCGAGAGTCGCCGGTCTCGACCGCGGCGGCGCGGCCGGCGGTGCGGAGCTCCTCGAACCAGTCGAGCCAGTCGCCGTCTGTCGAGGTCGCGACGGCGCGCTCGTCGATGGCGACGACGCCGAGGAGGATGTCGTGCACCTCCTCGGCCGAGCGCGGCTGGGGCCATGCCTCATCGGCCACGGCCGCGATGGCGTCCGCGTCCAGCGCGGCGAGGTCGCGCGCGTTCTCCGGGAGACCTCGCCGGAGCGTGATCGCGCGGGTGCGGCGTTCCTCGATCGGCGCGTCGTCCAGGTAGGTGTAGGGCTTGCCGGTGATGATCTCGTGCGCCATCGGCGAGGGCTCCACGGTGTCCTTCGCGTGGTAGCGGATCTCGCCGGCCTCGACGCGTTCGAGGACGTGACGCAGGTTCTCGACATCCATCGCTTCGAAGAGGCAGTCGCGCATCGTCTGCTGCATCAGCGGGTGGTCGGGGAGCCTCAGCGGTTCCGTCATGTGCTCCTGGCAGCCCACCTGCTCCGGGAACACCGCCGCCATCAGGTCGTCCGCGCGCATCCGCTGCACGAACGGCGGCACCCACTTGCCCCCGCGCATCCGAGGTACGGCGAGCGCCCGCGTCGTGTTCCAGCGCCAGCGTGTCGGGAACATCGGGATGTAGAACACGGAGGAGTGGACGGACTCCTCGACGTTCGCGGGCTTCACCCACTCGTACGCCTCTTCGAGGGGCCACGAGTGCTGGGGGCCGGAGGAGAGGAGGATCGCGTCGTCGTTGGCGGCGGCCTGCAACTCGAAGTCGAACGCGACGCAGAAGCGCTTCCGCAGCGCGAGGCCCCACGCGCGGTTGATACGCATCCCGAACGGGGCGTGCACCACCAGTTGCATCCCGCCGGAGTCGTCGAAGAACCGCTCGAAGACGACATCCGTGTCCGAGGGCACGACGCCAAGGCCGTCCCGCGTCGCGCGCAGGTAGTCCACCATCTGCTCCGCCGCGAGGCGCGAGACCGCGCACTCCTCGGCGAGCCAGGCGCAGACGGTGTCTCGCCCATCAGACGTAGTGGTCTCGTCCAACCGCGCCGCGATGTCACGTCGGAGCCGCCCGACTTCCTCGGAGAGTTCGAGGGTGCGGCCGGGGGCCTCGCCGAGCCAGAACGGGACGGTCGGCGGTGCGCCTCCGGCGTCGGTGACGTGCACCGTGTTCACGCCGAGGCGGGAGATGCGCCAGGAGGTGGAGCCGAGCAGGAAGATGTCGCCCTGCTGGGACTCCATCGCGAAGTCCTCGTTCACCGTGCCGACGAAGACGCCCTCCGGATCCGCGACCACGCGGTAGTCGCCGAGCTCCGGGATCGTGCCGCCGTTCTGGATCGCCGTGAGGCGCGCGGCGCGCCTCGGGCGGAGGATGCCGTTGATGCGGTCGCGGTGCACGAGGGGCGCCGCGCGTCCCGCGCCCTCGCCGATGCCGGTCGCGAGCATCTCCACGATCTCGTCGAAGGACTCGCGTTCGAGGGCGGCGAACGGCGCGGCGCGCCGCACGAGCACGTACAGGTCGTCCTCGCGCCAGTCCTCGCACGCCACTTCCGCCACGATCTGCTGGGCGAGGACGTCGAGGGGCGCGACGGGCTGGTAGATGCGGTCGAGTCGGCCGCCTCGGACGGCGCGCACGAGGGCGGCGCACTCGATCAGCTCGTCGCGGGTGGTGGGGAAGAGGCGGCCGTGCGGCCGCAGTCCGAGGGCGTGGCCGGAACGCCCGACGCGCTGGAGGAACGTGGCGATCCCCCTTGGCGTGCCGACCTGGCAGACGAGGTCGATGCTGCCGACGTCGATGCCGAGCTCTAGCGAGGCCGTGGCGACGAGTGCCTTCAGGTCGCCCGCCTTCAGCCGCTGCTCGACGCGCAGCCGGCGTTCCTTCGAGAGCGATCCGTGGTGACTCGCGACGGCGTCCTCGCCGAGACGTTCCGCGAGCTTGTGCGCGATCCGCTCGGACTGCGAGCGCGTGTTCACGAACACCAGCGTGGTCTGGTGCTCCGTGATCAGCTCGGCGAGGCGGTCGTACGACTCGCCCATCTGCTCCTTCGGCGCGACCGCCTCGAGGTCACTTGGGGGCACCTCGATGTGAAGTTCGAGGTCGCGCTGGTGGCCCAGGTCGAGCACCTCGCAGCCGCGGTCTGAGCCGACCAGGAACCGCGCGATCTCTTCGATCGGGCGTTGCGTCGCGGAGAGGCCGACGCGCTGGGGCGCCTGCCCGCGCCCGCCCTCGGCGGTACGCACGACGTGGTCGAGCCGTTCGAGGGTGAGCGTGAGGTGGGAGCCCCGCCGGTCGCGGGCGAGCGCGTGGATCTCGTCTACGATCACCGTGCGCACGCTCTTGAGCGCGAGGCGGGCACGCTCCGAGGTGGCCATCAGGTACAGCGACTCCGGCGTGGTGATCAGGATGTGGGGTGGCTTTCGCACGATCGCCTGTCGCTCCGACTGCGGCGTGTCGCCGGAGCGCACCGCCGTCGTGATCGGTGCGAGCGTGATGCCGAGTTCCTCGGCGGTCGCGCGGATCTCCTCGAGCGGTGTCTCGAGGTTGCGCTCGATGTCGTTGCCGAGCGCCTTCAGCGGCGAGACGTAGACGATGCGGATTTCGTCCGGCAGCGCGGCATGCTCGGCCTCGCGCACCAGTGAGTCGATCCCCATGAGGAAGGCGGAGAGCGTCTTGCCGGAGCCCGTCGGCGCGGCCAGGAGGACGTCGCGTCCCTCGGCGATGGCGGGCCACCCTGCGGTCTGCGCGTCCGTGGGCGCGGCGAAGCGCCGCTCGAACCAGAGTCGAACAGCGGGATGCAGACGGTCGAGGGCGAAGCTGGTCGAATCGATCATCTCGGGGGCGAGCGCAGGGCTACGATGAAGGGGCCCCACCCGCGCCGCCCTCGCGATCCGCGAGGGCCAGGCGAGGACCCGCAATGCGCCGCTCTTCCATTCTACCGCTGCTGCTGTGCGCCCTCGTGGTCTTCGGTGGCACGGTCTTCGGTGGCACAGTGGTCACCGGCACCTCCACCGCGTCCGCTGCCGAGGGCGACCCCCGCGACTTCTGCTCGTACTCCCCGGACTACCCCTTCGGCTGGTCGTTCAACGAGGCGTGCGAGGGCCATGACACGTGCATCGTCGACCTGCCGGACGCCGCCTCGCTCCTCGAACGGCTCGCCTGCGACGACGGTTTCTTCGCCGACCTCCTCGACTCGTCGCACCTCGGCGTGGACCGCGTGTGCGAGGACAGCCCCGTCTGCTCCTTCCTCGCGAGGATGTACTACCGCGTCGTGCGATACGTGACCCTGCTGACGTGGGGTGGCGAGGACGCCCTGCGCGACCTCCCCGGGATCGCCGCGCCGCTCCCCGGAGGAGGGTGACTGCGCTCGGACGGACGTGCTAGTAATCGGGCACGACGAGCGAGCCGTCCGGAGGTCCGTCATGCCCCTCGACCCACTGGCCGTGAAGTTCCTCGAAGCGTCCGCCGCGATGCAGCCGCCGATCTGGCAGCTTCCCGCGCACGAGGCGCGCGCCCGTCGCGTCCTCCCGCCGCCCGGGCCGGAGGTCGGCGAGGTGATGGACATGGAGGCCGCCGGACCCGAGGGCCCGATCCCCGTCCGCATCTACTGGCCCCCGGCCTCCGAGGGCGGTGCCGATGACGCCCTCCCGGCGCTGGTCTGGTACCACGGCGGCGGCTGGACCATCGGCAGCATCGAGGGCGCCGACCCGACCGCTCGGCGGCTCTGCACGATGGCGAACTGCATCGTGATCTCGGTCGAGTACCGCCTGGCCCCGGAGGCTCCGTTCCCGGCCGCCGTGGATGACGCGTATGCGATCGCCGTCTGGGCCGCCCAGAACGCGCCGAGGATGAACATCGACCCCGCACGCATCGCCATCGGTGGCGACTCCGCCGGCGGGAACCTCGCGGCGGTGGTGTGCCAGCTCCTCCGCGACCGCGGAGGCCCGACGCTCGCCCACCAGTTGCTCGTCTACCCCGTCACCGACGGCGCGTGCGACACGAAGTCGTACGAGGAGAACGCGCCATACGTCCTGACGCCTGACCTCATGGGGTGGTTCTACGACAACTACTGCTCGTCCGAGGTGGATCGCCTCCAGCCGCTGGTCTCGCCACTCCGCCACGCGAACCTCGGAGGCCTCCCGCCCGCCACCGTGATCACCGCCGAGTACGACCCCCTGCGCGACGAGGGCATGGCGTACGCGGACGCCCTCGCCACGGCCGGCGTTCCCGTCGAGGCGAAGTGCTACGAGGGCCAGATCCACACGTTCTTCGTGAACGCCCACTACTTCCCGGCCGGCCTGGAGTCGGTAGAGTGGGCGGCCTCGCGCCTGCGCGAGGCATTCGGGACATAATCGACGCCAGCCGACTTCGCGGGCGCTTGTCCTCGGACGGTGCGGTTGCGAGACTGGCGCCGGACTCTGGAAAGAGGCTGACCATGCCGATCGACGCTATCGTCCTCGACATCTGGGAATCGAGCTGGCGCGTCCCGAACCTCGTGATGTTCCCGATCGGGTTCATCATCGTGGGCTGGGCGTTCGCCTCGGGCTTCCTCGCCTTCAGCGGATCGCAGTCCTCCGGCCAGCCGGAGATCAACTTCCCGAGGGAAGAGCCCATCGTCGTCGACGAGGGCGAGGACGCGACGCCGGAGCAGTAGCACTCCACCGGAGACGCCCTCGACGGCGCGCCAGCCCTTAAGGCTCCCGACGCTCATCCTGCACGACTGAGGGAGGCCCCCCAACCCTCCCCCATACAGGAGGAGGGGGCTGAGCCTCGGCCCCTCGCCCCAACCACCGTTCGAGGTCATTCGTCCTCTCCGAATCCGACCCTCTGGATCCGGCCCCCTCTCCCGGTTTCGGGAGAGGGTTGGGGTGAGGGTCTCCTCCGCTCCCTCTTCACCCCAACCCTCACGTCCGCTAGAAAGTTGACCCGCGAACGCGTAGCATGGCGCGGCTTCGAGGCAATCCGCATCCGCTTGCGGCCGGGGAACGCCGGTACGCACGAGGGGGACGACATGGACTTTGCAGACAGCCCGGAACAGGCCGCCTTCCGCAAGGAAGTCGAGGCCTTCTTCGACGCGAACTTCCCCGAGGAGCTCGTCGCTGACCCGAACGTGGACCCTCGGACGGAGGGGCGACGTCGCGGCGAGGACGGCGGGGCGATGAAGAAGTGGCGCGCCGCCCTGGTGGAGAAGGGCTGGATCGCCCCCGCGTGGCCGAAGGAATACGGCGGAGCGGATCTCTCGCCGATGGAGCAGTTCATCCTGAACGAGACCGTCGCGAAGCGCGGCGCTCCCATGGTGCGCGTGCCGGACGTCGGCTCCACGATCATGGTCCACGGCAGCGAGGAGCAGAAGAA
>JALOAM010000148.1 GCA_023228765.1 Dehalococcoidia bacterium
CGCGCACGATCGAGGACCTCGCGAGCGCGGGGTTGCAGAAGGGGCCCTCACCCCAACCCTCTCCCGAAACCGGGAGAGGGGGTCAGAACCGGATGGGAGTCAGAATCAGAGTCGGATGAGAGGGGAACAGAGGGGGCGAGGGGGCCGGAGGGCTACTCGACGGTGGAGGTGGAGGAGGCGCGGGGGGTGCCGGAGGGCGTCGCGCTCGCACTCGGGGTGGCGGTGGGGGTGGCGGTGCCCGTGGGAGTCGAGGTCGGCGTGACGCTCGGCGTCTCGGTCGGGGTGGTGGAGGGCGTCTCCGTCGGCGTGGCCTCGGGGGTGGCGGTGTCGGTGGGTTCGGGGGTCTCGGTGGAGCCGGGGAGCGGGGAGCCGTCCGCGCCACCCTCGCCGCCGAGGTAGCGCGAGGCGACGACGAGGCCGTCCTCGGCGGCGCGCTGCGCGGCGACGGCCGCGTCCTCCGCGCCGGGTTCGAGCTGGCCGCTGTTCAGGGCTTCCTGGGCCGCCTGCGTGCGCTCCATGTAGGTGCGGACGGCGTCCGGGCTGACGGTGTCGGGCTGGCGCTCGATCGAGTCGGCGACGCGGGCCGCGTTCTCGGTGAACTCGTGGAGCTGGGCGCTGGAGAGGCTCTGGCCGGAGAGCGCGCGGGTGCTGAGGCCCTCCACGGCGAGGCTGAGGCGGTCCAGCTGTTGCTGGGTCTGCTGGTGGGTGAGGTTCTCCACCTTGATGCTCGGCGTGGGCGCCGGCTCGTCGCCGTCCCCACCCAGCCCGTCCAGCAACGGCCCGCCGAGGGTGGCGACGCTGATGGCGACGGCCGCGATGCCGGCCGCAGCGGCGACCACGATACGGAGGCGTTCGCGGAAGGGGACGGGGCGCTCGGCTTCGAGCGTGTGGAGGAGGGCGGCGCGGGAGCGGTGGTGGAAGGAGTTGAAGGCGCGGGTGGTGGTGGTGGCTTCGAAGGAGTGGTCAACGGCGCGGGCGGCGCGGACCATGGCGTGCAGCTCGGGGTCCTCGGTCGGGTCGAGGTCCGGCATCTCCCCGCGGTCGAGCGAGGCGAGCGCGCGGTCCAGGCGCATGATCTCCGTCACCTCGACCGGGTCGAGGGCGCGCGCGAGCGCCGGGTCGAGGTCGCCCTCGGTCCGTCCGTGCTCTCCACCCTGCCCGGGGCGCTGCTCGCGGTCGCTCATGCTCCTGCTTGCTCTTGCTACTGCTCTTGTTACTGCGCTTGCGTTGGCTACTTGCCCTCGGTCGTGATCGGCAGTTGCCGGGACTCGACCAGGATCTCCTTCAGCTTCTTGATGCCCTTGTGCTGGAGCACCTTCACGTTCGTCTGGTTCTTGTCGAGGGCTTCCGCCGTCTCGGCCACGGAGAGCCCGGAGCCGAAGCGGAGCAGGATCACCTCGCGCTGTGCCTGCGACAGCTGCTCGACTGCCTGGAACACCTCGTCCACTGTCATCGCGAGTTCGGCCATCTCGGCCGGCCCGCGCTGGTTGTCCTCGATCCACTCAGGCACCTCGCCGGCGGTCGGCCGGGCGGCGGTGCGCCGGTAGTGGGAGACCACGTGGTTGCGAGCGATGCGGAAGATCCACGCCCGGAACGGGCTGCGCTCTTCCCCACCCTCTCCCAACGGGAGCGGTCGCCACTCGAACCCGCCGACGGCCCTCATGACCTTGAGGAAGATCTCCTCGGTCAGGTCCTCCGCGTCGGTCTCGTTGCCGACACGGGCGAGGCAGAAGCGATAGAGCGGCGCGACGTACGCGTCATAGAGCCGCCCGATCGCCCGCTGGTCGCCGCGCCCCGCGCGCTCCACGAGCGTGCGTTCTTCGGCAATCGACAGGCTCGGCAGCGAGGATCCGCGTCCCAGTGCGCCGGGTAGGGGGTCTGCCATAGGTAGGCCGCTCCGCTGAGGCGCGTTCAGTGTAGGTCTGACCCGCCCAAGGGAGCGCCCGGCGACCGATCCGGTCCGTGCGCGCCTGGTGTCTCGTCTCCCCGCTTGCAGCAGAGATAACGCCGAGGACGGCCCCGGGTTAACGCCCCCCGTTCGAGGGCAGTTCCGGGGGCCTCTCCGCCTCCCCTCTCTGCTTCTGGCCCCCTCGCCCGCGAAGCGGGAGAGGGCGGGGGTGAGGGTCTGCTCCGGATCTGCGTTCGGAGTCATCAAGGGCGCTCGCATGTGAAATGCAGAGCAGACCCTCACCCCAACCCTCTCCCGCTGCGCGGGCGAGGGGGTCAGAGGCGGTGCCGGGAGGCGGAAGCGGTGGCGCTATTCGCCCGCTTGTTCCCGCAACGCCTGGAGGATTCTCGTCGCCACGCCATCCAGCTCGCGGAGGACGTCGAGGTTGGTGAAGCGCAGGACGCGGAAGCCCTCTTCGCGGAGGAAGGCGTCACGGACCCGGTCGTAGCCCGCCTGTGTTTCGAGGTGCTGCGAGCCGTCTACTTCGACGATCAGGGCGTGCTCGACGCAAGCGAAGTCCGCGATGTACGGGCCGACCGGGTGCTGACGGCGGAACTTGTAGCCCTCGAACCGGCGGTCCCGCACCGCTCGCCAGAGGGCCATCTCCGCGTCTGTCTGGTCCGCACGAAGCGCCCGCGCTCGTCGTCGGCGATGTGGCAGCAGGTGCCTGCCCCCAGCCTCCCCTCCGCCCCCACGAGTGAGCAAGGTGGATCTGGCACTGGTCACGGTCTGCTGCTCCGAGTCCGCCTCTGACCCCTCGCCCGCAGAGCGGGAGAGGGTTGGGGTGAGGGTCTGTTCCGGGATCGGCGTTCGAGGCCATGGAGGGCGTTCGCGTCGTGGAATGCAGAGCGGACCCTCACCCCCCGCCCTCTCCCGCTGGCGCGGGCGAGGGAGCCCGGACGTGGTCTG
This sequence comes from Dehalococcoidia bacterium, assembly GCA_023228765.1. Taxonomy (GTDB): domain Bacteria; phylum Chloroflexota; class Dehalococcoidia; order UBA2979; family UBA2979; genus W-Chloroflexi-9. The sequence goes on from JALOAM010000148.1 coordinate 2,858, forward strand.
CTCCGAGTCGGCCTCTGACCCCCTCGCCCGCGAAGCGGGAGAGGGTTGGGGTGAGGGTCTGTTCCGGGATCGGCGTTCGAGGCCGTGGAGGGCGTCCGCGTCGTGGAATGCGGAGCGGACCCTCACCCCCGCCCTCTCCCGCTCCGCGGGCGAGGGAGCCGGAGCGGAAGAGGGGGTCAGACCCGGAGAGGCGCCGGAGGCCCCCCAACAACTGCGTATACACCTGATCCGGAACACATCCACTTCACGTTCGTTTGACCTCCCGATGGGGATGACATCGCTTCGTGATGGGCGAATGCGGCGTCGAGGCGGCATGTGATGGGTTTTACATGCGGTTTCCGACGCGAGCGTTAACTATTACCTCGCGGGGGTCGTTCTCAGGGCTGTGTCCCGGGGGAGGATGCGCCTTGCGCGCGCCCAACCTAGGATGCGCAACGTGTCGATTTCTGGTCTCGGTCAGGTGAGATTGCCGGCGGTTGGTGGCGTCTCGCTCGAGCGGCGGTATGAACCGCCTGACATCCGGCCTGTTGCCGGGACCTCCGCGGAAGGGATTGCCGAGGAGTAGCTCTACCGATTTGATTGCAAGAAACGTGCCCCTCGGTTGAGCGGGCACAGCGAACAGTCCTGGAGGACTAGTTTGACTCAGATCAAGAAGCTTGGGATCGGTGCTGTTGCCGCCGCCCTGTTCGCCCTGATGGCAATGGCCACCATGGTGAACACGGCGGACGCTGCGGGCCCGGTCGCCTCCGCTGACATCGACTGTGGTGCAGCGATCCAGGTCAGCTCGACGGCGACCTACACCTGCGCAATCGAATTTGACGATGCCACGCCGTTCGCAGCTGCTGCGACGGTGAACGGTGTGCAGGTTACCGTGACGACGACCCTGGGTACGTTCGTTGAGAACAACCAGAACTCGATCACATTCGTCTGTGGTCAGCTGTTCCAGGCGGACAGCTGCGACACCACCGGCACCCCGATTACTGTGGCTCTCAACACTGGCACGACCAGTGGGACGAACACGGTGCTCGTTACGGCTGGTGGCATCGCTGCTACCGCGCAGAAGACGCTGCAGTCGGCGGCTACGACCGCTGGTGCGCCGGCGGCTATCACTGGTTCCTTCATCGCTGGTGCGACGAGTCACATCGCTCCTGACAACGCGTCGGCGAGCCCGGCATACGTCAGCCCCAACGACACGTCGACCGTGACGTTCCGCGTCGTTGATGCGGCCGCCACTCCGGTTGGTGTCAACAACCGCCTGATCCAGCTTTCCACCAGCGCTGGTCGGATCGCTGCTGTTGGTGCCTGTGACAACACGTCGGGCACTACCGTCGCTCTCCTCACCAACACGGTGTCTGGTGTTGCTGGCCGGGTCCAGGCTGACGTCTGTGGTGCTGCCGCTTCGCAGGTTGGTGTTGCGACCGTTACGGCTCGCGACCTGCAGGGCACGAACGTCTCGGGTTCGGTCGAGGTGACTCTGGCGGGCCCGGCTGCAAGCGTGACCACGACCGTCTCCGGCGGCCAGGTTGTCGTTAACGTCGTTGACTCCGAGGGCCGCCCGGTCGCGGATGGCACTGGTGTCGCTCTGACGATCGCTTCGACGGTCGGCTCGGCCGCTCCGGCGGTGACGACGACGACGAATGGCTCGGCGACCTTCGCGGTGGCACTGACCGGCACCGCCGGTAACGGCATCGTTTCTGTCGGCGATGGTGCTACTGGTACGCCGCTTGCGCTGACCGGTGCTACTCGTGTGAACCAGTCGATCTCGCTGACTCAGTCGACGACCCCGCCGCCGGCGGAGGGCGATGGCGCCTTCGCTTCCGCCCCGAACTTCGGTACGGGCAACGTTGGTTCGGCCGTCTTCAACGGTGGCTCGATTGCTGACCTGGCCGACGCGACCGCCGACGCTGGTGGTACCGGCGTCTGGGTCCAGGGCACCGACGGCAACTGGTACCGCTACACGGTCGGCGCGACCGGTGCGACCGCCTTCGTGAACAACGCGTTCAACGCGCAGTTCGAGGATGGCTTCGCCGGCGCGACCGCGGTGTTCGTGGTCAAGTAACGAGTCTCTGACTCACCTCCCGTCCCGGGCTTCGGCCCGGGACGGGAACTCTTATCTACGGGCGGGCAACTCCTTTAGGAGCTAACGAATGACTCTGATCCGCAAGATGGCCGGTGCCCTGGGCATCACCGCCATCGCCGCGCTGATGCTGGCCTCCGTGGCCGCCGCTCAGCCGGCCAACCCGATGCAGGTCTTTGGTGTCACCGGCGAGGGTGACGTGGTTGAGGGCTCGGTCATCGAGGCCTCGATCGACGGCGAGTCCGTCGGCACCGCGACCGCGACCGCCGACGGCTGGGTGATCGACATCCAGAACGGCACCAACGGCGACGAGGTTTCCTTCACCATCGACGGCGAGGCTGCTGCCGAGACCGTTGAGTTCGAGGGCTTCGCCTCCACCGAGGTCACCCTGACCGCTGGCGAGGGCGCTGGCGGCGGCGAGGAGACCCCGGGTCCGGCCGAGACCGGCAACGCCGGCCTGCTGGGCACCACGGGCACCTCGATGGCGCTCGTGCTGGCCCTGGGTGTGTTCGCCGCGGCCATGGTCGCCGGCGGCCGCACCGCCACCCGCCGCTCCTAGTAGCTGCGGGCCACGAGGGGAATGACGGTGGGCCTGGCTTCGATGCTTCGATGTCAGGCCACCCGTAACCGCCTCGCGGTAACGGCACTTGTCGTGGCCGGTCTCTTCGGCCTCACCTCCTCCGCTTCGGCGGCGGTGGTGGGGACCGGGGGGCCGGCCACTTCCGTGTCCGCCGCCCCCCACCCGTCCGCGACGGGATCCGTCGAGCAGACCGCCTCCCTCGACCAGACCGTCCGCGGCGACACCGCCACGTTCTTCGGCCTCGTCCTCCGCGACGAGGACGGCGACCTCCCGACGAAGGTCCGGGCCATCGGCCAGACCGGCGTCGTCTGCGGCACCGGCAACGTCCAGCGCCTCAACGGCGGCGACGGCTACTACTCCATGGAGATCGCCGGCAGCGACACCCGCGCCGGCTGCCCCTCGACGGGCCAGGCCGTCGCCTTCCGCCTCCTCTACGGCAGCGTCGACGACGGCTCGTTCGCCCTGACCAGCCAGTCCGTCCGCTTCGAGGCCGGCCAGCGCTTCCTCGTCTCACTCACCCCCGCGCCATCCTCGGAGAGTGGTGACTGGCTCGGCGCCCTCCCGGACGCCGCCGGCGAGGCGGTCACGCTCACCTGGGTCGGCCTCGACCGCACCCCCATCGCCACCGCGCTCCGCGCCCTCGACCTCCCCGTCGCCCGCGTCAGCCAGTACGACGCCGACCTCGGCCGGTGGTTGTCCTACACCCCCGGCGGCCCCTCCTTCCTCCAGAGCTACCTCACGCTCGGCTACGGCGACGTGGTGCGGCTGCGCCTGCAGTAGGCCGCCCTCGCCGCGTGCGCGCGCTGACCTCCCCTCTCCGGTTCTGACTCTGACCCGCTCGGGCTCCCTCGCCCGCGCAGCGGGAGAGGGCGGGGGGTGAGGGTCCCCCTCTGCGGACGACGATGCGAGCGCCCTCGACCAGTTCGGAAGCAGAGCCGGAGCAGACCCTCACCCCAACCCTCTCCCGCTCAGGCTCCCTCGCCCGCACAACGGGAGAGGGCGGGGGGTGAGGGTCCCCTCTGCGGGTGACGATGCGAGCGCCCTCGACCGGTTCGGAGGCAGAGCCGGAGCAGACCCTCACCCCAACCCTCTCCCGCTGCGCGGGCGAGGGGGTCAGAATTCGGAGCGGGCGGGGAGCGGGCGAGGGCGGGGGGTGAGGGTCCCCTCTGCGGGTGACGATGCGAGTGCCCTCGACCGGTTCGGAGGCGGAGCCGGAGCAGACCCTCACCCCAACCCTCTCCCGCTGCGCGGGCGAGGGGGTCGGAGGCGGAGCGGGAGGGGGGTGGGAGGGGCGGGGGGCGGCGGGGGTTCATGGTCTCTTCACGACTTCCTCGCAGATCGCGGGTGTTCAGATCGCGGGGTCGCTGTACGCTGACCGCCAGATGACACGCTCGCGCGCGCTCCTCCACGCTCCCTCGGGCAGGGTTGCTCGGTCCCTCGGGTCGAGGGGTGCGCGGCGCCTGCTGGCGGGCGCGTTCGGCCTCCTGGCGCTCGGGGTGCTGAGCGCGTGTGGGGGCGGGGGCGAGGACCCCGTGATCACGATCGCGGTGCCGTCCGAGACCGCCGTGGTGGAGACCACCACGCCACGCGCGACCTCCACGCCGCGTCCGTCGCAGACGGCGAGCGCGGAGGCGGTACAGGCGATCAGCAGCCTCACGGACTTCATCGACGCCCACGGGTACCCCTCGGACGCCACGTTCGCGACGCTGAAGATCCCGAAGCTCGGGGTGGAGGCGAAGGTCGCGAGCCGCGTGGTGGGGAGCGACGGCGTGATGGCGGACCCCGAGGGCCCCGCCGAGGTGATCTGGTACGACCTCAGCTCGTGGGCGGGCATGGGCGGCGTCCCGGGCGGCGGCGGCAACGCCGTCTTCTCCGGCCACGTCGACTACAACTGGACCGTCAACTACGCCGGCGGCGTCCACTACCGCGGCCCCGGCGTCTTCCGGGAGCTCGCCGCCCTCCAGCTCGGCGACGTCATCGAAGTCGCCTACGGCGGCACCACGTTCCGCTACGCCGTGGTCTCCAACGACCAGTTCAACGCCACCTCGGGTGACTGGGGCTCCGTCTGGCGCCACGGCGGCGGCGACTCGATCACCCTCTACACCTGCGGCGGCGAGTTCGACTTCGACGCGCTGGAGTACAGCGACCGCGTGGTGGTCCGCGCCGAGCGCATCCAGTAAGGCGCTGCCCCTCTCCGTTTCTGACTCCGACCCCCTCTCCCGGTTTCGGGAGAGGGCTGGGGTGAGGGCCCCTTCCGGATC
>JALOAM010000149.1 GCA_023228765.1 Dehalococcoidia bacterium
CGCCGAGCTCGAGGAGCTCGTGGACGAGCTCGCCGAGGACTTCCTGCGCATCAGCGCGAAGGTCCAGCGACTACGCATCAAGGCCGCGGCCCTCTAGGCCGCAGAGAGGACAGAGGCAGTTGTCCGAAGAAATCGGACAACTGAGAGAGGACAGAGGAGATGGACTGGTCGGATGTGATGAGGCGCGCGGGCTGGACGTTCGCGCAGGCCGTACTGGGGCCGCTGATCGCCTTCCTCGGCACCACGTCCTCGGGCGTGGTGGACGTGGAGGCGGGCACGCAGGCCGCCATCATCGGGATCGGGGCCGGGCTGGCCGCGGTGCTGTCGCTCATCAAGAGCGTCGCCGCGCAGCAGCTCGAGGCCCGCAACGCAGGAGGTATCTGATGGCAGCAGGAGCGTGGACGCTCACCAACTCGGCGCGGACGAAGCTGCTCAACGGCACCTTCGACCTCGACACCGACACCTTCAAAATGGCGCTCTTTTTGAGCACGTCGAACCTCGGCGCGTCGAGCACGGCCTACTCGGGTGTGACCAACGAGCACGCCAACGGCAACGGCTACACCACGGGCGGCGCGTCGATCACCATGACGCTCTCGGGCACGACCTCGGTCAAGGTGGACATCGACACCGATCCGGTGTGGACGGCCAGCGGCGGGCCGATCACAGCGCGGTTCGCGGCCATCTACGAGGTGGGCGGCGATGTGCTGTGCTACTGCCTGCTGGACGACGCCCCGGCGGACGTGACGGCGACCGACGGCAACACGCTCACGGTCGCCGCAAACGCCAGCAACGGCGTCATGACGCTCGCGTAGCACCTGATGGCGTACGTCGCAAAGCGGGCGAGCGCACGGGGTGGCGGCTCCAGTCGAGCGGCCACGGCGACCGGCACCACGGCGGCGGGCAACATGCTCGTCGTCGTGGTCTCGGCGTCCCAGGACGTGCATGCCTCGTCCGTCGTCGACAGCGTGAGCAACGTCTACACGCGCGTCACACCGACGTCGTCCGTGACGTGGTGGACGTCCGAGATCTGGATCTGCGCGGACGCCGCCTCGGTCGCCGGGACGACGCAGGGGTGGCAGGTCAACATGCCCTCCAGCGTCGCGGACATCGGCATCGACGTGTACGAGTACAGCGACATGGGGGCGGAGCCCACCGTATCCACGTCGGGCTTGCTCAACCAGTCGTCGGGCAGCACGACGTGGTCTGCCTGCTCCACCTCCGGCTCGGCGGCGTCGGGCGACCTCGTCCTCGCGATGGCCGGGGCCGGGTCCGGCGCGACGTTCGGGGCCTCGGGCTGGACGATCCGTGAGGACAACTCGTCCAATTTCTCCAACCCCTCCCTGCCGTTCGCGGAGATCGGCTCAGCCTCGGCGGGGTCGCAGTCGATCAGTTGGACGCTGAGCGCCAGCCGCGACGGCGCCGCAGCGATCGTCGCCATCACGCCGGACGCCGGGAGTGGGTCGGTCGAGGTCAGTCCAGCCGCCGCCTCGCTTACGCTCACGGGCCGTACACCCACGGTCACCACCACAGCGCACGTCGAGGTAGTACCGGGCGCAGTCTCGCTCACCCTCACGGGGCACGCGCCCGCCGTCACGGCCTCGGACCACGTCACGGTTGAGCCAGCAGCGGCGAGCCTGTCGCTCACCGCCCACGCGCCCACCGTCAGCACGTCCGCGCATGTGATGGTCATACCAGCAGCGGCCTCACTCACCGTGACCGGCGCAGCGCCGAGCGTGGCCATCACGGAGCACGTCACCCTGACGCCAACGGGCGCATCGCTCGCGCTCACTGGGAGCGCCCCGACGGTCTCAGCCACGGCCCACGTGGTGCTGGAGCCCGCAGCGGCGAGCCTCGGCCTGACCGGTGCAGCGCCCACGGTCTCGGTGACGGCGGACCGCGTCGCGGTCCCGGCTGCGGCCTCGCTCACGCTCACGGGCAGCACCCCGACGGTGGCGACGACCGCGCACATGACGGTCACCCCTGGCGCGGCCTCGCTCACGCTGACCGGGGCCGCGCCGTCCGTCGACGTGTCCGACGAGCAGGCGATCGTCCCGGCAGCGGCAGCGCTCACGCTGACCGGGCACGCTCCCACGGTGACGGCGACCGCGCACGTGACGGTGGAGCCTGCCGGCGCGAGCCTCGTACTCACCGGGCACCAGCCCTCCGTGCTCGCGGGCGACCAGCAGGTCGCGGAGCCAGCAGCCGCAAGTCTCACCATCAGCACGTCCGCGCCGACCGTCGCAGCCACGGCCCACGTGGTCGTCACGCCAGCCGCTGCGGTGCTCACCCTGACGATGCGGACACCCACCGCCATCGCCACGGCACACGTCCTCGTCACTCCGGCCGCGGCTGCGCTCGTCATCACGACCTACGCGCCGAGGGCGGGCGGCGAGCCCATCGTCGCCGACCTGATGGCGATCGCGGACGGAACCGGCACCCTCACGGTGACGGTGGACGGCGCGTACGCCCTCGCGGCCACGGCCGAGGGCACCCAGCACATCACAGCGGAGGTAGACGGCTCATGACGACGCTCATCAACGAGGCCACGGGCGGCGTGGTGACGGTCGGCGCGGCGGCCACCATCGACGTCACCGTCCACCAGGACGGCGTGGCGCTCGACCTCACCAACAAGACCGTCACAGCCACGGTCCGCGCCGCGTCCAACGACCAGGCGGTCGTCCACGCCGACCTCGAGGGCATGGCGACGACGCTCCAGGACGCCGCGGGCGGGGTGGTGCGCGTCGCGCTGACCTCGGCGCTCACGGCCCACCTCGACGGCGCGCCGAGCGTTTCGCAGACGCGCGCCTACTACCTGCAGCTCGTGGTCACGGACGACGACTACGCGCCCAACCCCGTCAAGTTCAACGTCCGCCGGGCGGCGGCACAGCTAGGAGGCTGACATGGCAGAGCTCACGATCGACTTTGCGGGGGTGCCGGACGGCCCATTCCGGGGAACCCCGCAGATCCCCGCACCGGTCAACTTCATCCGCGCGCTCAACCAGGAGGGCGCACCCGTCCGCGTGAGCGGGCCGCTCCCGGAGCCGGTGGCGCTGGACTACGGCCTCCCCGCTGCCTCGACCGTGGAGGCGCTGGCGCAGGTGCACGACGGCGTCCTCTACGCGCACCCGCCGCATCGCGTCATGGCTCCCTACGGGCAGTACGAGGCGGGCTTTCAGACGATCACGCAGCCGGTCGCCGTCATGGCCTGCCCCAACCTCCACATGCGCGCGCACTTTGTGCTGCCGGGCCTCGACCGGATCACGCCGCGAAAGTGGGTGACGTTCTGGGCGATGCCGCGGGACGAGTGGGAGGTGATCGGCGGCCTCAACTCGACGCCGGGTGACCCGGACTTCGTCAACGTCGTGCAGCGCCGCCTCCCGGCGGAGCCGTACGAATCGATCATGTGGCGACACTCGGGCTCGCCGGAGGTGGACGGGTACAACGCGTGGCTGGTGCAGAGCACCCGGCGCCGCGACGGCACGCCTCGCAAGCGCAACCTCGAGTGGGCGGCGATCCAGAAGGTCGGCGCACTGGACGAGCACGTCATGGAGATCGACGGCCTCAACGTGCGGCTGCTGACCTGGTCGCCGGCCGCGAAGCAGTGGGTGTCGACGTTCGGGAGCGCGGCGGACGACCGCACTCGCGACATCATCCCGCCGTCGTGGGCGGGGCGGGAGATCGTCCTCGCCGTGCAGTTCGCCGACTACGACTCGGGGGACCGCAGCAAGGGCGACGGTGCTGGGGCGGCCACGCGACGCCTGCAGCGAGTCACCATCCGCGCCCCGTTCGTCGCCCCGATCGTCGGTGGCGTGCCTCCGGTGGTGGGCGAGCCGCCGGTCGAGGAGCCTCCGGTGGTCGAGCCCGAGCCGGAGCCGCCCGTGGTCGAGGAGCCCGAGCCGCCCGTGACGCCGGACCTGCGGCCGGGCCTCGAGCGTGCCCGCGCCCTCATCGACGCCGAGCTCGCCGCGCTGGAGGCGACCACCGCGTAGCCTTCCACCGTACAGGCGCGTCGCGGCGGCAGGGTAGCCGCCCCGCGGACCGTCGCGGCGCCACCGTGAGGCCTCCGCGCCGCTCACCCCTCCGAGCGGCCGGGGGCCTCTCTGCGGGCGACGATGTCGCTCGCCGCGCGCCGCCCGGCGTCACCCTCGAACCGCCCCTGCAGCTTGTCGCGGATGCGCCAGAACTCATCGCCGGCGTCGATGCGGGCGGCGAGCACGAACTGCCCCGGCTCCAGCCACCGCAGGCCGTTGTGGTTGAGGGTGCGCAGCGCGAGCGGGTGGCCACGGTGGATGTAGTGGACCAGGGCGTGGGCGAGGATGAGGTCGCGCCGAACGTCGAGCTCCACCCGCAGGGCGTCGAGGTCCGCGTCCGTGATGCCGTCGCTCACCCTGCCCGCCGCTCCTCCATGGCCTGCACCTCTCGGAGCGCCGCGAAGTAGGCCGGGGTGTCAACGTGGAACGTGAGGGTGGTGTAGCTGGGCCGCCCGCGTGTGCCTCGCACGAGCTTGATGGGGGCGGCCTGGACGCTGTGGTCCCGGTTGAGGATCGCGATGGCGCGGAGGCTCGTCTGGATCTGGTCGCGGGTGCGGTTACGGTCGATGCGCTGTGGTGTGTCCATGCCCGGCAGGGTGCACCCGGAGCGGGCGACCGCAGAGGGGGAGATGGCACGAACCCGCGCCGTTACTGGCGTCGCAATGCAACGGTCGCCTGCGTGAAGGTTGCATTGCGCGTTCTAGCGGATGTCCACCCGGACGAGGTCGTCGTACTTCGAGAACGAGACCCGGCTGATGAAGCCCTGGAGGACGGCCTTCGCTTCGGGCGGGGGCATCTGGCCGACCTCCCCGCGCAACTGTCGCCAGGCCGCCACGGTCTTCTCCGCGCGCTCGGAGCGTTGCTTCGCTTCCCTGAACGCATCCAGCGCTGCGTCCACGCGCGTTGATGCGGCGCGCAGGTCGGCCTCGATGCGGCGATGCTCGACCTCCCAGATGGCGCGGGTGATCTCGTCGTCGTCCAGCCGGTCGTTGTTGCGGGCGAGGCGATTGAGGACCTTGTCCTGGTGCGCGCGCGCAGCCTGCAGCGCGACCTCGGCGACCCGCTTCTCATCCTCGCGGTCGGCGCGGACCAGATCGATCGACCCGATCCGCGTGGACAGCTCCGCGATGACACGCGCTTCGAGCTTCGAGGCGCTGACCTGGTTCGGGCGGCACGCCTGACTCGACTTGTACGAGCTGCACAGGTAGTACCGGTGCCGGTAGGCCTTCGGCCCCTGCACGGTGCCGGTCATGCGCCGTTCGCAGTGGGCGCAGTAGAGCAGCGGGCTCAGCAGGTAGGTGGACTGCTGGCCGCGCGGCGCCGTGAGTTCTTTCTTCACGCGCCGCCGCTCGTTGCAGCGGGCGACGGTGCCGGGCGGGAGGATGGAGGGGACCTCGATGACGCCCGTCACCGGCTCCCCGGTCTCCGGGTCGCGGGACCGCCATTGCAGCCGGCCCTCGTAGGTGGTGTTGCTGAGGACGCGCAGCACCGCCGTCGTGCTCCAGAGCGAGCCGAGCTTCGTGCGAAGGCCGCGGTCGTTCAGGCGTCGCGCGATGAGCAGGGCGCCGAGATTGCCGCGCAGGTAGAGGTCGAAGATGTCACGCACGATCGCCGCCTCGGCCTCGTCCACGGTGAGCACCCCGCCCTCGAGCGTGTACCCGAGCGCGGGCTTGCCGAGCACCTTGCCGCCGCGCCGGAGCGCGATGAGGTTGTCGGTCACGCGCTGCCCGAGGCGTCGGCGCTCCTTCGCGCCGTCCTCGAAGTCTTCCACGATGTCAGAGAGGGTGCGGTGCCGCCCGCGAATGAAGTCAAGCGTGACGCCGTGCTCGATCTCCATGCGGAGCATCTCGTACACGGCCCGCCTGTCGTCGCGCCCGAAGCGCGTGGCGTCGTAGACCACGATGCGCTGGAACGCACCGGAGGCCGCGTCACGAAAGAGCCGCTGCCACTCCGGCCGGTCCTCGCGAGCACCCGTCATCACGTCCACGTACTCGCCCGCCGGCGTGTACCCGAAGCGCTCGCAGTGCCGCAGGAACTCGGCGCGCTGGGTGGGGAGCGACGCGCGGTCCTGCTTCGCCTGGTTGGGCGTGGAGACGCGGAAGTACCCCACGGCGAGGATGGTCGCCGTTGAAGCGGCCGCGTGCCCGGAGAGCAGGCGCGATTTCGAGGGCATGGCTACCGGCGGCGACGCCGTGGAACGTCACGCTCGATCTTGATGATCACGCCAGCGACGTTGTGAGGCTCAATCTCGAAGGACTCGCCGTCCTTCTGGACCAGGAACCACCTGGTGCCCCGCTGTTGCAGACGCTTCACATGGATCTTGGGGACACCGTCCTCAAGGACCTCGGCGGCGACCACGTCACCCGACTCGAAGGGAGCACCGAGCTCCACGACGACGAGGTCGCCGTCGACGATATCTGGCTCCATGCACGATCCGACGACCCTGATGCCGACGTACTGCGACAGGTCGAACCTGATCCTGCCGGGAGACAGGGTTGTGATTTCGTCCACCGGAACCCCCGCTCGGACAGAAGCTGATGCCTTCTGGTCGATAACGCGGATCGGTACCAGTCCGATGAACTGCCCCACTGTGTTCGCCTTCGTGGGCTCCCCGCTACCGAGACCAACCCTCTGAGTAAACTCCGCCCACGGCATCGCCAAGAACTCGGCGACACTCTTCATCTCTTCTTCAGTGATTGTCTGCTTGCCGCTCAGCTTCCGACTGACGGACGCGTGCGTAAGTTTCATGTGGCCAGCGAGTTCGGACTGATTCTTCCCACTCGCGCGGAGCAGTTCTTTTACAGCTGCCGCCACTGCCTTCATCCCTTCGCCCATGACTTGCCCCCTCGAGTGGTTGCGCCTCCCGTACGAGAGGCCCATCGAGGGTGTACCCCAGCAAGTGCGTTGCAAACCTCTTGTACATCAAGACGTACATCACTTGCAAGTCGTGTACGGGTGATGTACATTCCTCCCGTCCAGACGTACAAACGATGTACATGGGGGACGGATGCACCTCGAAACACTCGACGACATCAGGGCGGAGATAGCCCGGCGTCGCCTCAGCCAGCAGTCGGTTGCGGAGGAAATGGGGCGGTCGGCCTATTCGATCTCCCACCTCATGAGCTGGAACGAGGACGTGCACCTCACGCCTGTCGGCGCAGCGCGGTTCTCGAAGGCGATTGAAAGTGCCGCGACCAAGCAGGAAGCGGGTGCGCGATGAGGGTCGTGATCACGAACCCCGAGCGCATCCCCCACGCGGCGGCGACATGGCACCGCCTGTCCTGCTCGTGTCGTGGGGACGTGGCGAACTGCGCGCCCTACCAGGCGTGGTTCGGCGACCAGAACAACACCGGGAATAGCGAAGCCGAGGCATCCACCGCCTCGGCTCCGAGTGCTCGCGGGTAGCGAGCGGGAAGGTCAGGTCTTCCGTGGAGAAGCATAGCGCACCGTTGCGCGCAGTGGACGGGCTGCCCTCGTACGAGGAAGTCCTGTGCCCTCGGACCAGCCGCAGCAAGACCGGGCTGACGGACGCCCTTCGGGCCATGAAGCCCGGCGACGTCATCGACGCGACGGACCTCACGCAGGCCCGCGCTAAGCAGCACTCCATCCGTGGGGCTGCCGCAGTCGCGCTCGGCCCCGGTCAGATCGCCACCCGCCTCATCGACGGGCGCGTGTACGTGGCGCGGCTGCTTCCGCAGCACGGGCGCGGG
>JALOAM010000150.1 GCA_023228765.1 Dehalococcoidia bacterium
GCGTCACCTCGGGCGTCGGCTTCAGCACCTGGGTCGCGCTCGGACTCGTCGAGGCCGGCGTTGCGTCCTCGTCGCCGTCGCACGCGACGAGGGCGACTGCGAGGAGCACGAGAGCGAGGAGGGCGCGCATGCAACTAGTCCTCGGAGGATGGACGGGAGCCGAGGCCGCAGCGTATCCCATCCACCCAGGCGAGGCCCTCGCGGGTGAGCTGGTCGAGGAGGGCGCGGACGCGGGCGCGCTCCTCGCCGGGCTGCACGCGACGCATGAAGGCGGACACGGTCGTCGAGGGCGCTCGGTCGTCCTCGGAGGCGGGGAGATCGCGGAGGACCTGCATGATGCGGCCGCGCCACATGCGGTCGGAGCCGTGCCATGCGCCCTGTGCGCGCACGGGCTCGGCGGTCTCGCCGGCGGCGAAGCGCGGACGGGCGGCGCAGAGCGAGGCGACCACGCACTCCTCGCACCTCGGGCGGGGGAGGCAGACGCGGGCGCCGTAGTCCATGAGCGCCGGGTTCCACCTCGCGGACTCGCCACGCGGGAGGAGCCGTTCCGTCATCGCCACGATCGAGGCGGGCGGGGTCTCCTTCGCCGGTTGCAGGTCACCGAACACGAGGCGGCCGACGACGCGGACGATGTTCGTGTCGACCGCGGCTGCGTCGTCCCCGAACCCGAAGGTCTGGATGATCGCCGCCGTGAACGGCCCCACGCCCGGCAGCGCGAGGATCGCCTCGCGGTCACGAGGCAGGCGGCCGCCGTGCTGTTCGAGGCAGATGCGCGCGGCCTCCTGCAGGTTCGCGGCGCGGCGCGGGTAGCCGGCACGGCCCCAGACGCGGAGCACCTCCGCGCGGTCCGCACGCGCGAGGGCCTCCACCGTGGGGAAGGCCGCCATCCAGCGGTCGTAGATCTCGAGGACGCGCGACATCTGGGTCTGCTGCGCGGCGACGGCGGCGACCATCGCGGCGTAGGGGTCGTGCGCAGTGCGCCACGGGAACGGCTGCTCGTGCTCGTCGTACCAGGCGAGGAGCCGCCGCTGGATCGCGTGCGCGCGGGCGCGTGGGACCTCGGGCAGCTCGGGCGCGGCGCGTCTCATCGGCATCCGAGCGAGGGTAGCCGGAGGCGGGGTAGTTGCCAGATCACGGTTCGACGCGCTCGCGTGGCCGTGTTATCACGGGAGGTACAGGCACCCAGTGACAGCGCCTCGGCGGCGCGACGAACGACACGGGTGACCACCAGCGCGGAGACCGCATGACCACGTCCGAGACCGTCACCAACGAGGCCCTGTCTGCTGACGCCCTCCCGCCGCCGCAGGAGATCGTGCCTGCTGCCGGCGGTCGGGGCGCCCTCTACCGGCTGCGCACGCCGATGTCCTCCACGGCGCTGCCATGGGTGATGCCCTACGCCTTCGTCCCGGAGACGGAGGAGGGCGTCACGCTGTTCGACGCCGGCTACGGCACGCCCGACGCGACCGAGGCGATGACGCGCCAGCTCGCGGACCTCGGACGGACGCCGGCCGACGTGCGGCGGCTCATCGTGTCGCACTTCCACCCGGACCACGTGGGCATGACGGGCTGGCTACAGGAGCAGAACCCGGACCTCGAACTGGTCATGCACCGACATGACGCCGAGGTCTACCGGGATATGGACCGGGGTCACGCCAGCTGGGAACAGACGATGCGCGAGTGGGGCGTCCGTCACGGCTTCGACGCCGCGGACCTCGAGCAGGCGGAGGAGGAACGCCGCGAGCGACGCGCCCGCGAGGCTGCGCAGGCGGCAGGCGACGCCAACGGTGAGCACGACACCGCGAAGGTGACCGAGCAGCGCCAGTGGGAGATGCGCCGCGTGGAGCCCGCCCGGCTGGTCGACGACGGCGAGGAGATCGCGTTCGACGGCTGGACGCTCACCTCCACGTGGACGCCGGGCCACACCCCCGGCCACCTCTGCATCTACATCCCGGACGAGCGCCTCACCTTCACCGGCGACCACGTCCTCTCTCGCATCACCCCGAACGTCTCCTACCACCCGGAGGACGAGGAGACCGACCGCAACCCGCTCGCCGAGTTCCTCGCGTCCCTCCAGAAGACCGCGGACCTCGACACGCGTCTGGCGCTCCCGGCGCACGAAGAGCTCATCCCGGACCTCCCCGCCCGCTGCCGCGACATCATCGAGCACCACCATCACCGTGCCGACGAGGTCATCGCCGGCATCGGCGAGGACCCCCGCGGCGCCACCGCCTTCGAGATTGCCTCGCGCGTCACGTGGAACCGCCCGTGGGAGACGTTCTCGGTGTGGAAGCGTCGCTCCGCCATCGGCGAGACGCTGTCCCACCTCCGCCTGGTCGAGACGCAGGGCCGCGTCCGCCGCGTCGGGGATGGCGTGGTGCGCTGGCTCCGCGCGTAGAGCGACTGGCCCTCTCACTGCCGTGTCCCTGACGCCCTTCTCCCTCGCGGGGGGAGGGTTGGTGCGACTGCGCTTCTCGTGCAGAACGACCGTCGATGGGATCGCGATCCGCGGAGGGCCCTCACCCCCGGCCCCTCTCCCGGAACCGGGAGAGGGGAGGCGGAGGGGAGGCGGAGGGGAGGCAGACGGGAGGCAGAGGGGAGACAGAGCGAGACGGCGAGAGTCGGTCCTCCGCGGCCTCAGGCTGCGCCGATTCCTTGTCTCAGTCCCGCGTGTGGCCATGCCTTCGCAAGATCGGGCCTCCTACGGTCGAAGGGTCTCGGTGCTCTCGAGCGCCGAGGGTGACGAAGGAGGTACCCATGGCGATTCCCGACCGGAAGCAGTGTGAGTACTGCGGCGCATCGGTGATCGACCCGGCCGCGTACCAGCGGCACATGGCCGAGCACGAGCCGGGAGGCGTGCCGAACGGCAAGCAGATGGCGCCCGGCCCCGAAGACCAGACCGAGGCGGCTGCCGCCGCTCGCTCGTCGTTGCAGGATCCGCGGCAGACGCCGGGCGAGGCCGAACGCAAGCACGACGAGGCCCGCCGCTGACGGTTCCCCCATCGTCCCGCTCCCGCCGGATGGTGCGGAAAGAAGGGATCCCATGGCTGACACATACACCTGCGCCGACTGCGGCATCACGTTCGAGGACAGCGCGACGTACCTCCAGCACCGCGGCGATCGCCACGGGGACGACATCACCTCCGGCATCCCGGTGCCGCAGGGCGACCTCACGATGTCGCAGCAGGCGGAGGATCTGGACGAGGCGATCGTCGCGAACGGACAGGTGGCGGATCAGCCGGCTGAACAGGAGCACGCTGACCCCGCGCAGCGCGAGGTCCATCGGTCGCCGACGCCGTAGTCCTGGTGGGTCCGAAACAACACCGCGCCCCGGCTGCAGCCGGGGCGCGTTTCGTGGTGCGGGCTACGCCTTCAGACGCTCCGCGATGAACTGGCGGCCGGCCTTGCGGCCTTCCTCGGGCATCTCGCCGTGAGCGCCGAGGAAGGAGAGGAGTCGCTTGTCGCGCGTGCCGAGGAGGTCGAAGAGGGCGAGACAGCCGTCGCGGGTGAAGCGCTCGTCGTTCCACTGGATGATGTAGAGCACGGGGCAGCGGACGAGTGGGGCGCGGTTGACCAGCAGGCCGCCGACGCTGCTTCGGGAGGGCGTGGAGCCGGCGACGCCACAGAGGCCGAGGGCGGCGACCTTGATGCGCGGCTCCGTGGCGACGTAGGGGATGCCGATGAGCGAGCCCATCGAGTAACCGGACCAGCCGACGCGCTCCGCGTCGAACCAGCCCGTCTCGAGGAGGCTCGTGAGGACGAGCGACCAGTCCGCGTTCGCGTGGTCGGTCATGATCTCGGCGTCGGCCCAGAGCGCGTAGTACTCGGGGGAGCGTCCCGGCACCCCGCCGCGCTCGCCGTGGCCGGGGGCGTCGATGGCGACTGCAGGGATGCCGTGCTCCAGCACGAGGCCCCGGCCCGTCGACAGCACCGTCGCGGCGGTCTTGTTGCCGCCACCGCCGTGGCCGACGAGGACGAGCGGGGAGCCCGAGGGGATGCCGCCCTCCGGCGACCACATGACGCCAGTGATCGTGTCGCGCCCGCCGGTGATCTCGAACTCGCGCTCGCGGACACCGCCGTCCACGCTGCCCTCGCCCCGCCACCTGATCTCGGCCATTGCTGCCCCCTCTGCCGCTCGCGGCGTCGAGGGTGCCCGCACTCGATCGAGGGGGTCAGCCGAAGAGCGCGACGCCGTCGCGGAAGATAGCGCGTTCGAGGTCCGTGGCGAGCGCGGCCTCGGCCTCCCCGGCGGATAGCGCGTCGAAGCCCTCAAGCAGTGCGTCGGCCTCGGGCGTCCCGGAGACATCGAGGGCGACCGCGCGGAGGAGGCCCATGGTGGGGCCGCCCGTGTAGGGGTGTCCCATGCGCACGGGCCGCTTCGTCTCCGCGAGGAGCGGGACGCCCTCCACGGTCAGGCCGAGGTGCGTCCGGACGATCGAGGCCAGTCCCGCCTCGAGACCCTCGTCGGCGTGGGGGTGGGGCGTCGAGAGCATCGCGGGTCCCGAGGCGGCGCCGTCCGGGTATGCGCGACGGACGAGGATGAACGTGCCGTCCTCGCGGCGTCGGAGTACGAGGAGGAGCCGCTCGTCCGGCGCGAGCAGCGCGGAGTCGTCGCGCGCCTCGCCGACGCGGAGCGGAGCCGGCGTGAAGGCGTCGCCCGCGTGCTCGTCGGTGGCTGCGGGCTCGTCGAGGCGGGTCGCCTCGCCATGCTCGGCGGCGGGAGGGTCCTCGGAGGTCACGCGGTGCACCCGAGCGCGCCTTCGAGGGCGCTCGCGTCCACGGGCCCGACGGCGGCGAGGTGCCAGGACTCGGGGACGATTACGCGGCGGGCGACCTCGGTCACGTCGTCCAGCGTCACGGCGGCAGAGATGGCGAGCGACTCCTCCGGGGTGAGGAGCGGCATGCCGAGGATGAGCTGCGAACCGTAGAGCGCGGACACCGCGCGGGTGTCCTCCAGCCGTAGTTGCGTCCGCGAGCGGGCCACGGACTTGGCGCGCTGCAGTTCGTCGAGGTGGACGGGGATGACAGCCTTCCGGAGCTCACGGCCAGCCTCGGCGACGGCCTCGAGGATCCGCTCGGGATCGACGCCGGAGTAGATGCCGAACATCCCCGTGTCGGTCAGCGTCGCCATGTAGGAGTGGATGTCATAGCAGAGCCCGAGTTCCTCGCGGAGCCGCGCGAAGAGCCTTGACGACATGCCCTCACCGAGGACGATCGAGAGCAGGTCCAGCGCGTAGCGGGCGTCGTCATGCATCGAGACCGCGCGCATGCCGAGGGAGACGTGGATCTGCTCCAGGTCCTTCTCGACGACGCGCACCAGCGGGCCGCGCGGCTCGTCCTGGTGCGGGACGAGCGACAGGGGACTGCCGGGCGCCCAGTCACCGAAGTGCTGCACCACCAGCGCGAGGGCTTCGTCGACGTCGATCGCACCGGCGATCGAGACCACGGTCGCGTTCGGCACGTACTGGCGGCGGTAGTACTCGCGGATGTGGTCGTTCGGCATCGCGGTGACGGACGCCTCGGTGCCCGCGATGTCGCGACCGTGCGGCTGGCCCGGCCACAGCATCTCGTCCAGCACGACGCCGACCTGCTCGCTCGGCGAGTCGTCCACGGCGGCGAGCTCTTCGAGGATCACGCCGCGCTCGCGCTCGATCTCCTCGTCGATGAGGACGGAGTTCCTCAGCAGGTCCGCGAGCAGGTCCACGGCGCCGGGGACGTATTCCGGTGTGACCTTCGCGTAGTAGACGGTGAGTTCCCGGTTGGTGGCGGCGTTCATGTTGCCGCCCATCGCGTCGATCTCCATCGAGATCTCGAGGGCCTTCGGCCGGCGCTCCGTGCCCTTGAAGCAGAGGTGCTCGAGGAAGTGCGAGAGCCCGGCTTCCTCGACTGTCGCTTCGTAGCGCGATCCGGCTCCGACGTACACCGAGAGCGCGACCGAGCGCGCGTACGGCATGGGTGTGACGACCACCCGCAGCCCGTTGTCGAGCGTGGTGACGGAGGGCGCCGCGAGTGCGTCGATCTGCATACCGCTCCGAACGAGGTACGCCCGCTCGCGAGTACCTCGCGCAGTGCGGGGGCGAGTCTGGAGGTTGTGCGCGGGAAGACCCTCGCGCGCGTTGCGGGACATCGTACTGCACGCCCTCGGCGCGCCAAACCACCCGAGGCGAGGAGGAGTGGAGAGATGGAGAGGGCTGGTGACCTCTCTCGCGTGCCCTGTCAGGAGTTACACGGGGACATCGCAGGCGATGGCGTGGGTGTTCCACTGGCCGTCGCTGAAGAACGCCATCCACAGCTCGCTCGTCGGGGTCTTGTTGATCACGTGCGGCTCGCTGACGAACTGCACGCCCTTCGCCCGGAGCGCCTCGTACGCCGCGTGGATGTCCTCCACGCGGAAGTAGAGGACGGAGCCGGGGTGGGCGAACTCCTCGCCCTCCGCGATGTCGACGAGGAGGCGCACACCGCCGCAGTCGAAGAACGCGAGGTTGCCCGCCTGGAACAGGAACGGCAGTCCGAGGGTGTCGCGGTAGAACGCGACGGCGGAGTCCATCTCCTTCACCGGCATGTTGATCTGCATCAATGGTCCGAGGTTCAACTCAGGGCTCGCTGGGGAGGTCATCGGAGTCTCCTTCCTACGCGTGTCACGTCGGGCACCGCGTCTACCTCGCGCGGGCGCCGCCATCGATCGGGTAGATGCCGCCGGTGATGAAGGCGGCGTCGTCGGAGCAGAGGAACGCGACGAGGGCTGCGACCTCCTCGGGCGAGCCGATGCGCTGGAGGGCGGCCGCCTGGTTGAAGCGCCCCCGGCGCTCCGCGATCAGCGCGGGGTCGTCGGTGCCGGTGAGCTGGTCCGCCATCGCCGTGTCGATCGGTGACGGGCAGACGGCGTTCACGCGGATCCCGTCCCGCCCGAGGGAGAGCGCGGCGGACTTCGTCATGCCGACCACGGCGTGCTTGCTCGCCCCGTACGCGAAGATCGTCGGCGTCCCACCGAGTCCCGCGACCGATGCGGTGTTCACGATCGCGCCCCCGCCCGCTCGGGCGATCACCGGCGCCATCGCGCGGAGTCCAAGGAAGACGCCCTTCACGTTCACGGCGATCACCCGGTCAAAGGCGTCCTCCGGGTAGTCGAGGAGCGAGCGGGTGACCGGCCCGAGGATGCCGGCGTTGTTGAAGAAGTAGTGCGCCGCGCCGAACTCGCGTTCCACTGTCTGCGCGTAGCCCTCCACCTGCACGGACTCCGTCACGTCTGCTTCGAGGACGAGCGCCTCCGAGCCTGCCTCGCGGACGGCCTGCGCGCTGACCTCCAGCGGCGATCCCGGCAGGTCGACGAGGGCGACGCGCGCGCCCTCCGAGGCGAACCGCACCGCCGCTGCGCGCCCGATGCCCTGGGCCGCGCCCGTGACGACCGCGACCTTACCGTCGAAGCGTGCTGCCATCTCGCCCTCCTCGATGCCAGCGCACTATGCCAGACTGCGGGCCGCGCGAGGGGCTCACCGAGGAGGGCGAGATGGTCACCTGGGACGAACTGGAGGCGAAACACCTGCTGGCCGAGCGTGCTCGGCGCGAGTGGGCGCAGATCCCGGTCGCGCACCTCGCCACGGTGCGGCGCGACGGATCGCCGAGGGTCCACCCGGTCTGT
>JALOAM010000151.1 GCA_023228765.1 Dehalococcoidia bacterium
CCGAAGAAGAAGCGACCGTCCTCCGCCGCGTGAGGGCTACGGCACGCGGTCGATGAGGCCGGCCTTGAGCACGTTCTTGAGCGCCTCGCGCTTGCTGAGGGGGCTCAGGGCGTCGCGGTGGGTCTCGACGTAGCGGATGACCTCCTGCGGGTGGGTCTTCGCGGTCTCGCGGAGGGCCCAGCCGATCGCTTTGCGGACGAAGAAGTCGCGGTCGTCGAGGTTGGGGGCGATGCAGTCCTCGAAGAGCGCGAGGTTGACGGCGCGCTTGCGGCGAAGCTGGCAGATGATCGATGTGCGGCGCTTCCAGAGGTCCCGGTCGATGGACCACTCCCGCATGTGGGCGCCCAACCAGGGCGCGTCCGTCTCGAACAGGCCACCGACGAGGTGCGACGCGACGATGTCGACGATGTCCCACCACGCGCCCTCCACGATCAGCGTCTCGTAGAGATCGAGGGACTCCGTGCGCCGTGCGTGAGCGCGGCACTCGCGGCGGTCGGCGAGTGAGATGGCGCAATACCGCTCCTCGCGGTGCGTCGCTTCGAGGAAGAGCGCGAGCACGGTGTCTCGCCAGTCGTCGTAGCTCTCGACGGGATGGGCGGCGAAGACGGGACGTTCGAGGGCTGCGAGTTGCGGGCGGTGATGCCGTAGTAGGGCATCTCGGACTTCATGTAGCGCCGTTGGCCCTCGGCGCGGGCGGGGTCGGCTGCGGTGGCGAGCGTGGTGCGGAGCGCCACGATCAGCGCGCGGTTGGCGGTCATCGGGCCATCAAGGGGTCGGACTACGCCGCGCCGAGGCGCTCGCGGAGCAGGGCGGCGAGCAGCGAGCGGTGGCACTCTTCCTCGGGGTGGCTACCGCAGAGCAGCGTGACGCCGGTGCCCGTCGCCATGCGCGCGGCCCAGTCGAGCAGGTTGGGCCGCCCGAGGACCTCCGCGCGGTAGCGCTCCGTGAATTCATCCCAGGGCACCTCACCGGCCTGGTACGCCTTGAGGAGCGCCGCGCTGGGCCCGAGGTCGGGCTCCCACTGGTCCACGGCGCCCTTCGGGATGCCTCTTGGCCAGCGACGCATGACGAGGAGGCGCGGATAGGCCTCGGCGGGAGGTTCGTACACGGAGCCGGTCGCGATGCGGGCCTCGGGTGCGTCAGCCACGCGGGGGCTCCCCGGGCGACGACGGTGTAGTGGCCTCGCGCACGCGCTGGAGCCGCCCCGGCATGCCGATGTCTGCGACGCCGTAGAGGCTGGCATGCGCCATCATCTCGCCGGCGTGCGAGAACAGGTGCGCGGCGCTGCGGGCGATCTGTGCGGCGTACGAGGAGTCCTCGCGCCACTTCATCGGTGTCGCGCCGACCTCGGGCGTGAGGGTGGCCAGCCAGCGCCCCACGTTCGCCTCGACACGGTCGAGGGCGTCGAGGCAGTCACCCCACGGGAGCGGTGTCGGCTCCGCGGAGCCGAGTTCCCTGAGCGCGGCGAGCGTCGGGTCCTCCTCGCGGCCCTGCGCGGCCACGTTCCAGAGACGGTCCTCCCGCCCGAGGACGTGCGCGATGGTGTGCGAGACGGGGTTGAGTCGGTCCATGGCGCCGACGACCGCCGGGGTCGGGCTGAAGACGGCGACCCGCCGCACCTCTTCGAACCCGTCGCGCGCGAGAGCAGCGACGACCGGCACGCTGGGGTCGTCCTGGGCGGTAGGTGGCGCGGAGTGTCGGAGGTCGCCCGGCAGGCCGAGGTCGCCCCGTGCCATGAGCGCGGCGACGACGGTGAGGTCACCGGCGTGGACGAAGGCATGGGCGATGGAGCGGGCGACGAGGTAGGCGCGCGTGGCGCCGGCCCACGGTCGGTTGGGGGCCTCGACGGAAGCTGGTTCGAGGAGTCCCTCCCAGGACCAGCTCTCGACCCAGCGGGAGGTCTGCTCCGCGATCCGCTCGAAGTGGCCGTGGGCGACATCGTAGGGTGGGGTGTGCTCGACGACGGGCTGGGCCTGGGAGCCCTCCACCCACGCGCGCGTGCCCTCGTCGGGCGGGGCGCCGAGGGCGGTCCCGCCGATCCAGGCGTGCTGCCACGCGGCGAGGTGCATCACAGTCCAGCCGGCGGGGTTCAGCCCGCCAATCGGGCCGCCGCGTCCCGGGTTGGGGACGTGGTCGATGGCCTTGAGGAACTCCTCCTGCGCGTCGAGGAAGAGCCGCTGGAGGAGGGTGTCGGCGGGCATGTGCGCGAGTGTAGCGCGAGCGCCGAGGAGCCCTCCTACGCCGCGCGACGCACGAGGACGGCGGGTCGCGGCGCGGAGGAGGGAGCGCTCGGGCGGGTGCGGGCCGAGCGCGAGGATGGTGCGAGGCGCGGGAACTGCGCCGGTTCGAGCGACGCCGAGGCGAGGTGTGCCTTCGGGCGTTTCTCGGCGAGGACGCCGTCCGCCCACTGGAGGAGCAGGATCCTCCCGACGACTCCCAGGATGAGTCCAAGGACAACGGCGAGCAGCATGTGATTCCCCCGTCGCAGCATCCGCTCCTCAGTCGGGAGTAGAACGGATGTACGTTCCGAACAAGAGGAATGTAGAACGAGCGTTCTAAGAAGTCAACAGCCCGCGGTCAGGCGTCGCGAATGAGGTCGAGGTACCAGAACAGCGCGACTTCGTCCTCGACGGGCGGACTGTAGGCGTGCAGATCGATCCCGCCGAGGCGCGCGCCCGCTCGCTGGTAGAAGCGGCAGGCGCGGACGTTCGTGTTCTGCGTCTCCGCCCGCAGGCTCCGTGCTCCGACCGAGGCCGTCCACTCCGATGCAGCGTCGAGGAGGCCTCGACCGATGCCATGCCCCTGCGCCTCGATACGGACGCGGATGTCCCAGAGTTCGGCCCTCGGGGAGCCGTCCGAGTAGGCCGCCGCGCCACCGACCGGAACGCCATCCTCGACGGCGAGTAGGAGACGCCACGCTGCGGTGGGCGCCACCTCCGGCCACCGGGCAGGAGGATTGAGGGCGTCGTAGTCCTTCTCATATGGGTTGACGGAGCGTTCGAGGAGCTCGATGCCGCCGAGCCCGCCTTCGAGCACGATCGGTTCGAGGATGCTCGTGACGCGGACGACGGACGGTATCGAGGCATACCGCTCGATGTCAGGCCAGGCGATCACCTCGATCGTGACCGCCACGCTGCTACCGCGCGGGGTGCAGGACGGCGTCGCCGCCGAGGTACGGGTGCAGGACCTCGGGGACCTCGACGGTATCGTCCTCGAGGTAGCCGGACTCCAGCAACGTGGCCATCGTGCGGGGGAGGGCGATGCCGGAGCCGTTGAGGGTGTGGAGGAAGTGGACCTTGCCTGCGGCGTCGCGGTAGCGGAGGTTGGCGCGGCGTGCCTGGAAGTCGAGGAAGTTCGAGACGCTGGAGACTTCCAGCCACTCGCCCGCGCCGGGCGCCCAGATCTCGACGTCGTAGGTCATCGCGGAGGCGAAGGTGAGGTCGCCCGTGGCGAGACGGAGCACGCGGTACTTGAACCCGAGCGCCCTGACCACCTCCAGCGAGTCCTCCAGCAGTTGCTCGATCGCGCCCCACGAGACTTCGGGTTCCTCGAAGCGGACCATCTCCACCTTGTCGAACTGGTAGCCGCGCTTGATGCCTCGGACCTCGCGGCCCGCGGAGAACTGCTCGTGGCGGAAGCAGGGGGTGTAAGCGGTGTGATGGATGGGGAGCTGCGCAATGTCCAGGATCTCGTCCCGGTACATGTTCGTGACGGGCACCTCGGCGGTGGGGATGAGCCAGAGGTCGGTGTCTTCCGCGTGGAACATGGTGTCCGCGAACTTCGGCAGCTGTCCGGTGCCGACGAGCATCTGCTCCCGCACGAGGAACGGCGGGTACACCTCGACATAACCCTGGCGGCGGTGCACGTCGAGCATCCACGCAATGAGGGCGCGCTGGAGCCGCGAGGCGTCCCCACGGAGGATGTAGAACCCGGAGCCCGAGATCTTCGTCCCACGCTCGAAGTCGATGAGGCCGGTCTTCTCGCCGACCTCCCAGTGGGGGAGGCCCTCCTGCGCCGCGCCCGGCATCGAGTGCTGGCGGAGGGGGAGGGGCGTGTCGTAGCGCCACTCGCTGCCGGTGGCCCCGTCACCGTCGAGGATCACGACGGAGTCCTCCTCGCCACCGAGGGGAACATCGGCGTGGGGGAGGTTCGGGACCTGGAGGAGTAGCGGTTCGAGGGCTGCCTCTGCTTCGCGCAGATCGGCTTCGAGGGCGTCGAGCTGGCCGGAGACGGCGCGCTGGGCCTCGATCAGGCGCTGACGCTCCTCGGCATCCTTCGCGCCACCGATCGCCTTGCTCGCCTCGTTCCGGTCCTTCCGCATCGCCTCGACCTGCACGAGGAGCGAGCGGCGCGACTCGTCCACCGCGAGGATCTCGTCGACCGGCGCGGAGGTGCGGCGGGCCTCCAGCGCGGCGCGGAGCCGGTCGGTCTCATCGCGGATGGTCTGGATGGCGAGCACGTCGTCCCTCGATCCCTCGGTCGTGCCCCGTCCTGGTCGGAGGGGCGGGTGGCTAGGTGGAGGCGATCGCCGCGGCTTGCGCGGCGTCGATGGCGGCGAACGCGAGCTCGCGCACGTCCTCGTGGAGCTCGGTGGAGCGAGAGAGCTCGTCGCGGTCGAACCAGCGCCACTGCATCTCGTTCGGCAGGATGGGGGAGGCCTCCGCGGGGCGGAGGAAGTAGATGAAGTCGATGTGCTGGTGCGGCTCGTCCAGCATCGAGTCCCGCGGGATGTCGTAGACGGCCATCGCCGCCGGGGGCGCGAGCTGCGGGGGCGAGGTGTACCCGAACGCCGGGCCACCGGACACGATCTCCGCCTCCAGGCCGGTCTCCTCGCGCACCTCGCGGAAGACTGCCTGCACGGGGTCCTCGTCCGGCTCGATGTGTCCGCCCGGCGGCAGCCAGATACCGAGACGATGCCAGTGCAGCGCGGTGCGGCCTCGGGCGGCGTCAGAGACGAACCCCGTCACGGTGAAGTGGCGCCGGAGATGGCCCTCGGTCTCAGTCATGGCCGCGAGCGTACCGTTGCGAGGCCCCTCGCGCACTTGTCGGGATCGCCGGAGGGGTCAGCGCGCGGCGGTGAGGTGGCGCACCAGGAAGTCAGTGCTGGCGGCACGAGCGTGGGGCGGAGTCTCGTGGTGCTGGCCGACGTTCGCGATCAACTGCTTCTCGGGCGCCCCGATGGCGTCGAACAGCTCAAGCGAACCTGCTCGCTCGAAGAGCTCGTCGTGCCACTGGAGCAGGAAGAGCACCGGCGCGACCAAGGATCGGGCGTCTCGCTCGAGACGGTCGGCGATCGCGACCCGAGTGCCATCTGGGCGGCGAAGCCCGTCGAGCCCAAATACGGCAGCCCGGATCCGCTGGTCGGCCGCGACGAACGGCAACCCGAACATCGTGCCCATCGAGACGCCGCCGTAGCCGACCCGGTTCGCGTCGATCTCGTCCAGTGCAGCGAGAACGTCGAGAGTGGCACGCCAGTCAGCGACCATCTCATCGACCACGCGCTCGTCATCGAGCGTGTCGCCGGGACGCTCACGCTCCCCATGCCACGGGCCATCGATGGCGGCCGCGGCGACGCCGTGCGCGGTGTACCGCTCGGCGAGGTCGAGACGGCTCTCGTCCATCTTGTGCCCGCCGCCGCCGTGGCCAATGAGCACCAGCGGGAACGGCCCGTCGCTTTTCCTGGGCGTCCACAGGACGGTGGGAACGTCCCGCTTCTGTGGGTCGACACGAAAGATCCGCTGTCGATAGCGCTCCGTCGTCGTCTCGCGAATCTCGTCCAGCATGTGCTTGCGCTGTCTCGACGGCTCGCTACGCCCGAGGGCCGACGGGCTGCCCGTCGAGCCAGGCGAGGTCGAAGTCGAGGAACGAGTCGATGACGGCGTGGGCGCCCGGCTGCGGGTCGCTGGGGAGGCTCGCCTGCCGCACCTGCACGACGCGCATCCCCGCCGCCGCGGCCGAGGCGACGCCATGGACGGAGTCCTCGACGGCGATGCACGCCTCCGGCGCGACGCCCAGGAGGGCGGCGGCGTGGAGGTAGATCTCCGGGTCCGGCTTCGGGCGTTCGATGTCATCGAGGGTGACGACCAGCGGGAACAGGGCACGGAGCCCGATCGCCTCCAGCGTCGGTTCCACCCACTCCCGCTTCGACATCGAGGCGACGGCGACCCTGAGGTCGCGGCGCACCACGGCCCGGACGAGGGCGTCCGCACCGGTCATGGCGGGGGAGGGGCCGAAGCGGAGGGCCTCCACGATGGCGGGGGTGTACCGGGCGTCAAACTCGGCGACCGGGATGCCGTAGGTGACCTCGATCCAGCTCACGTATGGCTGCCAGCCGCCACCGATGAACTGGGCGTACTCCTCCAGGTTGAGCTCCGCTGGCGCGATGACGCGGCGGGACGCTTCGAGGTGGATGACCTCGGTGTCCGCGAGGACGCCGTCCAGGTCGAAGATCACCGCCTCGATCTCGCCACGGGAGGCGGGGTCGCCGGGGGTGTTGCTGGCTCGTAGGTCGATGGTCACGTGTGGTGACTCCTCGCCATGCCGCTCGGCCGATTGGTCTCAGGTCGCGCTGTTGCCGTTGCCGCTCGTCGTCCGCTCGAAGTCGGGCCGGCGCTCCAGATCGCGCTTCAGGTTCCATAACAGGTCACGAAACGCCTGGGTCCGCTGAGGCCGGTGCATCAGCGTCTCCAGCGCGCCACCCAGGAATCCTGCAGCGGGACGATAGGCGATTTCAATCGTGATGTGGCACTCCCCGAGGGCTTCCGCGTGAAGGCCCCATGCCAGTTCCTCCACGGCGCCACCCTCGTCGCGGCGGTAGAGCACCTCGCGAGGGTCCTCGGACGCGGCGCGACGCAGGGAGATCGTCTCGGTACGCGCGGGCAGTGCGAGGTCGATGCGGAAGCCTTCGGAGTCCCCGGAGAGCCAGGTCATGCTCTCCGGGAGCCACGCCCGGATCGCGGTCGGGTCGCCGAGGGCGGCTCGCGCCGTGGCAGCGGCCAGGTGCACATGGATGTCCTCGCGGATCGTCGCGAGGCCCTTCCGCCGCTGCGGGCGACCGTCGTATCCGGCGAGGTGCATCGTCATCGGGGCATCGTCATCCGGGGCGCACCGTCATTCTGTTGCGCCCTCGGACGGGTCGTCCTCGGAGAGGTCGAGGGCTCGGTCGGACTGTCGCTCGCGCATGGTGGGGAACAGGATCACCTCGCGCAGGGAATGCTCGTTCGTCATCAGCTGCACCACGCGGTCGATGCCGATGCCGAGGCCGCCCGCGGGGGGCATGCCGTGCTCGATCGCGACGAGGAAGTCCTCGTCCGCGATCTCGGCTTCCTCGTCGCCCTCGGCCTTCTTCGAGGCCTGCTCCTGCATCCGGTCGCGCTGGTCGACGGGGTCGTTGAGCTCGCTGTATGCGTTCGCCAGCTCGTAGCCGAGGGCGAACAGCTCGAACCGCTCCACCACGGAGGGATCGTCCACCTTCCGCTTGGCGAGCGGGGAGATCTCGGTGGGGTAGTCGAAGATGAACGT
>JALOAM010000153.1 GCA_023228765.1 Dehalococcoidia bacterium
GTCCTGGCCGTTCACCCAGACGATGAGGTCACGGTCGAGGAGGTTGATCTGCTCGGCGCTCAGGAAGCTGAATGTGCCGTCCTCGGTGAGTGCGGCGATCTCCTCCGGCAGCACGAAGCCGAAGTCCTTCAGGAGCTGGCCGCGGCTGTGGGTCGCCATGTCCACCGAGAGCTGACCGGCGTCCGGGTTGGTGACGGAGACGGCCTGCAGCCCGGCCCACTCCGGGTGGGCGTCCCGGATCGCGGTGATGCGGTCGCCGATCGCCTGCACCTGCGCGCGGGCTTCCTCCTCCTTGCCGAACACGGCACCCACCTGCGCGGCCCGCACGTCCCAGGGCGCCGCCCAGTCGTCGTAGTCCGGGTGCTGTGCCACCGTCGGCGCGATGGCGGAGAGGAGGCCGTACATGTCCTCGTCGATGCCGGCCCAGGTGGCCATGATGAGGTCGGGTTCCAGCGCCGCGATCTGCTCCAGCGGCATGTCGTCCATGAACGTCGCCGGCTCGGCTTCGCCCAGCGCCGCCTGTGCCCACGGCCAGGTCGCGAAGGGCTGCTCGCCCCAGGAGTCCCGCTGGAGGATCGGCACCACGCCGAAGCTGAGGATCAGGTCGTGCTCGTCCCAGCCCACGCTGATCACGCGCTGCGGGTTCAGCGGCACCTCGGTCTCGCCGAACTTGTGCTTGATCCGTCGCGTGCTCGCGGTCGGGGTAGAGGTGGGAGTCGGGGTCAACTCCTCGTCATCCCCGCACGCCGCGAGGAACGCCGCCGCGAGGGCAGCGGCGCCGGCGCCGGTGATGAACCGGCGCCGCGTAGTGTCCTCGATCGGTGCGGGGACGAGTGCGGTGGGCCGTTCGGCCAGCAGGACAGGGGTCATGAAGCGGGGTCCTCTCGGTCGTGATCAGTTGTGACGAGCGATCTGAGGCAGCGTCAGCCCTCGGCGGGCGCGACGACGAGCCGCTCGAGGTCGTCGAGGATGAGCTTGAGTGCGGTCGGGTCGCCGTTCAGCCAGTAGTCGGGCACCCGATGCACGGCCTGGTTCTTGACCGGGGTGACCTGCTCCCACAGCGGTTCGGCCACCAACTGGTCGAAGGCCGCGTCGGCGCCACCGTTCACCATCACGAACAGGGCATCTGCTTCGTCCAGCAGCCGCACTTGCTCCAGGCTGATGTCGATGGCGAACTCGTCAG
This sequence comes from Dehalococcoidia bacterium, assembly GCA_023228765.1. Lineage (GTDB taxonomy): Bacteria > Chloroflexota > Dehalococcoidia > UBA2979 > UBA2979 > W-Chloroflexi-9. The sequence continues at coordinate 1,184 of JALOAM010000153.1, forward strand.
GGGAGGGGGCCAGTCCCCACTCGAGCCCGATCTCGCGCACCAGGACGGCTACCGGGTCAGCGAACCGGACGTGGAGGAAGTCCGGCCACACCCGTACGAAGTTCACGCGGGGCGCTTCCTCCAGCTTCGAGACCCGCTCCCGCAGTTCCCCGATCCGTTCCTCGACCTCGTCGAAGATCTCGACCGCACGGGACTCCAGGTCGAGGGCTCGCGCCACCATGAAGAAGTTCGTCCGGAGGCTGTCGAGTGTGCGCTGATCACGCAGCCAGCCAAACGTCGGTACGGCGGCCTGATAGCGGTGGTACAGCTCCTCGTAGAAGAGATTGTCCGGGACGCCGACCATCGTGATCATCAGGTCCGGGTTGAGGGCCAGCGCACGCTCGAAGTCAATCTCGCCCGTCTCCCCGTTGTTGATGTTCTCGACGCTCTGGTACCCCTCGCCGAGGTACGCCGGCTCACTCAGGGTGTAGTTGAAGTACGACGCGATCGGCGGCGCTCCCAGCACGACCATCGCCGCCAGCGTGGCGTCGTCGGCGGAGACCACACGTCGAGGCGTCGCCGGAACCGTGACCGCGCCGAAGTAGTCGTCGACGCTGCGCGTCTCGCCCTCGGGCTCATCGCCCGATCCGCCATCCCCGCAGGCCGCGAGGAACGCCGCCGCGAGGGCGGCAGCGCCGGCGCCGGTGATGAACCGGCGTCGCGTGGTGTCCTCGATCGGGTCGAGGACGAGGGAGGTGGGGCGTTCGGACAGCAGGACAGGCGGCATGTCGGGATCCTTTCAGTGCTGGGGCTATCCCGCCAGCGGCAGCAGCTTGTTTTCGATGTCGTCGAGGACGGCGAAGAGTGCGAGCATGTCGTAGCCGGCCCACGCCGGGCCGTTCGTCCACAGAACGCGCCACTCCTGGACGGGCGTTAGCCGCGGCCACAGCGGGTTGCCTTCCAGCGCGTCGCGCGCCTCGGGCCGCGACGGACTGGTGTGCGCGATGATCGCGTACGCGCTGTCGAGGTCACCGATCCGCTCCGGGCTCAGTTCGACGTCGTTGGCGGTGAACTCCTCGCCCGCGCGCCGCGGGATGCCCAGGTCGCTCAGGACGAAGGGCGCCACACCGTTTACGAGCAGGTACCAGGACTCCGGGGAGTTCGCTTCGACGATGGAGACCGGCCTCGTGTCCCACCCGGTCTCGACGACCTTCTGGCGCAGCTCTGCGATCCGCTCGTCGTACTGGACGATGAGGGCCTCGGCTTCGGCCTCAAGTCCCAGCGCGATGGCGGTGCCGCGGAGATTCCCGAAGATCTCGTCCTTCGTCACGTAGCCGTACGGGTAGCAGTAGGTTGGCGCGCCTTCCTTCAACTGACGGCAGAAGTCCTCCACCCAGGAGGCACCGGCGGTGACGATGAGGTCCGGCCGGAGGGCGAGCGCCTGCTCGATGTCGAAGTCCCCGCTGGCGACGAGGTTGACCGGTTCCTCCTGTACGCGCGCCCTCAGGTGCTCCGCCAGCTCCGCGCTGTACCACGCCCCGCCGAGGGGCTGGACGCCGAGGGCCAGCATGTTGCCGAACGTGATCTCGTCGGCTGCGACGACGCGGTCGAACGTGGTCGGCAGCTCCACGGAGCCCAGCACGTCGTCGAGCACGCGCACCTCGACCGCGTCCGGGTCGTCGTCCTCGGATCCGCACGCCGCGAGGAACGCCGCCGCGAGGGCAGCGGCGCCGGCGCCGGTGATGAACCGGCGCCGCGTGGTGTCCTCGATCGGGTCGAGGACGAGGGAGGTGGGCCGTTCGGCCAGCAGGGCAGGGGGCACGTGCGTCTCCAGCAGCAGGGGAGGGGTTGGCTGTGTCGCCCGGGGCCGCGACGTGAACCACGGGTCGCGGCCCCTCGGGACGACCGGGGAGTATTCTCCTTAGTCGAGGCAATACTCAACTGTTAGGAGAGGCACATTCGCAGTGTATGTGGAGACTTGCGAGCCCTCGTCAGACAGCGTCCGGAGCACGCTCCTCGAGCGTCACGAACCGCCGAGGAACGGCAGATCTTCCTCGTCCTCCGGCAGACCGTTGAGCTCCGCGACCGCAGCGAAGAGGTCACCGGTGTCATAGAAGTCGACGGCGACAATGTTCGGTACCTGGCCGCCCCAGTCCTCCGCACAGTCGCGCGCCCGCCCCACGATCAGTTCCCGGGTGTTTACGGCCAGCGCGCGGGCCGGGTAGGGCGGACGCTCGTTGATCCAGTGGTTCATCAGGAAGAGCGGGCTGCCGGGCTCGCCTCGACCTGGTGTGCAGGTGAGCTGGGCGGGCGTCCGCGCGTCGAACGTGGTCTCGCGGACGAGGCCGGCGAACGCGGGCTGGTACCAGTCCGTGTCCTCCGGGCTCGCTCCCTCGTGCTCCACGAGGACGAGCAGCTGCTTCCCGTCCGCGAGGAGCGCGCCCAGTGTCGGCCAGTCCTCGCCGAGGGGGTGCGCGTAGGCGCGGTCCGCGAGGTCCGCGAGCTCGAACTCGGCGATCGTGTCCTCGGCCGTGGTCTGGTCCTGCACGAGGATCACGAGGAACTCGCTGGGGTTCGCGTCCAGGTAGTCGCGGATGTCGAGCAGCGCCGAGGACAGCGGTGTGGCGCCGAGCTCACAGAAGGAGTGGCAGAGGAACAGCGCCTCCTCCCCGCCGGGTGCGAGGCGTTCCGCGATGCGTTCGGCGGCAGCGACGACCTCCTCGCCGTGCTCGGCGACGAGCTGCTCGCGGCGGACCTCCGACTCGATCACGGTCCGCACGCCCTGGGGCGAGGCGATGCCGTAGTAGGTGTCGATCAGCAGCGCGCGGACACCGTCGCGGAGCTGCTGCGCGATGCCGTCGCGCTGGGAGGGGAAGTACCAGCCGCGCACGGACGCCGCCGACATCGAGTTGTGCGTCCCGGGGAACGTCACCTGGTCCAGCGGACGGTCGCAGAGGAGCTGGTGCCCGTTACACACGGTGATCGGCGCGGGTTCGACGGGGCTTGGTTCCACCTCCAGCGTCGTCGCGAACCACACGCTCACGCTCGCACCGATGACGAACATGGCGATGACCGCGTATGCGGTGAGCAGGACGCGCGCATCGCGGACACGATCGGCGTACTCGTGGGGGCGCACGCCCTGTAACCCTACGAGGGCGCTCCGCAGCAGGAGGAACACGCCCCCGCCCGCGACCACGACACCCCCCGCGACCACGATCACACGCACGGCGTCCAGCGGCCAGCGCGCGAGGGCGAGGCCGGCGATCGCGAGGACCATCCCCGCCGTGGTGCGTCCCCAGGCGGAGCGCGTGATGAACTCGCGTGCGGCGGTGCGGTCCGGGAGCCTCGCGTTCGCGAGCGCACCAACCGCTCCCGCGATGCCGAGCGCCAACAGCGCGACGTTCCACCCCTGGTACTCGCGCAGCACCGTGCGCCACGCGAGCGTCACGGCGACACGTGCGTCTTCGTCCTCCGGCAGCAGCTGGACCAGCCAGACCTCGGCGGTACGTTGTCCGATCAGGCCGATCAGGCCCGTCCCGGCGATCGCCCCCGCGGCAAAGAGGAACCCCGTGCGTCGGGAGGGCGCCGCGATCACCACGCACCCCAGCAGGACGAGGCCCGCAGCCGTGAGCGGCCAGCGGACGTCCGCGAGTGTCTGCATCCGCTCGAAGAGTCCCGTGCGGAGACCGACCGCGGCCGCGTCCAGCCGCGTCGTATCGAGGCCCGCCTCGAACCGCTCGGCGATGTCCGGCGCTCCGCGTTGCATCAATGCGGCGGCGAGGGTGAACACGGCCTGCAGGTCGATCGTGATCGACTCCTCCGCGACGCCGAGGGTGACGCCGCGATGTGCCTCGCGGAGGGCGGCGCGTGCGCCGACGATCGCGGTGCGGGTACGCAGCGCCTCGCTCAAGACGGCCTCGATCGCCGGGCGCACCCCCATGAGCTCCGGCGCACGGGCGAGTACCTGCTCCGTCAGCTCGTCGGCGAGGTAGCGGTTCATCTCGTCCTGGCGCAGCGTGGAGGCGATGCGCGCGCTGAAGCGGTCCTCGTTCAGCAGCACCCGGTCCGCCCACACCGAGAGGAGCACGGTTGCGAGGACCACCGCGGTGAGGACGGCGAGGGCAGTGGTGATCCCCCAGCGCATGCGGACGGACGGGTACCGCAGGCGGTCCCAGCGGCTGCTCGGCTGGCTGTCCGGTGGCGCTGACACCGAGGGCTTCGCTCTTCCACTTCGGCCGATGCCGGTCGCTCCGGTCGTCCCTGGATGGTATCGCCCTCGATCAGCGCGCTGGATCCGACGCGCCGGGCGCTGGCAAAGCGATGGGGAGACGGCTCGAGGGCATCGCGCGTTCGCCGGATGTGCCGTTATGGTTCACGCCAGCATCAACACTCGTGGCACTGAGTGTCAGTCGCGGAGGGGTTCGTGGACGAGCGAGAGATGCGCGCGTGGCGCCTCTTCCTGGAGGCGCACGCGCGTCTCATGACGCAGCTGGAGGTGGAACTCCGCGAGCAGACGGGGATGCCGCTGGCCTGGTACGACGTGCTCGTCCAGCTCTCAGAAGCGCCCGACAACCGTCTGAGGATGCAGCAGCTGGCGCGCCGTGTGCTCATCAGTAAGAGCGGACTCACCCGGCTGGTCGACCGGCTCTGTGCCGTGGGATACCTGCGGCGAGAGCAGGATCCGGGGGACGGGCGCGGCACGCTGGCGGTCATGACCACCCAGGGCCGCGACGCCCTGCGGAAGGCCGCCCCGTTCCACCTTGTCGGGGTGGAGCGTGCATTCACGGACCGGCTCTCCGCGCGGGACGCGACCGTGCTGGGCGACACGTTCCAGCGCATCCTCGACGGACTCGAGGGCAGCGAGCCGCGCCGCGCCGCGTCCTAGCGCGGCCGCGAGAGCGCCGAGCTCGGCGGGACGCGCTACGCTCGATGCATGACTGTCGAGGTGGACTACCTCCAGGCTTGCGATGCACCGTACGAGGCCGCCCTCGCCTGGCAGCGCGCTCGTGCTGCTTCCGTCCGTGACGGGCGCGGCGAGGCCCTCGCCCTCCTCGAGCACGAGCCGGTCTACACCATGGGCCGCCGAGGTGGCCGCGACTCGCTGAGGCTCCCGCCGGAGGCGATGCCCGCGCCCGTCATCGACATCGAGCGGGGCGGCGACCTCACCTGGCACGGTCCTGGTCAGCTCGTCGGGTACCCGATCCTGCACCTGCGGTCGCGCGGTCTCCGCGCCGCGGACTACGTCCGCACCCTGGAGGGACTTCTGACCGACGTCCTCGCGACGTTCGGCCTCGACGCTGGGACGGTGCCCGGGCGGCCGGGCGTCTGGGTGGAGGACGCCAAGATCGCCGCGATCGGCGTCGCGATCCGCGGCGGGGTCTCCTCGCACGGGTTCGCGCTCAACGTGGACCCGGACCTGGCGTGGTTCGACGCCATCGTCCCCTGCGGCCTCGCCGATGCGAGCGTGACGTCCATGGGTGCACTGCTCCGCGAGCCGCCCTCGATGCCCGCGGTCGTTGAGGCGGCCCGGGCCGCCTTCGAGTGGCGCTTCGGCGCGCGGCTGGTGGAGGTCGGCGCCGCGCCCCTCCTGGAACGGGTCCCCGCATGACGCGCGAGATGATCGACATCACCCCACTCCGAGGCGGGAAGCCGCCGTGGCTGAAGGCGCGCTTCCCCGCGGGCGAGCGGTTTGGTCACATCAAGGACCTGCTGCGCGACCAGTCGCTGCATACGGTCTGCGAGGAGGCCCGCTGCCCGAACATCGGCGAGTGCTTCAACGCGGGCACCGCCACGTTCATGATCCTCGGCGACACCTGCACACGCGCCTGCGGCTTCTGCGCCGTCACCTCCGGCCGCCCGGAGGGCCTCGATCTGCTGGAGCCGTACCGGCTGGCGAAGACGGTGGAGGCGCTCGGCCTCGACTACGTCGTGATCACCTCGGTGAACCGCGACGATCTGCCGGATGGTGGCGCCTCGATCTTCGCGGCCTGCATCCGCGCCGTCCGCCGTCTCCGCCCGGAGTGCGAGGTGGAGGTGCTCATCCCCGACTTCGAGGGCAACCGGGACGCCCTCGCGACGGTGCTCGAAGCGGGGCCCGTGGTGCTCAACCACAACATCGAGTCCGTCCCGCGCCTGTACCCGCGCGTGCGGCCGAAGGCCCGGTATGACCGCTCGCTCGCCCTGTTCCGGCGCGCGAAGGAGATCGACCCGG
>JALOAM010000154.1 GCA_023228765.1 Dehalococcoidia bacterium
GCGGCGGCTACGGCCTGCTAGACCGGGTGCTGTCGCACGGCTCATCGGTGTGGGTGACGAGCGGTGGAACGTTCACGGGCTACACCGTGGGCGCCCCGGCCTTCGTGAACGCGGCCTTCACGACCCTGTTCCCGACAGGCGTGGACGCCGGCACGCGGCTGGTCGTAGTCCACGCCTCGGACTAGCCGAGGCGCCTCGGACGTGCGCTTCGCCGAGAGGCCCGCCGGGTGGCGGGCCTCTCTCGTCCGCCCACGTCGCAAGACCTCTCCGTGAGGGGGTGACGCATGCCCATCCTCGAAGCCTCCGGCACCGGGCGGCCGACGACACGAGGCGCGTACGGGAACTCGTCCACCTCTGGACACACGAGGGCATCACGCCTGAACGGCGACGGGAACTGGTGGAAGAGGTGTTCGAGCGAATCGAGTTGGACCGGTCCGGCATCCGGACCGTGCTGCCTCGTCCCCAATACCGACCGCTGTTCGCGGTGGTGGGGAATGGTCGGGGAGGCGGGACATTTTCCGCCTCACCTCCGACGATCAGTCGTGTCCAGGTCCTCGGCGTTACGGAGTTCGTCGAGCGGTTGGGTGAGGCGGGGTGAGGCTGACCGGCGGAACCTTTCACCATCCCCCACCGCACGCCGGCCGACCGCGTAGCCGTGGTCGAGCAGTTGCGGCGGTTGCGCATGACGAGCACGCAGATCGCTGCCCGGCTGGGCATGGCCCTCTCAACAGTGACCGTGATCCTCAAGCGGATCGGACTGCATCGACTCTCGCGGCTGGAACCGCCCGAGCCGCCCAACCGCTACGAGCGTCGCCATGCGGGGGAACTCCTGCATATCGACGTGAAGAAGCTAGGGCGGATCGGACGCCCCGGACACCGCGTGAATGGCGACCGCCGCACACGCTCGCGAGGCATCGGCTGGGAGTACGTGCACGTATGCGTCGACGACGCGACGCGGATCGCCTATGTCGAGGTGCTCGACGACGAGACAGCCCAGCGCGCGGTGGGCTTCCTGCGCCGCGCCGTCGCCTACTTCGCGACGCTCGGGGTGCGTGTGCGCGCGGTGCTTACCGACAACGGCAGTCCCTACGTCTCGCGCCTGCATGCCCAGACCTGCCAGGCGCTCGGACTGCGGCATCTCCGCACTCAACCCTACCGCCCCCGCACGAACGGCAAGGCGGAGCGCTTCATCCGCACGATGCTCTCGGAGTGGGCTTACGCCGCGACCTACCGCGACTCTGCCCACCGGCACACCGCGCTCTCCCCCTGGCTCGTCTTCTACAATCAGCATCGTCCACACGGCGCCCTCAGCCACCGGACACCAGCGGACCGGCTACGCCGGCTCACCCTGAACAACGTTCTTGGGATCTACAGCTAGAGGGCCTGACCTGGGCACCTTCGGCAGATCGGGCGGGCGCGGGTGCACACCGGCGCCACCAGCCCTTGTCGAGTGACTACCATCGCTCCGAACCGGCGCCGTGTTCTTCGCCGCCCGCAACGATCGGCAGACCCCCGTGGGCCAGATGTTCCCCGAGCGGCTCCCGGCCCGCCTGCGCGACGACCGCTCGCGACGTGCCGAGGTGCGCGTCTTCGACGCCCTCGCCGAGGCGCCGGCGGGCTGGCGCGTGTTCCACAGCGTCGCCTGGCTGAGCCGCGACCAGACGGGTGACCTGCGTGACGGGGAGGCAGACTTCGTCATCGTGCACCCCTCGTATGGGCTGCGCGTCGTCGAGGTGAAAGGCGGGGGCATCGAGGTCGACGGGCGCTCGGGGCAGTGGTGGAGCATCGACGCCGCCGGCGAGCAGCACGCCATCCATGACCCGTTCGCGCAGGCCGCGCGGAGCAAGCACGCGCTGGTCGCTAAGGTGCGCGAACTGCCGGGGTTCCGCGACCAATGGATCCCGGCGGCCCACTGGCCTTCCCCGACCTGGGCCGCGTCAACGTGCCGACCGGCGCGCATGCACCTCTGGAGATCGTCATCACCGGCGACGACCTGCCCCGCGTGCCTGCCCGCATCGACGAGATCCTGCGCAACGCGCACGCCTCGATGACCGGGTTCGGCGGGGCCCAGGCTGCCGAGATCGAACGGCTGCTCGCGCCTCGGGTACGGGTGAAGGCCCCGCTCGCGGTGCAGGCGCGCGAGGCCGACCGGGAGATCCTGACGCTCACCGAAGGGCAGTTCAACGTGCTCGGATTGCTCTCGAGGCTGCGTCGCGTTGCCGTCAGCGGTGCGGCCGGCAGCGGGAAGTCGCTGCTCGCGGCGGAGCAGGCGCGACGCCTCGCTGCCCAAGGGCTGCGCACGCTCTTCCTCTGCTTCAACCGCCCGCTGGCAGACGCGCTGACCGCCGGCCTGGAGGGCGACGAGCACCTCCGTGTCCACACCTTCTACGACTTCTGCCACCGCATGGCGCAGGAGGCGGACCTGCTCCCGGACGAGTTCATCGAGGAGCGCCCGCCCGAGTTCTTCGAGCGCCTGCCGGATCTGCTCCTGGAGGCGCTGCAGGCGCTCCCTGAGACGCGGTTCGACGCGGTCGTCGTCGACGAGGGGCAGGACTTCGAGGCGGACTGGTGGTCGCTCGTCGAACTGGGGCTGGCCGACCCCACGGAGGGCATCCTCTACGTTGTCCATGGCGACGCCCAGCGCGTGACGGCGGGCGCGAGCACGCTCCCCGCCGACCTGGCGCCCATCCCGCTCGGGGAGAACCTGCGGAACACGCAGACGATCCACGCAGCCGCCTCGACGTTCGCCGGGACAGCGAGCACTCCGATGGGCCCAGAGGGGCGACCGGTTGACCTCGTGGAACTGGAACCGGGCAGCGATCTCGTCGGGACGCTGTCGCGCGTCCTCCACCGCCTCATCCGAGACGAGCAGTTCCGCCCCGAGGAGATCGTCATCCTGTCCGGGCGCGGCCAGAAGACCACCGCGCTCGCCAGCGTGGAGCGCATCGGCGCCTACCGCTGCAGCGGCCTCCCCGTCACCCCCGGCGCCGTCGCCGTCGACACGATCCGGCGTTTCAAGGGCCTCGACAGTCGCGTGGTCGTCCTCGTCGAGGTGGACCACCTGCTGGAGTCACCCGAACTCCTCTACGTCGGCATCACACGAGCGCGGGCACCTCGTGGTGGTGGGGGGCAGCGCCAACGCTGGCCGCGCTGCGCTGCGCTGAGGTCGAGGAGTTCGGCCACGAGCAGGCGTGCGTCCTGAATGTCGTGGTCCTCGATGGCCCGTTGCATCCTCACCAGGTCGACGCCTCGCAAGATCACGCTGCCCTTCGGCACGCCGCCGAGGGCGTCGCGCACGTTGATGCGCTGGTCTACCGTCATCCCTCCGAGCGCTGGGTAGAGGATGACCGAAGTCCGGCTGGCTCCGCCGAGCATGGCGTAGATCGCCAGTTGGTACAGCATGTCCGCAGGCATGTTCCGCTCCCAGAGGTCGCGGTACTTTGCGTCGAAGAACTGCACCGGCTTGCCCTGCCGCAGCAGGGCGAAGTCCGGCCTTGGCGTCGGGTGCCGGCGGCGCTGCGGGTTCTGGTCCGGCGCGTACTCCATGACCTCGGTGAGGCGGTGTTCGTCTGCGAGGCTGTAGGAAGCGGGCAGGAACTCTTGGAGGAAGCGCGAGAGGAGGCGCTGGAAGAACTTGTTCATGTCGAAGAGGAAGCCCCGCACTCGGAGGTGGTCCTCATCTCCGGAAAGGGACAGTCCGGCGCCCTCCAGCAGGAGTCGGATCAGCGTGAGCGCTGGCGTGTAGTCCTGTGTGAGCCGACTGACGGCCCGCTCTGCGGCAGCGATATCGAGCCGCTTCGGCGAGACCAGCGCCACGTCCTCCGCCAGCTGCGCTGACAGGCGTCTCGCGGTGATGCGCAGGACAGGATCGCTCGCAAGGGCGGCCGAGTGCTCGAGCCCGGCGAGGAGCGCGCGGTTCAGGATGTTGTCCGCGAGGCGAGGGTGATGCACGCACGGAAGACCGGTTGTCAACTGCCCGGCGGTCCGCGCCAGCGTCTTGAAGTCGAGGCGACCCCGCGGGGATGCGAGGACCTCCGTGCGCGCTTCGTACCGACGGTGCAGCCCTCGACCGAAGAGTTCCTCAACCTCGTCGATGAGCTGGGCGACCAACAGGTCGACGAACAGGCGATCGCCTGTCGCGTACTGGCTCGGGTGCAGCAGGCTGAGGTCGCGTAGTCCGTACGCGTACCGGACGAGGGCGAGTAGCGTGCCCGGGGCGATCTTCGGTTGCACCGTGATCTGCAAGTCACCGAGCCTGACCCGGCCGACCCAGGAGGTCGCCTGGATCGCGAGGCCCTCTCGATGCTCGGTGACGATCAGGCGGTCGCCCGTGGCGAGGCTCGCGGCCACCGCTCTCGCGAGGGCGTCGAGGGACCGCTCCTTCAAGCGAGCGTCGGTGGAGCCGACCTCACCCCACTCGGTGAGATCGATGCGGACGGTCATCCGAGCGGCGCAGAAACGTCGTCATCGGACGCGGTGAGATCGGGGTCATCCTCGCCATCGTCCTCGTCGTCCTCCTCGGTCACGGCATCCGCCTCGCCGGCCATGGCCTGCTCGGAGGCGGTCAGGTCGGGATCGACCTCCAGGAGGGCGGCCAGCAATTCATGCCGGCGTGAGGGCTCGAAGAGGTCGGCATCAATGCGTTGCTCCTCCACCTTGACGATGGTCTCGCCGAGGATGGACCGCAGTGCGGTGTAGTCCTCGTAGCAGTACTCCTCGATCAGCGGAATGATGTCGTCGTGGACGGCCTGCACGAGTCGGTCCAGGTCGCTGATCGGCTTGCCCTGGTGCATCAGGTAGGAGTGGCCGATCTGCAGATTGCGGGCGTCTCTGGTCACGTGCTGGCGGATGCGGGCGTTCAGTGCGGTGAGCCACGGGCCCAGCGGCAGCCCCTGCACCACCGCGCTGCCGAGGACACTCGGGTCTGGCATCAGTTCCACAAATGCGAAGCGACGACGGAGGGCCGTATCCAGCAACGCGATAGACCGATCCGCGGTGTTCATGGTGCCGACGATGAACACGTTCTTCGGGACGGAAAAGGACTCTCGGCTGAGCGGTAGCGTGACCTGCTTGCCGCGCTTGTCCGCCTCCAACAGGGTGATGAGTTCGCCCAGGATGCGGGGGATGTCGCCTCGGTTGATCTCATCGATGAGCAGGTTGTGATCGACCTCCGGGTGCGCTCGCGCACGCTGACAGAGGCGCTTGAAGACGCCGTCGGTCAGTTCATAGGTGAGTACGCCGTTGCGGACCACGGGGCGGTAGCCCTCGATGAAGTCCTCGTAGCCGTACCCCGGGTGGAAGGTACATGCTTCGATGGCCACCGCCTCGCCGGATGTCAGTGCCGACTGCTCCTCGAGCCGCAGCGCGCGCCAGGGACGTCGGTGGTGGCTGCGCGCCGCGAGTTCTTGGACGGCGCGTTCGCCGTGGTAGGTCTTACCCGTACCGGGCGGGCCGTACAGGATCACCTGCCCCTTGCGGCGCAGCGCTCGCTCCACGCGGGCGAGCACTCCGGTCAGCGGTTCGAGGGGAGCCTCCGGCGCACCGCCGTCGTTGCCAGCGGGTAGCGGCGGGTTTGAGGGATCGAGCAGACGTTCCTCGACGGTGACGAGGTTCAATGGCTTTCCGAGTTGCTTCACGGTCGTGAGCTTGGCCTCCGGGTCGGGCAGCGGCCACTCTGAGGTGTCGATCCACCGCACTGGACGCCGGTGCCCGAATCCCTGGCGCGGCTCGAAGTAGTAGTCGCCCGCCAGTTCGCCGATTCCGAGGACTGTGTTCCCGGCTCCCGCGACGATAATGTCCCCCTGCTTCATCGCCGTCATGAAGTTGAACAGTTGCTGGGTGCCTCGGGTAAGCGCGACCTTCGATTCATGCAGGTGTTCGATGCGGCCGCGCAGCTCTTCCTTGCCCTCCCGGGTAGCCGCGATGTCGGAGAGGTCGCCCACTTCCCAGCCCACGGCCAGTAGCCGCCGTCCCGCATCCCCGGCCATTCGGCGCCCGGACTGCCAGCGGGGCCGGTGCCCACTCGCCAGTAGCTTCGGGTACCGCCATTGACGTACACGAGGAGGCGGCAGAACCGCCCGAGGGGGATGCCGAGTTCCTGCGCAATCCGCGCGTGCGCTCCTCCGATGACGTACCGGCCGCCGTGGGGGGGAACCTGGAGCAGGCGGATCAGTTGGTACTACTGCCACCACTGGCCATGGAACATGTCGACGAGGGCGGGGGCGATCAGGCCCAGGTACTTGTGGCCCCAGGCTAGGTCGGCGACATCGGGTGCGGCTTCCATGATGCGGCGCTCCAGGTTGACGAAGTCGACCGCGTTTGCGTCGTCGCCCGCCGCGAGGAGGACGCGCGAGGTGGCCACGACCTGGTCGCGTTGCCTCCGAGCCACCTCGATCGCTTCATCGACAGAGATCTCGTGGATGTCGCGCGGGCTGCCCGTGAACCACTTCCCGGTCCGAGGCTGCTGATAGATGCCGAACTTCAGTGAACTACCGCCGCCAATGCCGCCGAACATCCCCTCCGGAAACTCCTCGTCGTTCTTGAACTCGAGCCAGTACATCATGCTGGAGTTGCCTGCCGCGGGGCCTCGGGCGTGCATCCGTTCGAGGAGCGCGAGGCCATCGAGGCCGGCGAGTACGTCAGGGCCGAAGCGTGCTCGGAACGCCTCGTACGCCCGCTGCATCTGACCGTCCGAGAGCAGCGAGCCGTCCGCCAGCAGACGACGCTCCGCCGCCTTGACCTTCTCGACGAGAGTCGGCAGGAGCGTGGGAGTGGTTGTGGTCATGAGGCCTCGCTGGATCAGAGACTTGTTGGGGAGCCCGAGTCTAAGGACGGGCTGCATCGTCAGGACAGCGCGTTCTGCGGACGCTTCCTCGCGACTCCGCACGGTACTCGCGGCCGCGCCTCCTACACCACAGCCCACTCGCTCGAGAGCAGCGCCGCCTGCTCCAGCACCGTCTCCGTTGCCTTCTCCTGCAGGTCCGGCGGGTAGCCGTACTTGCGGAGGATGCGCTTCACCAGAACGCGGAGGTGAGCGCGGACGTTCTCGCGAACCGTCCAGTCGATCGTCGTGTTCGCTTTCACGCGCTCCACGAGCTCCCGCGCGATCATGCGCAGCGTGTCATCACCGAGGACGGCGACGGCTGACTCGTTCGTCTCGAGGGCATCGTAGAACGCGAGTTCGTCGTCCGTGAGGCCGCGAGTGCCCTCATAAAAATGGTTACCGAACGGGAGGTAGTTGCCTCATAAGCATGGTTACCCAAGAGAGGTGGAGGGGCCATGACACGGGGCAGCGTTGCGGAGTACGCAGCGGCGGT
>JALOAM010000155.1 GCA_023228765.1 Dehalococcoidia bacterium
CACGTGACGCCCTGGATCTGTTCCGCGCGACGGCCGCTGGAGGTCGTGTCACCCCACGCCACGATCACCGGGACGCCGGGCATCCCGTGCTCCGTGGGCCCGTCCACGATCTGGCCCGACACGATGTAGGCGTACCAGCGGCGGTCGTAGTAGCGGATGCAGGTCACGTCCCCCTGGGCGCTGTCGCCCGGCATCCCGTAGTCCTGCGGGAGCACTGCGCCCTTGCCGGGCTTCGGCAGCCGCAACTCCTCCACCTTCTGCGCGCCGAGGGTGCGGCGCAGTTGCGAGTACACCTGCCGGTAGGACTTGCGCTCGGTGATGGTGGCGACGTACACGCCCTCGTCGTCGTCGTCGTACAGCACGGACAGCGGGTCGGGGACGCGCACGCACACCGGCAGCCCCCTGCGCTTGGTGGCGCGCAGCATGTCCTCGTCGGTGCGGCGCGCATAGGAGTCCTCCTCCTCGTCGTCGTGCTGGTCGAGGTCCAGGTCGTCGTATGCGCCCGTGAGGTACACCTCGAAGAATGCGAGGCCGGACTCGAAGATGCCGTCGGCGTGCATGCGCAGCAGCGGTTTCGACGCCTGGCGCTCGAGCGCGGGGAGTAGCGCCTGTGCCCAGCGGGACTCGTTCTCGGACGCGGCCTGCGCGTCGGGATCGTCCGAGTCGGCCGGCACCTTGACGCGCGGCACGTTGCGGGTCGCGAGCGCGACCGTGCGGGTGATCTCGTTGCTGGTGAGGTTGGAGCGGAAGCGCGTGCGCCCGTTGAGCAGCCGCCGCCACTTGGCCGGCATCTGGTCGCGGTGGTAGCGCATCGCGCGGATGCGGTGCACGCCGGGAATGCCGTCCGCCGGCAGGTTGGCCGCTGTGTCGGCGTCGGCCTCGTCGCCGGAGGTCGAGGCCGTGCCGAAGCGCCACTCGCGCCACTCGGCCTCAAGCGCGGCCTGCGCCTCGAGGATGTCCTCCAACGCGGGCCTGGGTAGGTCAGCGTCAGCAGCGCGCTTTTCGCGCCGCTCCAGTTCGGCGGCCTCGTCGGGCATCACCTCGCGGAGCAGGTCGCGCTCGGACGGCGAGATCGTGGGTTGCACCATGCGAGGGCGTCCTCCCGGCTGTCCGGTGGTCGCCCTCGCGTCCGATCGTCAGGTGGCCTGACGTATCACCGCGCACGAGGTGGCGTGGAATGCTGACGAGCGTCCGGCGCTGGTGCAGGACTGCCGGGCCCGCGTGACTGGTCGCCGCCGAGGCTACACCGCCACGCGCGAGCCTGCCAAGCGGGGGGCTACTTACGAATGATTACTCTCGCAACTTGCGAGAGTCGCGGGCGAGCAGCGACGTGCGGCGAGCGTACAAGAGCGGATACTTGGCCTCGATCAGCGCCTCGATCTCGTCCTCGCGCGACCACCGCAGTGGCTCTTGCGAGAGTTTATCGGCGATCCGCTCCTGGTAGCCCTCCAGCGCACCTCGCTGCTCCTCCGCGATGGTGTACGGCACGTCCTCGGGATTGCCAGTGTTGCGCCCGCGGGGCCAACTCACGCCAGCGGCCAGGCCAGCCGCGATCCCCACGAGCAAGAGCGCCCATGGATCACTGTGCGCGCGAAGGCCAACGGCACCCGCCACGGCAGAGGCGGCCAGCAGCACAGCGCACCCAGCGAGCGCGGGCCTGATGAGCACGGTCATGATCGTCCCTCCATCTGCGCCAACAGCCGGCGCGACTCGTCCAGGTCGCTCACGTTCCCCGGCCGCTCGCCCGCGTCCGGCCGCCGGTCGTCCTCGATGTCCTTCGCCGCGCCTCGCATCGCCAACTCGTGCTCCAGCGCCGATGCCTCTTTGAGCGCGCCCATCACGCGCTGCAACTGGAGGTCGATGTCCGCGCGCTGCTCGTCCGCCCCCTTGCGCGCCTCCGCGAGGAGCGTCTTTGACCGGAGGTCCAACGTCTGCAACAGCCGCACGGCAATCTCGCGCTGCTCCGCGAGGCCGTACTGACGCTGCACCTCGCGCGCGCGGGCCGTGCGCTGCTTGGCCTCGCGCGTCGTCGCGGCCGAGAACGGGCGCCCCTGGCGCTCGGCGTAGCGCCTCACGCTCTGACTCGTGACGCCGATCTCGGCGGCAGCGGCAGCCGTGGCGGCGTTCTGGGACGCACCCTCGGCCATCAGCGCGAGTGCGTGGTCTACGGCCGCGGTCTGCTGCTCGGAGGTCGGGCGATGTGGTGTAACAGCCATAACGGGGCAGACGCTACACCCCACCACGAGGGCGTGACAGGAGGGGTTGACGGGTGTACGCATAGCGCGTACGGTATCCGCACACAAGGTGTCCCGGCGCGGTTGCAGCCGCCCGGGACGTGGCACCGAAGGGATGAGCAACGATGCAGAGCGATCCTACCCCGAAGTTCACGGTGAAGCGCGCTGCGGCGGGCGGCGCTCGCTGGAGCATCATGAGTGCTCCGCGCCTGAGCATCCTGATCGACTTCGTCTCGGCGGAGGACGAGCAAGCCGAGCGCCTGGCGCGTGCGGTGGCGGCGTTCCTCAACCGGCGCTGCTGGGACTGCGGCGCGGAGGATCCCGCCCCCCACCTCGACACCTGCCCGCATGACATCGGGTGTTTCGAGCCCATCGATGCCGACGCCGAGCGGATGATCTGCCCGGCGTGCCACAAGGCCGCGGAGGTACTCCTCCTCGATTCCCGCCCGGAGACGTACGGGTACGCAGGGTTCGAGGGCGAGGATCTCCAGTTCTCGTACGACATGGGGAGCGACGGCACGAGCGGCGATGGCGTCTTGCAGTGTCAGTCATGCGGCTTCGAGTCGCCTTCCGGCCGCTACTCGTTCGACCTGGTCTAGGCGGCGCGTCGCTCGCCTCGGAGCACGCTGCTCCGGGGCTTGCGACGCGGCACCTGAGCCGCGTGCAGTACGGATGAGGTGCAGCACCATGGAGAAGTACCGGCTAGCGCTTGAGGCCATCGCCCACATGGGACACGACGGCATGACGGATCGAGAGGCGCGCGGCCTACTGGCCCTCGCAGTCGCCACAGCACGCCTCGAACTCGCGATGAACGCTGCCGGCCTGCTGTCTGACCGCGACTAGGAACGGCACGGAAGATGAGCGCGGTCGGGAGGGTCTAATCTCTCCCGGCCGCAAGAAGGAGGACATCATGATCAGTTGGCGAGTGTCGGCGACGAACGGATCGGACTACGAGATCAGCGGCGAGGCGCTGCCGGACGCGATTGCGGCGGGCTTCGACCGCATCCGTAGGGACCTGGGGTTAGGGAACGCGGCAGGCGTCCACCTCGTGAGCGTCACGGGCGAGTACCGGGCGGGCATCCTCGGCGGGAGAGGCGGCGTCGAAGTCGTCATCGAGCACCAGGGGCTCGATCTCGCTCACCGGCCAGCCAATGACGAGGCGCGCACCTCGAAGGCGTGGGTGTACGCCCAGCCGGAGGACGCTCCAGAGCCGTTTACCGTCTCGCTCACGGCAGGGACGGCGGTCTAGGACGGCCACACCAGCGGGCCGCAAGGCCCGAGGATTGAAACTCAGATTGCGCCAAAGCGATCAAACAGAGGGGCCGGACGTGGTGACACCTGATCAGGTATCCCGCGCGGATCTGCTGGCCTGGATGGCCTCGCACGGGTACTCCGTGCGAGGCCTCGCCGCTGCCCTGGGGGTATCGGCGCCCACGGTGCAGCGATGGCGCGACGGGTCCGTCGCCCCGCCGGCGTGGCTGTCGGTCGCGCTCCGCGGCCTCGAGGCCGACGCTCGCTAGACGCGCTCGATGTGGGGCGTGATCAGGTCGGCGCGAGGCCCGGCCGTGATCGCCTCGTACTGCTCCTGGAGCGCGATCAGTGCCGCCTCGGTGGGGTGCCAGCCGCACAGACAGGTGGGCTTTTCCGGCCGCTCGTTCCACGCGTAGCGGTCTACGTACTCGACCTTGACGCCGAGCAACTCCATCCAGCGGACGACGCCCACACCGCCCGGGCGCAACAGGTCGCGACGGCTCACGCGCACGACGTGCCAGCCGGAGAGCGTGGCGTCGCAGCCGTGCAGCGCCGCGGCGATCGCGCTCACGCTGCTCGTCCCCACGCGCGCATCAGCAGGCCAAGGGCGCGCGCTTCCGCTCGATGCGTCTCGGTCCAGTCGTGATGAGCGCGGCAGAGCGTCGCGTACACCCCGTAGTCCTTCCCTCCGCCCATGCCGCGCGGGATGACGTGATGCACGTCCAAACGTCCCCAGCAGCGACCGGGGAGGCAGAGGCGCGGGCCTCTGCAGCCCGGCTCCAGGGCGAGGTGCGCGACCTTCGCCGCGTCCCACTCCACCTTGCGCACCTTCCCACGCTTCCCGACGCGGGCGAGCGCCTGGCGCTTCTTGCGCTGCCAGGCGAGGGCGCCGGGGGTCGTGCGGTTCATGGGCGAGCGCATCACCGGGCCTCCCCGCGCATCTGCGCGATGGTGTCCGCATCCAGCATCCAGAGGCCGAGCGCGCCCCGATAGCCGATCGGCTCGGGCAGGCGGCGCACGTTTTTTAAGTGCCACGCCCAGCGGCCCGGCGTGTAGTCCCCGTACAGTCGCTCGATGGCGCTGACCTCCAGCGCCACCTCCTCAGCCGGCCGGATCGACGTGAGGTCCGCGACCGCGATGATTGCGCCCACGGCGATGCGTGTCGGCATCCGGCCAAGCGCGCGCTCCACCTCCGCGAACTCGCGGGCGTCGCGCGGGAAGCCCTTGGCCGCGTGGATCGCAACCGGGCCGCGGTAGGCCGTCCGCCAGGAGCGCGTCTCCCACTCCTTGATCCCGGACGCCACCGCCTCCGCCCACGGCTGGGTGATCGTCAGGCCACGCATCACCGGGCCTCCGGGGGTGGGGTGGGACGGGCGGCGCGGAAGGCGTCGAGGGCCTGCCTGAGCAGGGCGAACCCGTGGTCTAGTTCCGCGTGCTTCTGGGCGAGGGCTGCCGCTGTGTCCGCGTTCGGCTTATGCCAGATGGCATCGAGGTTGGCCGCGTACTCGATGACGGCCAGCGCTTCGTCACCCATCACTCCCCCTCCTTACTGGTGGTGTCGGGGCGGGCCGACCACTTCTCCATGCGATCGCGGATGCGCTTCTCGCTGTAGTCGAACGCCACGAAGGCGCAGCCGTCACGGAGGCATCCACGGAGCGGGAGAAACGGCGCGGCGTTGTAGCCCCACCTGTGGAAGAACGGGCCTCGGCAGTGCCACCAGCGCGCGCGCTTCACCCTTCACCTCCCTCGGTGGCCTCGGGGAAGCGGGAGAGGAAGGCGTCCAGCGGGCAGTCCGGGTAGTGCTCGCTCATGTCGAGGTCGTCCGCCGGGGAGCCGCAGGACGGGCACCCCAAGCCCCAGCCGCCAATGATGAGTTCGACCGCCGCTTTCCACTCCACGTCCCGCAGCAGCCCCACCGCCTCGTCTCGCTCACGGATGGCCTCCGCACGGACAACGGCGGCGAGCCGTGCGAACGCGGCGTCCCTGAACGCGCGGCACTCGGCCTCGTCGTGGCGCCCGTCCTCCTTGTCCATGTTGTCGAGCGCGTGCTCAACAGCGGACTCGTACGCCCTCCGCGCCTCATCCACGCTCGGTGTCTCGGTGGTCATGACTTGCTCCCTTCGGTGGCGGCGATCAGGTCGGGCGGCGCGATGCGCGGGTGTCCGGGCAACGCGGGGATCGGGTCATCGGGGACGGGGTCGCACGGCATGAGGTACCAGTACTCGGGGGCCTCGCCCCCGCCCTCGCCACGGTCGACCTCGTACCGTTCCTCGCCGAACGGAGCGGCGGGGTCGTGCACTACCTCGGTGCCGCGCACCACGACCTGATGCCCGAGCGGGCGCCCGTCCGCGTCGAACAGCCGGTGCGACTCCACGCCCGCCATACCGAGCACTCCCGGCAACGGTCGCGTGAAGATGAGCGGATGCCAGCCACGCCCGTGGCACCACTCGATGAACGCGGTCCACCACCCGGTAGGCCGCTTCTGCTCTGTGGCCGCGCGGCGGAAGTCGAACGCCTCTTCGAGCGGGATACCGAGGAGGGTGGCAAGCGCCGCCTGCATGCAGTCGCCCTGCTCCTCCAGCGGCGCGTCCGGGCCGCCGAACTTGGTCTGGAATACGCGCCGCATCTACTCCCCCTCCCCGGCCCCGGTGGACTCACCAGCGAGGGCACGGAGGCGGTCGGCGACGGACTCGTAGATGTCCCCGAAGTCGTAGTTCATGCGACGGCGGGCACCGGTCTTCAAGCCGTCGTAGTGCTCTACCTCAGCCGCCAGCGCCGCCCTCAGCCCCTCTACCTGGGCCTCAGCAGCGGTAGCACGGGCCTCCGCCTCACCGTGGGCCTGCATCCAGTCACGGAGGTCCGCAGCGTTGGCGGACAGCCGGGACTCGGCCCACACCTTCCACGCACGGTCGCTCCGCGCCTCAGCCTCAGCACGGATGGCCTGCTCGACGGCCAACGGGACGCGGACTGATAAGCCGCGGATGTCGCTCATGTCCTGCCAGACGTGCCCGCCCTCCGTGTCGAGTTCAGGGACTCGTTCCCACTCCTCTACGGCGTCCTCTGGCCCCACGGTGGGGGGTGCAGGGACGGCGGGGAGGAACAGGTGCTTGGCGATGCGCGTCATCCCGGCACGGTCACGCCACCCATGCTGCTCACGGTCGCTCTCGGGCTTCCCGCACGTAGCGCACGGCGTCTCCCCTGTGGACACGTCATCCCAGCACGCGCAATGGGCCGACGTGCCGTCAGGGGCCACCAGCACCCCGCTACCGTCGCAGTAGTTGCACGCCGTCTCCCCTGTGGGGGATGAGGGACGGGCGTGGTCGGGGTGCTTGTGGCGCTCGTCGTGCTTGTAAACGACACCGCAGCGCCGGCAGCGATAGTCCTCTGGGTGGCTCGTGGAGGAGTCCGGCAGCAACTCCCACTGCTCCCCCTCACCAGCAGGATCACCCTCCCCCAGCCGGTCGAGTGCACCACGGTTGATCTCGATGATGGCCCTCGCCGCCCCGCGGAAGTCACCAGCAGGATCACGGGGAGCCTGGACGGCGCAGTTAGGGCACGGCTGGTAGCGCGGCCCTCGCTCTAGGTCGTCTGTCCACGGAACTTCCACCTGCATCTCGTCCCAGCAAGTGCGACATTCTGGGTTGCATTTCGGGCAGCGCTCGTCTCCGCCCTCGTGCGGTCGCTCGTCGAAGAACCAGCGCAGATTCTTGCAGTGGTCGCAGTGGCCGAGGTCGACCGCCCCTCTGTCCTCTGGACGG
>JALOAM010000156.1 GCA_023228765.1 Dehalococcoidia bacterium
TCATCGTACTGCTCGCGCGCACGGAGTGTTAGCGCACCCGAACTCGTCGGGCCTCACCTCCACGTGCGGTAGCATGCCGGACGATCACCGCGCGTCCGCGGGACGTGCCGAGGCAGGAGCATCGATGAGCCCCGATCACCGCCCAGACCATCGCCCAGACCATCGCCCAGACCACCGCCCAGACCACCGCCCAGACCACCGCCCGACCACGCCCCTCACCGCCGAGGAGCTCGAAGCCCTCGCACGGTGGCCGACGCCGGCCATCTCCAACGCGATCGAGACATTCAACGTCCGCTCGCGCGCCACCGGTTTTATGTCATCTGATATTGTTGGGCGCTTCCCGGAGCTCGGCGTCGGCGTGGGCTACGCGGTCACCGCGAAGATCCGCGCCAGCATCCCGCCGTCGGAGGATCCCGAGACCGTCGACCGCGACGCCTGGGTGGAGCACATCCTCTCGGTGCCCGGACCTCGATGGGTGGTCATGCAGGAGATGGACCAGCCCGCCGTCGGCTCCTACTGGGGCGAGGTCAACGCGACGCGCCACCGGGCGATGGGCTGTGTCGGCATCATCACGGACGGAGGCGTGCGCGACCTGGACGAGATGCGTGGGATGGGATTCAACGCGATCTCGAAGGCCGTCCTCGTCTCCCACGCGTACACCCACCTCGTCGAGGTCGGCGGACCGGTCACGGTGGGAGGGCTCACCGTCCACCCGGGCGACCTCCTCGCCGGCGACCAGCACGGCGTCATCCACGTCCCGCACGACATCGCCCCGCAGGTCGCGGAGGCGGCTCAGCGCGTCGAGGATGAGGAGCGCAAGATCATCGAGTTCTATCGCAGCGCCGGATACCGGCCCGGCGACCGCGACGGCGGGAAGTACCCGTAGTGCGCGCCGTCGTCTGCCACGAGTGGGCCGACCTCGAATCGCTCGCGATCGAGGACGTCCCCTCCCCCGTGCCCGGCGAGGGCGAAGTCCTGATCGAGGTGCACGCGGCGGGAGTGAACTTCGCCGACCTGTTGATCGTGAAGGGCGAGTACCAGCACAAGCCGCCGTTTCCCTTCTCGCCGGGAGCGGAGGTCGCGGGCACCGTGAGTGCCCTCGGTGCCGGCGTGAGCGGACTGCAGATTGGCCAGCGCGTGCTCGCGATGCTCGACCACGGCGGCTACGCGCAGGAGGCCGTCGCGCAGGCGCACGAGGTCACCCCGCTCCCGGAGACGATGGACTTCGAGACCGCCGCGACCTTCCCGATCGTCTACACCACCTCCCACCTCGCCCTCGGGCATCGCGCCCGCCTCGAACCGGGTGAGGTGCTGCTCGTGCACGGCGCCTCGGGCGGCGTCGGCCTCACCGCCGTCGAGGTAGGCAAGGCGATGGGGGCGACGGTGATCGCCAGCGCCTCGTCCGCGGAGAAGCTCCACGTCGCCCTCGAACACGGCGCGGACTTCGTGATCAACTACGCGGAGGAGGACATCCGCCAGCGTGTGCTGGACCTGACGGGCGGCGCCGACGTGGTCTACGACCCCGTGGGAGGCGACGCCTTCACCGCCTCGCTGCGCTGCATCAACCCGGGCGGGAGGATCCTCGTGATCGGGTTTGCCAGCGGGAGCGTCCCGCAGATCCCGGCCAACCACCTGCTGGTGAAGGACGCATCTGCGCTCGGCTTCAGCCTCACGCAGATGCGCCGACATGCGCCCGAGGCCGTCGAGGCCGCGATGCACGAGCTGCTCGCGTGGGTAGCGAGCGGTCGCCTGCAGCCGCTGGTCTCCTCCACCGCGCCGTTCGAGGACTTCGCTGACGGTATGCGTCTCCTCCGTGACCGCCGCTCCACGGGCAAGGTCGCGATCCGCATCCGATGACGCGAGTCGCGGTCGTCGGCGCCGGAGCAGTCGGCTGCTACTACGGCGCCCGTCTCGCGCAGGCCGGCCACGAGGTCCACTTCATCCTCCGACGGGACTTCGAGGCCGTGCGTGCCCGAGGACTCTCGATCCGCTCGAAGGACGGGGACTTCCACCTCGACGCACCGCTCGTGCACCGGGAGAGCGCGGAGGTCGGGCCGGTCGACTGGGTGCTCTGCGCGCTGAAGGCGACGGCGGTCAAGGATGCGCGCGCCCTCGTCGCTCCGCTCCTCGGCGAGCGGACGCGGATCCTGCTGCTGATGAACGGCCTGGGGCTGGAGGAGACCGTCGGCGCGTGGTTCGGCGCCGAGCGAGTCTTCGGCGGCCTCGCCTTCACCTGCATCAACCGAGGCGAACCGGGCGTGGTGAACCACATCGACTACGGTGCCGTCACCCTCGGCCACCACCTCGACGATCCGAGCGCCCTCGACGAGGCGCTGGCGCTGTGGGACGGCGCGCGCGTCGAGGTGCTTCGCGCGCCCTCATTGCTCCTCGCACGGTGGCGGAAGCTGCTCTGGAACGTGCCGTTCAACGGCCTCGCGGTCACCGCGGGCGGCATCACCACGGACCGCATCATGGGCGACCACGACCTTCATGCCGCCGCCGAGGCGGTCATGCGCGAGGTAGTGGCGGCGGGCAACGCCGACCTCGCAGCCCACGGCGAGTCGGCACGCCTCGACGCGGATGCGGACATCGAGGCGATGCTCCGGGCGACGGAGGCGATGGCGGTCTACCGCCCGAGCACGATGATCGACTTCGTGGAAGGACGGCCGCTGGAGGTGGAGGCCATCTTCGGGGAGCCGCTCCGCCGCGCGGTCGCCCTCGGCGTCGCGACGCCGTACCTGGCACTCCTCACGACGCTGATGCGCTCCCTCGACCCCGCGAGGGCTGACCGAGCGGGCTAGGTACACATCCGTCGGGTGATCTCGTACGTCAGTTCGCAGCCAGCCTGGAGGTTCTCCACGGTGAGGAACTCGTCGTTGCCGTGGAAGCCCTGGCGCTCCTCCTTGCTCAGGACGCAGGGGGCGAAGCCGTAGGCGGGGATGCCGCGGGCGCGCAGGAAGCGGTTGTCGGTCCCGCCGACGGTCATCGAGGGCACCACGATGGCGTCCTCGTTCGCATCCAGGATCACCTGTTCGATCACGCGGTAGAGCTCCGTGTCCCACGGGATCGGCGCGGGCTCCACCTCGTGCGCGACTTCCTCGTGGAACTCGACGACCACGCGCTCGTCCGCGATCTGATCGATGACGGCGCTGCGCCAGGCGTCGCGAGACTGGCCGGGCAGCAGCCGGCAGTCGATGACGGCGCTGCTCTTCGCGGGGATCACATTCGCCTTGATGCCGCTCTCCACCATCGTCACGTTCAGCGTGTTCGTGAACATCGCGCGGAGGGCCGGCGAGGCCGCGATCAACTCGTCCAGCTCGTCGCCGTCCTCGAACGAGGGGAGGAGGCCCTCCGCGGCGAGGCGCGAGACCCACGCCTCGACCTCCGGGATCACCACTAGCGGACGCTCCCAGTCCGCCAGGCGCTGGAGCGCCTTCGAGAGGATCACGGCGGAGTTGTCAGCGAGGTCATGCGCCACGCTGCCGTGGCCGGGGATGCCGACCGCCGTCAGGCGCATCCAGCAGACCTGCTTCTCCGTGGTTGCCACGGCGTAGACCTCGCGGTCGCTACCGGGGAACTCCGTGGAGCCGGAGCCGCCCTCGTTCAGCTCGAACTCGACGTCCTCCACCAGCTCCGGGTGATGGTCGCAGAGCCAGCGCATCCCGAACGTACCCAGGGCCTCCTCGTCCGGCACGGCGCAGAAGACGAGGTCGCGCTTCAGAGGAATCCCGCGGCGGCGCAGGAGGAGCACCGCGAGCAGCTGCATGACCGCGAAGCCCTTCATGTCCACCGCGCCGCGGCCGTAGATGCGGTTGCCCTCCTCGATGCCCTCGAACGCCGGCTTCGTCCAGTACGCGCGCTCCACCGGGACCACGTCGATGTGGTTGCACAGCATGAAGGCGCCCCGCGACCCGTCGCCCGGGATGCGCGCGTAGAGGATCTCGCGGCCCGGCGCCGTCTCGAAGTAGCGCGTCGGGATGCCCTCGGCCTCGAGCAGGCGCCCGAGGAAGCGCGCGCCGGCGGCCTCGTTGCCGGGCGGGTTGGACGTGTCGATACGCAGATAGTCGGTCAGGATCGCCTGCGCCTCGCGGCGCACAGCCACCCAGTCGATGGCTGCGTCAGCGGCGCGCGCCATCCTCGCCCCCTCCAGGTCACCTCGGTGGTCACCCCGAACCTCCGAGGACGCCGACAGTATCGCCGAGGACGCAAGCCTGCAGACGAGGTGAGGAAGATGTGCGGGGGACGCGGGCGCGGCGGCCTCAACCGCGGATGGTGAGTCCGGCCTCCGAGTCAGGGTCGACGATGACGGCCGTCTTGCCCTGTAACCAGTCCAGGAGGTCCGCTCCGACCAGCTCACGACGCCACCCGCCCAGCAGCGGCAGGCCGGGCTCCTTCGAGCGGTCACCCACGAGCCACCATGCGATCAGGTCGTCGATCTCGCGACGCGTGGCGACGAAGCGCGGGGCGATCGAGGCCTCGCGACAGCGGGCCTGCACGATCCCGCTGAGGATCGCCGGCCAGGACTGCCCCAGGTTCGGGACACGAGGCGGTGTCTCCTCCTGCGGCGGGGGATCCTCCATGCCGCGCTCGACGGCCTCCAGCAGGGTCTGACCATAGCGCTGGGCCGTGCCCTCGCCCAGGCCGCGGACGGCGCGGAGCTCCGCGAGGTCGCGCGGGGGCCTGCGGGCCACCTCCAGCATCGTGCGGTCGTTCAGCAGCCAGGAGGGCGGGCGGTTGACGCGGAGCGCCTCCTCCTCCCGCCACGCGGCGAGGGCGCGCAGGGCACCCTGGCTCTTGCGGCGGAGGGCGTTCCAGCCACGGATGCGGCGGTACATCTCCTCGGGCGGGGTGCGCTCCGCCCACGTCTCCGCGAGGTCATCGCACTCCTCCATCACCCAGTCGAGACGGCCTTCCTCCTGCAGTCCGGCGCGCAGCTGCTGCCACGCGCTGGGGAGGTAGCGCACGTCGTCCAGGGCGTAGCGGATCTGCTCGTCCGTCAGCGGACGGCGGGACCACTCGGTGAACTGCGAGCCCTTGTCGATGTAGGCGCCGCACATCCGCTCCACGAGCGGCGCATAGCCGATCTGGTCGCCCAGGCCGAGGAACGCCGCGGCGATCTGCGTGTCCACGATCCCACGCCCGCGCACCCCGAACACCGCGCCGATGAGCGCGAGGTCCGCCTGCGCGGAATGGATGACCGTCTCAACGGAAGAGTCCCCGACCAGGTCGGCGATCGCACGCGTGTCCACGCGCAGCGGATCGATCGCGCGGACCTCGGGCGCCTGGGCGTCGCCCCAGCTCACCTGCACCAGCGAGAGCTCCGCGACGTAGCGGCTCTCCGTCATGAACTCCAGGTCAAGGGCAAACGCACCGGCGGCGCGGATAGCGTCCGCAATCGCCGCAACCTCTGCAGGCGCAGCGACGAGGGAGAGAGCCGGCTCCGTAGTCACGGCCGGACGATAACACGCACGGCGCGCACGATCCGTAAGTCTGAGCCCATCGGACGAACACGCCGGCGGGCGGCGGGACCTCGCGGACACCTCGGATCTCGTGACGAGAAGCACGAAAGGAATGCCGGATTCAGCTGGCCCACGGCCTCGCCAGGAGGTCTACGGTGAGGTAGAGGCCTCCCACTACTCGTACCAGGAGGGATCATTGATGAACCTCATCGACAGGATCCGCGGACTGTTCGGCGGCGACCGACATCACGAGCCGACAGCCCAGCAACGCGCCGACCAGGAGCGCGCCCGCCGCGCCATGGACTCGATGTCCCGCCGCCGCTAGCCCGCCGCACTGCCCGAGGGCGCCCGCCGTTCGGACGCCCTCGGCGGCCCACGCCGAGCGTCGGTAACCCCTCTACCGGTTGGCAGCGGAGCGGTAGTCCTGGTACGGGCCGTCCCGCCAGGCCAGCGCCTCCTTCAGGCCGCCCTCGCTCATCTTGTCGCGCCACTGGTAGGACTGCGAGGTGAACGTCCCCGCGGCGTCCAGGTCCGTGCTGGAGTGGACGCTGCTGTAGATGCCCATGTTCTCGTGGAACCGGTTCATGTGGACCTTCAGCATCGCGAGGTGGTCCGCCGGGAGGATCGCGATGCGGTCCGCGAGGGCGATCGTCTCGTCCTCGAGCTGGTCGATAGGGACGGCGCGGTTGATGAGCCCCATCTCGGCCGCCTGCACGCCGGTGATGTTGTCGCCCGTGTAGAACAACTCCTTCGCCTTCCGCATCGGGATCAGCAGCGGCAGGATCATCGAGGTCCGCGTACCCGCGAAGCGGAGGCCGGGGTGCCCGAAGCGGGCGTCGTCCGCCGCCACCACGAGGTCCGCCATCATCGAGAGCTCACAGCCGCCGGCAATGGCGTAGCCGTGCACCTGCGCGATGGTGACCTTCTGCAGGTTCCAGAAGTACATGTGGATGTTCGTGATCCGCTGCATCCCACCGCGGACGCCCTGCCACAGCCGGCGCCCCTGCTCGTCGCTCTGCCGGAACTGGCGCACCACCGCGTCCTCGCCGGTGCGCTGCGGCGGGGTGAGGTCGTAGCCGGCGCTGAAGGTGCGCCCGGAGCCACGCACGATGATCACGCGCGCGGTGTGGTCCGCCTCCAGGTACTCGAGCGCGCTGCGGAAGTCGAAGAGCAGCTCCTGCGAGAGGGCGTTCATCTTCTCCGGGCGGTTCAGGGTGATCCGCGCGATCCGGTCGTCAGTCCCCACGCGGTCGATCAGCAGGTTCTCGAATTCGGGGTCGGCCATGGGAGGCTCCTTCGCTCTGTTTCGCTCCGTCGCTGCCTCTGACCGCTCGGTCGGGTAAGCCGGGCGATTATAGGTGTGATGCAAGACGCGCCTGCCCCGCCGGTGCTCTGACCCCTGATCGGGGGCGTACACTCCGCGCATGACCACGATCCAGGACGCCGCCGACCCCACCACGAAGCTGAAGATCACCGTCGTCTCGGACTTCATCTGTCCGTGGTGCTACGTCGGGCTGGAGGTCATCGACCGGCTCTGGCGGAAGTACGACTTCACGCTGGACTGGGCGCCCTACTTCCTCGACCCGTCGATCCCGCCGGAGGGCCGCACCCGCGCCCCCACCACCACGCCCGACACACCGAAGTCCGACCTCGAGAAGCGCGCGGACGCCG
>JALOAM010000157.1 GCA_023228765.1 Dehalococcoidia bacterium
GAACGAGTGCGGCTCCGCGTAGTAGAGCATGAACTTCCCCACCAGCCGCCCGCGGAGGGTCAGGGGGATGAAGGCGCACGCACGGACGCCCTCGCGGTCGAGGACGGGGAGGAGCGATACGAGCTCAGCGTCGGCGCACACGTCCGGTACGAGGACGGGCTGCGGTGCCTCGGCGTCCGCCGGCCACGGCGAATGGCCCTCCACGGCGGCGCGGTACTCGTCGGAGAGTCCGGCCCACGCGCGGAAGCGCATCACACCGGTGGAGTCCAGCAGAAGGATGGAGGAGCGCTCGACGCGGAGGCCTTCGGCGAGGCATTGCAAGGATGCGTCAAAGATCTCGTCGATGGAGTCGGCGGATCCCACCGCCCCAGCGAGGCCGTGAAGTGACTGCAAGGCGCCAAATGCAACGCTCGAAGTAACCAAGGCCGCTCGCTTCCGCGTGCGCCGAGCATACCCGCGCACGCGGGAGAAGACGGTTTCATTTGTATTTCAATGCGCAAATTGACGTTGCGGCTCGCGAGGGTGGCACGCTGACGCGTTCATCGAGTGGTGATCGCATGTCAGAAAGCGCTGATCGCAGATGTGCGATCGCATGTTGCAGGAGCAAGCCTGGCCTCCTCGACAGCTCGAGAGGACGTCGCAGGAAGCGGGAGGTGGCCGATCCGCCCGGCCCGTCAGCCCCCGGGTGGATCGAGTGGGGCATTCAGCGCCAGCGCCCTGCGACGCCATGCCGCCGGGGGTTCCCCGACGTGCCGCCGGAACGCACGGTTGAACGCGGCCTCTGACTCGTACCCCACCGCGGAGGCGATCGTCGCGATCGAGTCACGCGAGTTCAGGAGGAGGTGCGATGCGACCTCCATCCGCCACGCGGCGAGGTAGCGCATCGGCGACCGGGCAAGGGCGTCCGTGAAGCGCTGGCTGAGCATCGACTTCGACGCCCCGACGGCGCTCGCGAGGTCGTCGAGGGACCAGTGGCGCGCGGGCTCCGCATGGAGCAGGGCGAGGCTTTTGCCGACGACGGGGTCGTTCAGCGCCCCGAGCCAGCCTCGGGCATCCTGCTCCTCGACGTAGCGTTGCACGACCTCGATGAACAGCAGCTCCGTGAGCCGCTCGACGAGGGCAGAACTGCCGGGGCGGGTCTCCAGCGTCTCGTTGAACGTCCGCTCGAGGGTGGCCGCCACCCACGCAGCACGGTCCGCGCGCCGGCGGATCACGAGGACCTCCGGCAGGGACTCGATCAGCGGGTTGAAGACGCGACCCTCGGAGCGGAAGAAGCCGCAGACGGCGCCGGCCTCTGCGCCGTTTCCGCCCCAGCGCAGCGTCGGTGGGGTGCCCTCGATCGCATGGCCGAGCTCGCCGACCGGGATCGCCGGGCGCCCCGGGGTGTCCGTCACGGAGTGTGGTGCGCCGTGCGGGAGCACGACGATGTCGCCCTCGTCGAGGCAGACCGAGTCTGCACCCTCGATGTCGAACCACATGCGGCCGCGCGTCACCAGGTGAAAGGGCATCACGTGGGTCGCGTCGGGAGCGTGTGCCTCGAGCACCTCCGCGACGCCCGAGGCGCCGACGGCATACGGCTCGCGCACCTGCACGCGGAAGAACATCCCGCCGGACAGGCGGACAGCGCTCAGGACGTCAGAGAGAGTGTCGGTGTTCATCTCGGACGCTCGGTCAAAGACCCCGCGATCGCGGTCAAACGTCGGCCCGCGAGGTGGCGCATTCTACCGCTCGGGGCGGTGCAAGGAGTGACCAAGATGGACCAGCCAACTGACCGTACGCGCTGGATGCAGGTGATCGAGGAGATCGGCCCGGGCTTCGCCGAGGGCGTCGAGGAACGCGACCGGGACGACACGTTCATCGCCGACCACTACACGACGTTCCGTGACCGCGGACTGCTCAGCGCGATGATCCCGGAGTCGCTCGGCGGAGGCGGGGCAACGCACTCGACGGTGGCGGCCGCCCTCCGGCGTCTCGCCTGGTACGACCCGTCCGCCGCGCTCGCGCTTTCGATGCACCAGCATCTGATCGCGGCGCAGGTGTTCAACCACCTGCAGGGCAAGCCCGCGCCCGTCCTCTCGCGCGTCGCGAACGACCAGGTGGTCCTCGTCAGCACGGGCGCACGCGACTGGCTCGACTCCAACGGCGAGGTCCGGCGCGTGGACGGCGGCTACGTGGTGAGTGCGCGGAAGGCGTTCGCCTCCGGCAGCCCGGCGGGCGACATCGCCGTGACGAGCGCTCCGTACCTCGACTCGGAGGTGGGCTGGCAGGTGTTGCACTTCGCCGTCCCCTTCGCGACGGCGGGTGTGAGCCTGGCCGACGACTGGTACACGCATGGCATGCGCGCGACCGGCTCTCGCACCATCGTGTTCGACGAGGTGTTCGTGCCAGAGGGCGCGATCACCCTCCGCCGGCCGAGCGAGGAGTGGGGCCCGTGGCACGTGGTCCTGGCGGTCGCGTTGCCGCTGATCGCGGGTGTCTACGTCGGCATCGCCGAACGTGCCGCCGAGGTCGCACGCGAGCTCTGCGCGTCGCGAGGCCGGACGAGCACGACGGTACAGTGGTCGGTGGGCGAAATGCAGAGCGCCCTCGTCGTGGCGCGCGCGTGCCACGATCGCATGGTCGCGCTGACCAACGACCTGGACTTCACGCCCTCGATCGACCTCTCGGACGAGGCTCTGGTGCTGAAGACACAGACGGTGGAGTCGGCGCGACTCGTCGTGGAGCGCGCCGTCGAGGCGGTGGGCGGCGTGGGCTTCTACCGGAGCGCGGGCCTCGAGCGGTTGCTCCGCGACGTGCGCGCTGGCGACTACCACCCGTTCCCGGCGAAGGAGCAGCGCCTCCTCACCGGCCGTCGCGCCCTCGGCCTGCCGCCGATCGAGCCCCACGTCGCGGCGACGCCGTCCGAGGTGCTCGCGCCGGCTCCGGCATGAGATCGGCGAAGAAGCATCGCGTGATCCAACTTCTGACGTAGCGCGGCGTCCCCTGAACCTGAAATACTGGGGTGGGCCCGTAGCTCAGCGGTAGAGCAGTGGACTTTTAATCCATCGGTCGAGAGTTCGATCCTCTCCGGGCTCACCATCTGCCTCGGCCGCGAGACGCCAAATCGTGGCCGGCATCGGCTTCGGTTCCGGACGCGCGAGAGGGGCGGCGATTCCGCACGATACCGACCTCATCTTGATCCTCAGCGTTGCGTTGCCCCTGGCGTTCGTCATGGGGTTTATCGCAATGCGGCTCCGGCTCCCGGCGATTGTTGGCTATCTCATCACCGGGATCCTCGTGGGGCCCTTCACGCCGGGGGTGGAGGCGGACGCGGAGCTGGCGCCGCAGCTGGCCGAGATCGGCGTCATCCTCCTGATGTTCGGCGTCGGGATCCACTTCTCGCTCCGTGACCTGATGGACGTGCGCAAGGTCGCCATCCCCGGCGCGGTGGTGCAGAGCACGGTCGCTACGCTGCTTGCCGTCGGGATCACTCAGTTGTGGGGCTGGGACGTGCGTTCCGGCATCGTCGTCGGGTTCGCACTCTCGGTGGCCAGCACCGTGGTGCTGCTCCGTGCGCTGATCGATGCGGACCTGCTGGACACCGCGCACGGGAAGGTCGCAGTTGGCTGGCTGATCGTGGAGGACCTGTTCACCGTCCTGGCGCTGGTCTTCCTGCCGATGCTGGCGCACGACAGCTCCGGCGACCAGGACATCGCGATGTCACTCGTGGTCACCATGACCAAGGTGGTTGTGCTGGTCGTCGGGGTCCTCTGGATCGGCGCGAAGCTGGTGCCGCTGCTCCTCGTGCAGGTGTCGCGTACGGGATCGCGCGAGCTGTTCACGCTGGCCGTGCTGGCGATCGCGTTCGGCATCGCCTTCGGCTCGGCGCAGTTCTTCGGCGTCTCCATGGCCCTCGGCGCGTTCCTCGCCGGCCTCGTGATGGGCGACTCTGACCTCAGCCATCGCGCCGCCGAGGAAAACCTGCCGATGCGGAACGCGTTCTCCGTGCTGTTCTTCATCTCGGTGGGCATGCTGTTCGACCCGGCGATCCTGATCGAGGAGCCGATCGAGCTGGTCCTGGTGGTCGCGATCGTCATGATCGGGAAGCCGCTGGCCGCCTTCGCGCTGGTCGGCGCCCTCGGGCATCCCGCCCGCACGGGCCTGGTGGTGGGCGCGGGCCTCGCGCAGATCGGGGAGTTCTCGTTCATCCTCGCGGAGATGGGGCGTGGCCTGGACCTGCTCCCGGACGAGGGCTACAGCCTGATCCTCGCGGCCGCGATCGTCTCGATCACCCTGAACCCCATGGTGTTCCACCTCATCCCCGTCGCCGAGGCGTTCCTCCGCCGGCGTCGAGGCGAGCCCGAGGACAGCGGGGAGCGGAGTCCGCCCGAGGAGGCGTACCCACCGCCGATGCAGGGGCACGTGGTCCTGTGTGGCTACGGGCGCGTCGGCGGGCTGATCGCGGAGGTGCTCGACCGGGCGGGCACTCCGTACATCGTGGTGGAGCGAGACCGAGGGCGTCTGGAGCCACTGCGCGCGCGAGGCATCCCGGTGGTGCAGGGCGACGCCGTGGAGACCTCCGTGCAGAACCAGCTCTCACTGGCGGACGCGCGCCTCCTGATCCTGGCGGTCCCGGACCCGTTCGCGGTGCGCCGGATGGCTGAGGTCGGGCGCGAGCTGCAGCCCGGCCTGCCGATCGTGGCGCGCACGCACAGCGCCGCGGAGTGGCGGTACCTGGAGGACGGCCGCGTCGACGACACCGTCCTCGCGGAGTACGAGCTGGGCCGGGCGATGGTGCTCCGCGCGTTGCATCACCTCGGACTGGAGTGGGACGATCGAAGCGAACCGGGAGTGCTGCCGCTGTATGACGGATCGTCGCCCGCGTCCCTCCAGTGAGCCCCCCGCTCCCGCGCCCCTCGACGGCGCCCCGCTGGAGGATGATCCGCTCGACCAGGTGATCTCGCTGGCGGAGGCGGCGGAACTCGCAGGCCTCGCGCCGCACACGCTGACGCAGCAGGCGAAGCGGAACCGCCTCCACGCACGCAAGATCGGCCACACTTGGCTCACGACGCGGTACTGGCTGGACGAGTACCTGCGCGCGCATTCGCACCGGGTGACGCCGACTCGCTAGGTGCTGCCCCTCGCCTGACGGCTGCCCATATCTCCCGCGACGCGCTCCAGTGCCGGACTCACGCTCTACCCGAGATTAACCACCCACTTGTGCCATCTTGACGACACTGGGCGCCGAGCGCGGGTCCGGCCCGATGGGAGCGCAGATGGCCGGCAACACACCCACCACGGTGGACTTCCGCCGCTACCCCGGCCTCGGTGAGCCCTCCTCACCGGCGCTGGGCGAACGCGTGCCCCTCGAGGGCTTCGACGTCACGATGCGCATGATCCGTGCGGAGGATCTCTCGGACCGGGAGATCGCCGCCACCCTGGATCTGCTGCGGGAGGCGTTCAACGGCGGTCCCGGCTGGTTCGCCCTCCCGGTGTCGGAGGCCGACCACCTGCGGTGGAAGGTGTGTGAGTTCCCGTACGGCGCGCGCGCCTACTTCGTGGAGCACGGCGCGCGCATCGTGGGGTTCGGCGTGCGGATGGACCGCCGCTGGATCGTCCGAGGTGACCGCCGGCTGGGACGCGATGGCGTCGAGGCCGCCCTCCACCCCGAGTTCCAGGGCTCCGGCCTCTACGGAAAGCGTCGTGACCTCCTCGACCGGTACGAGGACCGCTCCGACTTCAGTCTCAGCTTCGGCTCGCATCCAGCGACGCTGCACGCTCGTATCGCGCGCGGCACCCGTCCCGTTGCGAACCCCCTCGACAACCTCGTGCGTCCGCTCGACCTCGGGAAGTACGCACGCTCGTCGAGGGCGGCCCGGTCGAGCGGCAGCCGTACGCGGATCGCTCTCGAAGGGCGGCGGCGGGTTCCGAAGCCCGCGTTCGCGCGGCAGCTCGCCTGGCGCGCACGCCTCCTCCGCCAGCGGTGGCGCTACCCACCGCTGGAGCACGGCCATCGAGACTGGACGGTCCGCACCGTCTCGCAGTTCGACGCTCGGATCGAGCCGTTCTTCGAACGTGCCGCCCGCCCCTTCGCCCTCATCCAGGAGCGCACACAGCGCTGGCTCAACTGGCGCTACACGGATCGCCGCGCCGGCCCCTTCACGATCCGCCTCGCCGAGGTCGGCGACGAGATCGTGGGCTACGCCGTGTTCCGCGCCACCGCCAGGAGCGCGGAGCTCGCGGACCTCCTCGTCCTGCCGGACCGCGAGGACGTCGCCCACGGCCTCATCCAGGACGCCCTCGAACGCGCGCGCATGGCCGGGTCGCCGGCCATGCGGTCGTGGATGATGGAGCACCACCCGTACCACCGCCTGTTGCTGCACAGCGGGTTCCTCCCGGTGCGCCGGATCGTCATCCTCGGCTTCAAGGAGCGCAGCAACCCCCGCGACTTCGGCTTCATCGACGATCCGCACGCTCGCATCCACCTGATGCTGGGCGACACCGACCACATCTGACCGTCCTCCAGGCGGCGCGTCCCAGGGGAGCCGCGAGGCGGGCCGTATGGCCCGCCTCTTCGTTCGTCCCCGACTCCGACCCCCTCGCCCGCGAAGCGGGAGAGGGGGTCGGAGTGAGGGTCTGCTCCGAGGGACGGTGGAGGCGTCGAGACACGTGCGGGGAGACGGACATAGCGTCGTTGGTTCGCCGAGTAGCCACTCCTGGAGGATCGAACACTGTTGTTTGCCCTCACCCCCACCCTCTCCCGCCGAGCCGGGAGAGGGGGTCAGAGTGGGAGGGAGAGGGGGCGGAGGAGACGGCCGAGGGAGGGAGGGCGTGAACGCAGCGACGGAGGGCGGACGGAGGCTCGGGGGTGCGGCGGAGCTGGCCTACTCCGTCGCGAGTCCCGGCGCGAACGCGCCCAGCGCCTCGTCCTCCTCGGCGGTGTCCGCGAACTGCTCGCGGTAGAGGGCGGCGTAGAGGCTGTCCGCGACGAGGAGGTCGTCGTGGCGGCCGCGT
>JALOAM010000007.1 GCA_023228765.1 Dehalococcoidia bacterium
GCCACCCCCCAAAAGATCGATGCGGGCGCCGATGTAACCTTCCGCGGCCGCCCGATGAACCTCATCCGGTTCAACCCGCGACAGACGAAGAAGGGGGTTGCCGCCTCTCCGTGGCGACAGCGGAAGACGTTCGGGCAGACGTTCATCGTCGATTTGGGTCGTGGGAAGTTCGTCGGGGTGCGCCGAGCGCTGGGGCGCAATCAGAGCCACGAGCGGGCCAAGGAACTCCGCCGCACGGCGCGCGTCCGCCGCATCCCCGTGGTCGGTGTGGTCGGCCCCGGAGTCGCCGAGACGGCCGCCGAGACGGACATCGCGCGGTCTCGCGCCGATACCGTCAAGCGCGTGCTCCCGGAACGACTCGAGCGCGAATTGGCGTTCTACGTCTCGCGCCTGGAACGATGAACGCGATCTACTTGAGGGGGATGTCCGGCATTGGTGATTCGATCAATCAACGGCCCATCGTGCGAGCGGCGCTGAGCCGGTATGACCAGGTCTATCTAAGCACGCCGTGGCCTCAGTTGTATGCCGATCTCGCCGTGAAATGCTCGCCCTCTGGGCAACAACGCCGCACGCAGGCGAAGAACCTCGATCGAGAGTGGGATTGGGCGTATCCGCCACCGGGCACCCCCGAGTACAGACTCGCCTATGGCCCGGTCGGCGATCGATCCATGATTTCGCAGTTCGAGGATTGCGTGGGGTTTCGAGCCGACCCATTCGTACTCGACCTACCCCCGTTCCCGCCCGATCCCTGGCGCACCGCGCGAAAGCTCGCCGTGATCCGGCCCGCGACGTTGCGATCAGAGTTCTTCGTCCCCGCCCGAAACCCTCACGTGGCGCTCGTGGCCAGAGCTACCGCGCTACTACGTCGGCGCGGGTTCTACACGGTCCTGATCGCTGATCTTCTCAAGGATGAGGAATGGATCGACGGGCTCCGGCCGAACGCTGACCAGTTCCTCGTTCATGGCGAACTCGCGCTCGAGCAGATATGCGCCCTCGTCGCGGCCGCCGCGGTCGTCGTCTCTCCCGTGGGCTTCGCGGTGCCGATGGCCATGGCATACCAGACACCATTGATCGTGCTGGGCGGTGGTCGGCTGCTATGGGATGGCCCGGCAGCTGTGCAGGACCCGCGGGTGAGTGCCCCCGTGAGGTGGATTCTGCCCGACCGCCCGTGCTATTGCGGAGATGCCAGGCACGCGTGCAGCAAATCGGTCACGCACTTCGATCGGCAATTCACGGCCGCGCTGCGCGAAGTGGTTGGCCGATGAGAGCGCTTATTCTCGGTGGGGCGGAATGCGTCTGGGATGACGTCGACGCGCTCGAAGACTGCTGGGGTGGCCGCCCTTGGGAAGGGATCATCATCGCGGCGAACGACGTCGCCTGTCACTGGCCTCGGAGACGTAGCGACTGGACGATCATCGATCACTCGTTCCGAGTCGACCATTGGGCAACGCTCCATCCCGAGAAGCTGGGGGGATGGATCGAACGTCGTGCGGCGAACGGCCTTCCCAAAGTCGGGCGAATCTGGGCGCACAGACCCGGGCCTGATCATACGATTCGCGGTTGGGAGCATGTGGATCAGCAACTCGACCTCGCGGCGATCTCGCCACCGACGGGGCTGTTCGCGTGCTACGTGGCGCGCGCGCTGGGTGTGACCGAAGCCATCCTCTGCGGCATCCCCATGACGCGCACCCCTCACTTCGCCTCGAGCACGGAGCACGAGGCGGGCGCCGCGTGGCCCTACGTCGATGTCTACTGGCCCTCCTGGTTGGATGCCCATGCGAGGGGCGACCTCACCCACGTGCGGTCGATGAGCGGGCGAACCCGCGACCTCCTCGGGTCGCCGTTGTCCCCCACAGAGGACATCGCGCCGGCCCTGTCCTCTCCAGAGGACGGTCACGGGTCCTTCCCCGCCGCCCTGACAATGCGGGTCCGGGGCCGCGAGATATCGCCAGGGACTGGGGGCGCCGGGGCCGTTTCCGTTTCCGCCCCGCATGACCCATGAGGTCTCGCAAGTCGAGCTGGCCCGAACGATCGGGCTCACCACCCGGCAGATCCGAAACCTCGAGCTGGAGGGCATGCCGCACCGGGCGGATGGCGCCCGGAAGTACTACCCGGTACCCGGCGCGCTCGACTGGTACATCCGGCGGAAGGAAGAGGCCGCCCGCGCCGAGTTCGACTTCGGAGATTTCGAGCGGGCGCGGGCCCGGCATGAGGCGGCGCGTGCCCGGCTGGCTGAGATCCAGGTGGCGAAGGAGGAGGGGCAGCTAATCCCCGTCGAGGTCGTCGAGTCGGTCTACGGGGAGCGGATGCTCGACGTACTCCGGTCGGGGATCCTGAACATGCCGGGCCGGTGGGGAGCGCAGATCGTCGGGCTCGATTCGCCGCGGCAGGGCGAAGCGGCGCTCAAGCGGATCGGCGCCGAGCTCCTCGAGGCGTTCTCCGGCGCGGCCGCCGCCGAGATCGAGGCCGACGACACGCCGATCCCGGACGATTTCCCGGGGGTGCGGGCGTTGCGGGCGGCGGGACTGGAGACGATGACGGACCTCCTCGAGGTGGAGGAGCTGCGCGCGATCCCGGGAATCGGTCCGGCCACGGAGTCGCGGATTCGGAGGGCGCTGGATGGAGACGCTGCTTGAGCCGCCCCAGATGGACGAGGCGATGAGGCGCGCGCGGCGGCACGCGGCGACGATGATGCGCGAGCGGCTGAAGCCGCCGCCGGACCTGACGGTGTCGGAGTGGGCGGACCTGCACCGGTACCTGCCGGCGACGGCCGCGGAAAAGGGCCGCTGGCGGACCGCGCGGACGCCGTACCTCCGCGAGATCATGGACTGCTTTTCCGACCCCTTGATCGAACGGGTCGTGTTCATGAAGGCCGCACAGATCGGCGGCAGCGAATTCCTGCTCAACGTCGTCGGGTTCTTCATCGACCAGGACCCGGCCCCGATCCTGGTGGTCCAGGCGAGCGACGGCGAGGCGGCGAAGTTCTCGAAGGAACGGGTCGCGCCGCTGATCTCCGAATCGCCCGTGCTGGCGGCGAAGGTCCGCCCGCCCCGGTCGCGTGACGGCGGCAACACGATCGAGGCGAAGGAGTTCCCGGGCGGGCATCTCGGGATCGTCGGCGCGAACACGCCGGTCAAGCTGCGCTCGCGGCCGCGGCGAATCGTGCTCTTCGACGAGGTGGACGGCTACCCGGCCAGCGCCGGGAACGAGGGTGACCCGATCGACCTGGGAGAGAAGCGCACCAGCACCTACTGGAACCGGAAGATCGGCGCGATCTCGACGCCGACGGTGAAGGGCGCCAGCCGGATCGAGCGCGGCTATGAACAGTCTGACCAGCGGGTCTACCTGGTCCCCTGCCCACACTGCGGGCATGAGCAGCAACTGGTCTGGGGTGACCAAGGCAGCCCCTCCGGGCTGAAATGGGAGGCGGGCCGGCCGGAGACGGCGCACTACCTCTGCGAGCACTGCGCCGCGCTGATCTCGGAGAGGCACAAGCCCCGGATGCTCGAGCGTGGCCGGTGGGAGCCGCGGGCGGAGTCGGCGATCCGCGGATACCACCTGAGCGCGCTGTACTCGCCCTGGTTCGCCTGGGCCGAGATCGTCCGGGAGTTCTACATCGCGAAGGACGACACGCAGCGGTTCCGGGTCTGGGTCAATACCCGCCTCGGCGAGACGTTCGTCGAGCGGGGCGACGCGCCGCCCTGGCAGAAGCTGTACGACCGGCGGGAGTCGTTCCCGCTCGGGACCTGCCCGCCGGGCGTCCTGTTCCTGACCGTCGGCGCCGACGTGCAGAAGGACCGCGTCGAGGCGTACGTCTGGGGGTGGGGGCACCGGAAGGAGAGCTGGCTGATCGACCACGTGGTGATCGAGGGCGACCCGTACGACGCGAAGATGTGGGAGCCGGCGACGGAGCTACTCCACGCGACGTATCAGGCGGACGGCGGGCGGGATCTGCCCATCGCCGCGTTCGCGATCGATACGGGGTTCGCCCAGGACCAGGTGGCGAGCTGGGCCCGGAAGACGGGGGATCGGCGGGTGATGCTGGTGAAGGGGGACCACCACAAAAACTGGACGACGATCCTCGGCTCACCGACGAAATCCGAGGTGACGCACCGGGGCAAGCGGTTCGGCCTGCTGCTCTGGACGGTGGGCGGAGCGCTGGTCAAGCAGGAGACGTACGGGTTCCTCCGCCTGCCGACGCCGCTGGACGGGGAGCCGTACCCGGCCGGGTGGATCCACCTGCCGATGGTGAGCGACGAGGTGATCAAGCAGCTGGTGGCCGAGGACCTGATCACCGAGGTGAACAAGAGAACGAAGTTCACGACGCGGGAATGGCGGAAGAACCGGCACCGGAACGAGGCGCTGGACTGCCGGGTCTACGCCCGGGCGGCCGCTGAGCAGGTCGGACTCTCGCGGCTCCGGTCACCCGAAGCGGGGCCCGCGGCGCCCGCGCCGCCGAAACCACCGCCACCCCCGGAGCCTCGCGGGGGCGCGGCCAGCGGGGGAACACCCAGATCCGGCCGCTCGAGACGCGGCAACTCTCAATCGATGCGACAGCGGGGATGGCTGAAATGAGCACGAATTTCACGGCGGACGACCTCGCGCGGATCGACCGGGCGATTGCCCAGGGCGTCCAGGAGGTGGAGTTCGCCGACGGCCGGCGGGTGCATTTCTCGACGTTCGACGAGCTGGTGAGCCGGCGGCATTTCATCGCGCAGCAGCTCGGCCAGACGGCCGGACGGCAGCGGCTCCTGAC
This sequence comes from Dehalococcoidia bacterium, assembly GCA_023228765.1. Lineage (GTDB taxonomy): Bacteria > Chloroflexota > Dehalococcoidia > UBA2979 > UBA2979 > W-Chloroflexi-9. The sequence goes on from JALOAM010000007.1 coordinate 4,757, forward strand.
GCGCTTCACCAAGGGGGTCCGGCCATGAGCGATCAGCTGAGCGCACTGGAGCGCGCGATCACCTGGCTGTCTCCGCAGTGGGGAGCCCGGCGCGCGCTGGCCCGGGCCCGGCTCGACGCGGTCCGCGCGTATTTCGATGGCGCGACCGTCGGGCGGCGGGGCGCGAGCATCCGCCGCTCCATCGCCGACGCCAACACGGTGAGCGCGCGGTCGCTGCCCCGGCTCCGCTCCGGTGCCCGCGACCTGGTGCGGAACAACGCGCACGCACGCCGGGCCGTCGAGGCGATCGTCAGCAACACGATCGGCAAGGGGATCACGCCGCAGTTCATGCGGGGCGACGACGTCGCGGAGGATATCGGCGCGCTCGCCAAGCGGCACCTCCTCACGACGGACTGTGACGCGGACGGGCGGCTCACCTACGCGGGCCTCCAGTCGGCGGCGTTCGCCGCGATGGTCGAGGGCGGCGAAGTACTCGTCCGTCGCCGGTGGCGCAGGGCGAGCGACGGGCTCGCGGTGCCCGTGCAATACCAGCTCTTGGAGCCGGAATACCTGGACGACACGAAGGACGGCCCGGCCCCGAATGGCGGGCGGATCATCCAGGGCGTCGAGTATGACGCGAACGGACGGCGCCGCCAGTACTGGCTGTACCGCGAGCATCCGGGCGCGCCACGGTTCCACGCGATCTCCGACGCCGTACCGGCGCGCGACGTCGCCCACCTGTACCGGCTCGACCGGCCCGGCCAGGTGCGGGGGATCCCGTGGCTGTCGACGGTGATGCTGACGCTCGCGGACTTCGCGGACTACCAGGACGCGCAGCTGGTGCGGCAGAAGATGGCGGCGTGCTTCGTGGCGTTCGTCACGGAATCATTCGACGGGGGTCTGGCGCCGCTCGGCCTGGACGGCGAGGAGGATCTGATCGACTCACTCGAGCCGGGGATGATCGAGCGGCTACCGCCCGGCACGGAGGTGAGTTTCGGGAATCCGCCGTCGGTGGAGGGCTACAGCGAGTATACCCGGGAGACGCTGCGCGCCGCGGCGGCGGGGATGGGGATCTCGTACGAGGCGATGACGGGGGATCTGAAGGGGGTGAACTTTTCGTCTGGGCGGATGGGGCACCTCGAGTTCCAGCGGAATATCGACCGCTGGCGGTCACTGATCTTCCTCCCTCAGTTCTGCTCGCCCCTGGAGCGCTGGTTCCTCGAGGCGGCAGCGATGACTGGCGCCAATGTCGAGGGTGTCGAGGTCCGCCATGTCCCGCCCCGCCGCGAGATGGTCGACCCGACGAAGGAGGCGCGGGCCGACAAGGACGAGATCCGCGCCGGGACGAAGACGCTCTCCCAGACGATCCGGGAGCGCGGCCGCGACCCGCGCGAGCACCTGACCGAGCTCGCCGCGGATATGGCGCTCCTGGACGAGCTGGGCCTGACACTCGACTCGGATGCGCGGCAGCGGGTGGCGGCGGCCGGGGATGAGCCGGAGGATCCGGAGGAGGACGCAGGCCAGCGGGAGGCCGCGTGACGGCGGCGGGGGGGAAGCGCCGGTCCAGCCGCTCGCGGCCGCGGACGCCGGGCGAACGGGTCACGACGACGCAGGCTGAGCCGCAATTCAAGCCGGACGCGCACTGTCCGGACTGTGGCCTCTGCGCACCGGTGCGGTTCACGGAAGCCGAGGTGATGCGTGCCCGTCGCGAGGGGCAGGCCACGCGCGTCCAGAGCACGCAATGCACGCGGTGCGGCACCCGGTTCTGGATCCGGGGCGGCGATATCGCCCGGTCCTATCTTGACACCGGGGTTTCCCGCGCGTAGAATCGACCTATCGCCGCATTCGTGCGGCAGACAATTCGACAGGCGCGGGCCCCGAGGCCCCCTTCCACCGCATCCGGTGGGAAGGGGGCCTTTTCTTTTCCCGGCAAAAATCCATGGCCGCCACGGAACAGCGACAGCCACGCAACCAGGTACTCGCCGACGGTACGATCATGCTCTACGGCGTGATCGGCGACGAGTGGGACGGCCTGAGCGCGGCGCAGATCGTATCGGAGATCCGGGGCCTCGGCGAGGTCGACGAGCTCAAGGTCCTGATCAATTCCCTGGGCGGCTACGTCGCCGAGGGGCTCGCGATCTATCACGAGCTGGCGCACCACAAATCCCCCGTCGTCGTCGAGGTGACGGGGGTCGCGGCGTCCATGGCGTCGGTGATCGCGATGGCTGGATCCACGATCCGCATGGCGAAGAACGGGCATTGGATGATTCACGACCCGTGGAACGTGGCCGTGGGCAACGCCGAGGAGATGCGCCGGGCGGCGGAGCTCCTCGACCGGTTCGGAACGAGTCTGGTGGATATCTACGTGACCCGCTCCGGCATCGATGAGGCCACCATCCGTGAGATGATGGCGAAGGACAACGGCGAGGGAACCTGGCTCACCGCCGACGAGGCGAAGGAGCTGGGGTTCATCGACGAGGTGATCGCACCGGTGGAGGCCTCCGCTTTCGCCGACCTGGACGTGAGCGCGGTGGCGGCGGTGCCGCCCGTGCTCACGAGACTCATTCGCGAGGGTAAGCACATGGCACGGACGGCGGACACCAAGCCGAAGCCGACGCCGGCCGCGACGGCCGAGCCGGAGGAACCACAGCCGCAGAACGATCCCGTCCCGGCTCCGGCGCCGCAGGCGCGTGCGACCGACGCGGAGATCGACGCCCGGGTCACCGCGCGGCTGGCCGAGGAGCGGGCCCGCGCGGAGGAGATCCGCGGCATCGCCGCCCGGTGCGGACTATCGGAGGCTTGGGCGGCGAAGCAGATCGCGACCACGTCCACGGTAGACGCGGTCCGCGCGGCCGCACTCGACGAGGTCGTGAATCGCCAGTCGCGGGGCGGGCCCAGCCCGATCCCGCCGGGCGCGGTGGTCGACGCGGACGAGCGGGACAAGTGGGTGCAGGGCGCCGCGGAATGGGTGCTGGTCAAGGCCGGCCACGCGCGGCTGATCGAGTCGCACACGAAGCGCCGGCCGGAGCCGGGCGAGTTCCGCGGGTTCAGCCTCCTGGACCTCGCGCGGGAGAGCCTGCACCGGACCGGGACCAGCACGCGCGGCATGAGCTCGCGCGAGATCGCGCGCGCCGCGATTCGGGCCGAGGGCAACACCCGGAGTGATTTCCCGGTCCTCCTCGAGAACGTCCTGCATAAGATCCTGCAGGCCGCGTACGACACCGCCCCCGATCAGTGGAGGGCGTTCTGTGCGACCGGCTCCGTCCAGGACTTCCGGCCGCACCCGCGGCTGAGGCTCGGCAGCCTGGCGAGACTGTCCCAGAAGCTGGAATCCGGCGAGTTCCGCCAGACGCACTTCCCCGACGCGGAGAAGGAAGCGATCCAGGCGGGGACCTACGGCAACATCGTCGGCCTCACGCGCGAGGCGATCGTCAACGACGACGTCGACGGGTTCACGCGCCTGACCGCGATGCTCGGCCGGGCGGCCGCGCGCGGGATCGAGATCGACGTCTTCGCGCTCCTCGCGCTCAACACGGGCCATGGGCCGGTGATGAGCGACTCGAAGACGCTGTTCCACGCCGATCACAACAACCTGGAGACCTCCGTGACCGGCGATCCCTCGGTCGCGGGACTGGAGGCCTGCCGGATCCTCATGGCGCAGCAGAAGGACCCGGACGGCAACGACTACCTCAACCTGCGGCCGCACGTCTGGGTGGGACCGATCGGGCTGGGTTCCGCCGCCCGCGTCGCGGTGCAGGCGGAGTTCGATTTCGCGGCGGAGACCACCGGCACCTACGGACAGTTCCAGAAGCCGAACGCGGTGCGCGACATCGTCAAGCTCTTCGTCGACACGCCGCGGCTGACGGGTGACCCCTGGTACCTGTTCGCCGATCCGGCGATCGCGCCGGTGATCGAGGTGGTGTTCCTCCAGGGCCAGGAATCTCCGGAGATCCGCACGGAGGAAGGATTCGATTACGACGGTGTTCGTTGGCGGATCGTCCACGATTACGGCGTCGGCGCCACCGATTTCCGGGGCGCGGTGCGCAACGACGGCGACTGAGCCTGATCACGCGGGCCGGGGGACTTTCCCCCCGGCCTCTGAGAACGCGGGCGAGTAAGACCCCGCCGCACTGGAGACTGGAATCATGGCGAGAACGTATCAGCAGCCGGGACTGATCCTGACCTACACGAACGCCGGCGGAACCGCGATCAACGCGGGCGACGTCGTGGTCGCGGAGGACATCGTGGGGATCGCGACCGTCAACATTGCCGCGAACGGCGGCGTCGGGACGATCTCAATCGAGGGCGTGCACGAGGTCCGGAAGATCAACGGGGCGGCCTGGTCGATCGGCGAGAAGCTGGACTGGGACGCGTCCGCCGCGTCCTCCGCCGGCGCGTTCGGCGTGGGCGTCGCCCAGGCGGATGGCGACGTGATCGGCTGCGCCATCGCGGCGCGCGCGGCCGGGTCCTCGGATGAGATCGGGTACGTGAAGCTGGTGCCCGGCGCTGGTGACGCGGGGGTCACGCCGCACAGCGACGCCTGATCATGATCCGGGACACCTGGGATTTCGCCGCGGAGGCCGTGAGCCACGCGCTCGGCGACGAGGTCACGTATTCCGGTGTCCCTGTGATGGCGGTGTACGGTGCGGGGTTCGCCTCGGTGGACGGCGGAGAGGTCCGGGTCTCCTCGAGGCGCTGTGAGATCACGGTGCGGGTGGACGTGCTGCCGAAGGCGGCGGAAGAGGGGGATGCAGTGATGGTCCGGGGCCTCGAGTTCCGGGTCGCGACCGTCAAGCCGGACGTGGAGGACGTGACGGTGACCCTCGTCCTGAAGCGGGCCTGACATGCACGTGAACCGGCGGATCCGGGAGGCGATCCGGGAGCGGCTCGAGGAAGCGGATGTCTTCGCCGACGTCTACACGAACCGGCCCGGCGCCCTGAGCGCGGCGCGGCTCCCGGCCGCGGTGATCGCGACGTCGACGGACGAAGTCGCCCTCCAGGACAAGGATGATCCGCCCTCGGAACGGCGCGAGATCGAGGTCACGGTCACGATCGTGGGCGACGGTGAATCCGAGTCCGTCGACGACGATATGGACGAGCTTCGGAGCCTGGTCGAGGAAAAGCTGGCCGGGGATCTCGACGGGCTCGCCTGGTACATGGAGCACACGGGTGGCGCGCTCGAAATGGCGAGCGACGAGGAGGGTGATCGATGGTTCGCCTTCTACGTGCTCAGCTGGCGCGTCCTGATGTGGACGACGCAAGGCAACCCGGAGCCAGAATGAGAGTGACGATCCGACCAGGCTGCACCGTGCGGCTCGACGCCCACCGGACGACGTCCGTCCGCGGGGGCGTATACGACATCTCCGGCCTCGCGGAAGCGGACCGGAAGCGAATCCTCGCCACCCGCGGCGTCTCCGCCGTGCGGAACACACAGGCCTCCGCGGCCGCGAAGGAGGAGGAGTAATGGCAGCGAAAAAGGGTGTGTCCTTCCTGCTCAAGGCGGGAAATGGCGCGAGCTCGGAGGTGTTCACGACGATCGCCGCGCAGCGGACGACCAGCCTGTCGATCAACGGCACGCAGGTCGACGTGACCGACAAGGATTCTTCCGGGTGGCAGGAGCTGCTGGCGGGCGGATCGATCCGCTCCATGGCGATCTCAGCCGCGGGCGTCTACAAGGACGTGACATCGCAGATCCTCATCGAGAGCCGGTGCCTGGCCCGCACGCTCGACAACTACCAGATCGTCTTCGATGGCGGCCGGACGTATGAGGGCGCGTTCCAGGTGATCAGCGTGGAATATGCGGGCGAGCATAACGGCGAGCATACCTACTCCGCGTCGCTGGTGTCGTCCGGCGCGGTCACGGTCCAGGCCGGCGGGTCCTGATGAGCGGACCGGCAAACGCGCGCGGGGTCGTCGTCGCCGAGGTCGCGGGCGTCTCGCGGCGGCTCCGGCTCTCCCTGGAGGCGATCGCCGAGATCGAGGTCGAGATCGGCCAGCCGTTTTCCGCCATCGCCCTGGCGATGAACGACGAGCGGACCGCCCGCTGGGGCTGGATTCTGACGGTGTTCTGCGCGATGACCGCGGCGGGCGGGACACCGCTCACGGACGCGGACAGGGCGGACCTGATCCCGGAAGACCTGCCCGCGATGCTCGAGGCGGTCCAGCGCGCCGGTGAGGCGTCCGGCGCTACCGAGGAGGCCGGGCCGGAAAAAAAAGCGACGGCCCCCCGCCCGAAACGCCCTGGAGGCGGTGGCAGGAAATAGCGTTCGGCCACCTCCGGCTCGGCCCGCGGGAGTTCTACGACCTGAGCGTCTGCGAGTGGATGGCGGCGCTCGACGGCTACACGGAGGCCACCGGCAGTACCCGCACGACCCCGGCGACGTCGGCTGATTTCGCGGCGCTCGCACAGTATGACCGACCGTCAGGGAGCATACGCGCATGACATCCGTAGTCCAGCTCCTCACGGTCAAGATCGGTGGTGACATCTCCGAAGCCCTCAACGGCTTCGACTCCCTCATCACGAAATCCCGCCAGTTCGGCCAGGACCTGAGCCGCACGGGCCGGGCGCTCACGACGGGCGTGACGCTCCCGATCGTCGCGTTCGGCGCCGGTGCCGCGAAGGCCGCGATCGACTTCGAGAGCAGCTTCGCCGGCATCCGCAAGACGATGGATCTCACGGAGGACGAGTTCCAGCGCCTCGCGGACGCGAACCGCGAGCTGTCCACCCAGATCCCCGTCTCCGCGAATGAGCTGAACCGGCTCGGCGAGATGGCGGGGCAGCTCGGGATCCGGGGTGTCGACAATGTCCTGAAGTTCGAGGACACGATCGCGAAACTGGTGGTCACCACCGATCTGGCGGCCGAGCAAGGCGCGCTGGCGTTCGCCCAGATCGCGAACGTCATGCAGTTGCCGCAGGACCAGATCGACCGGCTGGGCTCCGTCGTGGTCGGTTTGGGCAACAACTTCGCGACCACGGAATCGCGGATCGTCGATTTCACGCAGCGCCTGGCGGGTGTCGGCCAGATCGCGGGCCTCAGCGTGGCCGATGTGGCCGGGATCGGTACCGCGTTCGCCTCGATCGGCGTGGAGGCGGAGGCCGGCGGCACCGCGATCCAGAAGGTGTTGATCGAGATGGTGAGCGCGGCCCAGAACGGCGGGCCGATGCTCCAGGAGTTCGCCCGTACGGCCGGGATGTCGGCGGAGCAATTCCGCGCCGCGTTCCAGGACGACGCGGCGGGGGCCTTCGCCGAGTTCGTCTCGGGCCTGGGCACCCAGGGCGACGCGGCGATCAAGACGCTGGACAATCTGGGGCTCAGCGACCAGCGGCTGACCCGCGCGTTCCTCGGCATGGCCGGGGCGAGCGAGGTGCTGACGGCCGCGATCGGCCGCTCGAACGAGGAGTTCACGGCGAACACCGCGCTCAGCGCCGAGGCCGGGCAACGGTTCGAGACCACGGAATCGAAGCTCAAGCTACTCGGCAACCAGCTCCTCGACGTGGGTGTGACGATGGGTGAATCCCTGCTGCCCGCCCTCGTGTCGGTGATCCGCGCGGCGGAGCCGTTCCTCGAAATGGTCGCCGCGGCGGCGGAGTGGTTCGGGTCACTGGACCCCCGGATCCAGACGGTGTCGATCACGCTGGTGGCGCTGGTCGCGGCGCTCGGCCCGGTGCTGACCGTATTCGGCTCCCTGGTCACGCTGCTCCCGACCCTGACCGCCGGGTTCGGCGTGCTCTGGGCCGCGATCACGGGACCCGTGGGCCTCGTCGCGGCCGCGATCGTCGGGCTCGGAACGGTCTGGATGGTGTGGGGAGACGACATCCAGCGCATCGTCGCCGATACCATCACGGGTGTGAGAGAATGGTTAGGGACCCGGTTCGGCGCCATTGTCGACGGCGTGAAAGAGAAGCTGGACGCGGTCACCGGGTTCTTCGGCGGGATGTACGACGCCGTCGTCGGACACTCGTACGTGCCCGATATGATCGAGGGCATCGGGGCCGAGTTCGCACGCCTGGGTGACCTGATGGTCGATCCGACGATCGCCGCGGCGGACGAGGTGACCGGCGAATTCGCGGAGCTGGGGCAGGAAGTCGTGCGGTCATCGGTGTCGCTCGGCGCCTGGGGCCGCGAGGCGCAGCGGATCAGCCGGGGCGCGACCGACGCGTTCGTCGACTTCGCGTTCGGCGCGAAGGACGCGCTGACCGGGTTCGTCGATTCGGCGCTCAAGTCGCTGGCGAAGCTGGCGGCGAGCAAGGTCTTCGGCATCCTCGTCGGGGGACTGGTTCCGGGCGGCGGAATCGTCTCGAGCATCTTCGGCGGATTCTTCGCGGACGGCGGATTCCTGAAGCCCGGCCAGTACGGCATCGTCGGGGAGAGAGGCCCCGAGCTCGTCTATGGCGGCCGCACGGGCATGACGGTGCAGCCGGCCAGCCAGGGCGGCCGGACGCCCTCCGCGCCGGCGAGCCAGTCGTCCGGCGTGTCCATGGCGCGCGAGATTTTGGCCCTGGTCGGCCCGCCCCCGGCGTACGCGTCTCCGGAGGTCCTGGCGACCGACGCGTACTGGCGGCGGCTCTTCTCGGCCGCGCTCGCCGACGCGCGGCTCAGGGGCGCGATATGATCCCGCTCCGGCCCGCCCCCGGATCCGCCCGGCATTTCGCCGGTGCCGCGCTGTCGCGGTGGCGGTGGCGGAAGTCCCTGCCCCCGCTCGGCCCGCTCTGGCTCGATGACACCGTCCGGCTGGCCGGCGCCGAGGAGTGTTCGCCGTGCGCGGCCTCCCTCATGGAGCACTCGGACGAATTGCTCGACGTCCGCGACCCGGTCCTGGTGCACGCCGAGCGGGTGTTGCGCGCGTGGCCCCAGGCGCTGCACGAGGTGCGCTCCCTCCTGGACGTCATCCAGTCGTGGCGGCCCCGGGGCGTGCCCTTCGCCCTGGAGGCGTCGGGCGGCAGCTGCGGGCCCGGGATCGCCGGGTGGGGATCGGTCATGGTCTCGGCCAGCAATCCGGTCGGATACGCCGAGGGCGTGGTGCACGAGCTCGCGCACCACAAGCTGCGCGCGATTGGGGTGGAGATGGAGGAACACGACGGGAAAATTATCACCAACGACCCCGCCGAGATGTACGAGTCAGGCGTCCGGAAGGACAAGCCCCGGCCGATGAGCGCCGTCCTCCACGCGCACTACTCCTACCTGCACGTGACCGAGATCGAGGTCCGAGCCCACGCGACCGGCTACAGCATGCTCGGGATGCTGCCGCACCAGGTCCGCCGCCTGACGGAAGGCCGCGCGGTGATCGCCGCGCACGCGCGATGGGCACAGGGGATGGAGCCGGTCCGGGACCTCATCCTCGAGTGGACGGACCATCTCCTCGGGCGCTGCGAGGGGGTCTCATGAGCCAGTTGCGACTCAAGCTCGGCGGGTCCCCGCTCGCGCTCTACATCGGCGACACGGAGGTGATCGCGGCCGACCGCACCCTCAAGAACGTCACGGCGAACGCCTCGATCATCACGGCAGGCACGCTGGACAGCGACCGGATCCCGGGGCTCGATGCGGCGAAGATCACGGGCGGCGTCCTCGACAGCGCGAGAATCCCGAATCTCACGCCGACGAAGATCGTGGGCGGCGTGTTCGACGCCGCCCAGATCCCGTCGCTCCCGGCGTCACGGATCACCGAGGGCACATTCGACAGCGCGCGAATCGCCGAGGACTCGGTCACGCAGCATGAGGCGGCACTGTCACTGTCGGTTGACCAGATTGACGATTTCCCCTATGTGCCGGAGGGCGTCGAGAGCGGATATCTGACTGTCCCGAACGGGAACACCGTCAATCTGGTCACGGTGCTGCCTAGTATTGATTCCGGCCGGGGCGGTCTGCTGGTGGTCAGTGTGCTAGCGAGCGGTCCCCCGGGTGGCAACGCGTTCGCGAACGCGTTGTTCCTCGTCAACGTCGGCACCACCAATCTGGTATCGGACGGAGGGAGCAGCACGTTCAGCGCCGGCAGCGGCACATCCAACCGCATTAATATCTTCGTCGACGGCGGAGTCGTGAAGTGCTACAACAATCTGAGCAGCGGTGAAGCACCGCTCCGCGTGACGCTCATCAACTCGAGCGCCATGAGCTGATGGCGATCACGGTCCGCGAATGGCGCGTGCGGCTGCACGCGATCGGTACGGATATCCCGTCGGACGCCTCGGTCTCCCTCGTCCTGAGCGACGAGGAGCACCTGGCGGGCCCACCATCCGGGATCGGGTCGCAGTCGCTCTATCTGCTGGCCGGCCGGCTCGAGTCGCAGCCGTACACGCTCATTTTCGCCGATCTGGGCAACATCATCACCAGCCACTCGTTCGAGGGCGGCCAGCTCTCGATCATTGGCCGGTGGGCCGAAGTCCAGACCCGCGCGAACGGAGGGGAATGGACGCGCGCCGACCTGCGCCGGATCTCGCGTGTCAGCTGCCCGGGCCCGGCCGCATGGGAATGGGAGTTGACGAGTGACGCCTCCCTCATGCACGAGCTGCTGTTCGAGCGCTCGGCGGATATCCAGCTCTACCCGCTCGGGCCGGCGGCGGACTGGCACCGCCATCCCGCCGTCGGATTCGCGACACCATACGACGCGGGCAGGCCGGGCGAGGTCCTGGACGTCGACGGCGATCTCGTCCGGGTCTCGCTCGACTCCGCCCAGTCGGTGCCCCGGGAGATGATCGGTGTCGTCCAGGATCACCTGGGCACACTCCGACTCGAGATGGCTGGCGCCTCGTATCCCGTGATCTCCTTCGCCGCGACGTCCGCGCCCGTGTCGATCGAGGAGGCGATCGGGCTTTGGATCGGCGATCCGCCTCGCATGCCCGCGGGCGTGTGGGTGGAGATGACCGGGCACGCGTACTCGATCGGTCAGTACATCGATCCGTTCCGTCTCTGGTGGCCGGACGGGGTGCCGACCTCTCCCGTGACTCCTCGGCTGATCGGCCCCGCGATCGACGAGACCACCCAGGAGGTCACCGGGATCGGGTACCGGCTCGACGCGCTGGTGCGCGACGTCCTCGAGGGGGAGTTCGGCGGCCGGCGAATCCCGTACGACAAGGACGCGCTCGAGGAGCTGGCCGCGCTGGGCGATGAGGGGCATTGGTTCGTCGCGGCGGGTCCGATCTCTCGCACGGAATTCCTCCGGGATTATGTCTGGCGGCCGTACCTCCTCGCGCCTCAGCTGCAGGCGGATGGCGCGCTGCACCCGCTCTCGGTCTGGACGGGAGACGCGGTCGACCCCACCGGCCTCTATCGGTTCGATCGCGACAACGTGGAGGGTGTCGTCCGGTTCGATGCCGGTGGTACCGAGGTGGCGAATGCCTGGTGGATGGAGGCGCGCAGCGCGGACCGCCGTCTCCCAGTGGCGGCCACGGTGTTCCCCCGGCTCGACATCACGCCGACCATCCGGGCACGCACGACGGGCGCCACGATCGACGTCGAGCAGCCGCATGCGCTCCGGATGCCTGAGCAGGTGATGCGCCGGGTCTGGGCGGACGCCGCCCCGGATCTGTACGCCGCGCGGGTGTTCTCGCTCGCGGGCGCGGGGGTCGGCCGGTACTCCTTCGCCGCGGCGGTCGAGGACTCGAGTCCAGCGCCGGGTGACCTGGTCGTGCTCGATATGGATGACCTGCAGGCGCCGGAGGCGCAATCGGCGAGCCGGATGGGATCGCGCCTGGCGATCGTCATTTCCCGTACCCGCTCCTATGGGCCCGGGCGGCTGGCGTACGAGTACATGTGCTGGGATGCCGGGGCCCGAGCGCATTCACCCGATCACGCGGACGCCGCGCACGCCGACACCCATTCGGACTCGAACGCCCAAGGGCATTTCGACGCGCACTATGACGAGCACATCGACCTGCACCAGGACGAGGATCACGTCGATGGGCACGGGGACAACAACCATGGGGACGTGCATGAGGATTCGGCCCATGATGATACTCACGCTGATGGCGCCGATCACGTCGATCTCCACAATGATGGGGCGCACGCCGATGAGCATACGGATTCTCCGCACTCGGATCACCATACGGACACGCCGCATGGCGATCAGCATTCTGACTACGATTGGCACCAGATTGGAGATCACTGCGATGCGCACGCGATCTCCGGAGGTGTCTGCAACCACACCGATACCCATTCGGACGAGGGGGCGCGGTCGGAACACATTGATCAGGCGCACGGTGACACCCATGACGACGAGGCGGAGGCGAATCAGCATGCCGACATCGACCACGCGGATGACCACGGTGACGGCGGGCATGTAGATCTGCATCACGACTCAGCGCATACGGATCAGCACATGGACGCCGGGCACGTCGACGACCACGCCGATCTTGCCCACACGGATCTGCACCAGGACGGGGAGCATGCGGACGCTCACGATGACGCCGAGCATACCGACTGGCACTCCGACGCGCTGCACCAGGATGATCACGCCGACGGTGGTCACTCGGATACCCATGCGGATTCGCAACACACGGATAGCCATGGCGACATCGAGCACACCGACGAGCACACGGATTTCCACGGGGATTCCCACGGGGACCAGGGCGCTCACGCGGATGTGCCCCATGGGGATACGGCAGGCCCCGAGATCCATCAGGATCACCCGCACCAGGACTCGCCCCACGTTCCCCATAGCGACAGTCACACCGACACGCCGCATTCGGACTCTCATGTCGACGTTCCGATCCACAGCGATCATGTCGACGTGACCGGGTTCCGGGCCTCGGAAGAGGGTCCGTGCAATCCGGAGCTCCTGACGGGGATCCCGTGCCACGACGACCAGCATAGCGACGCACCGATCCACACCGATCTTCACGGCGACACGCCGCATTCGGACGTACCGCACGCGGATTCCGGCGAGGTGGATCACGTCGACACTCCGCATTTCGATGAGGCGGCCCATTCGGATGTTCCGCATGAGGACGCGGCTCATCGCGATACCCACTCGGACACGGCGCACCAGGACGTCCCGCACTCGGATATCAGCCACTCCGATGCCCACGGGGACGACGGGCACTCGGATACCCATACCGATTCGGAGCATACCGATGCGCATTCCGACTCCGAACACTCTGACGCACACCGGGACGGGCCTCACAACGACGTCCACGCGGATCTGGTGAACTAATATGACGATCGAGCTGAATCCGGTTGGCGTAAAGTGCAATCTCGCCTGCACCTACTGCTACGAGACGGAGATGCGGGAGGCCGGAAACTACGGCCCGAAGGATTACGACCTGGACGCGATGCAGGCCGGTCTGCTGGCGGAGATCGGCCGGGAGCGAGGGGGCTCCTGGACACTCCACGGCGGGGAACCGCTCCTGATGCCGGCGGAGGACATTGAGGCGATGTGGGCGTGGGGCGAGGAACGCGGCCATCAGATGGGGATCCAAACAAACGGCTCGCTGATCACCGACCGTCACGTCGAGCTCGCCCTGCGCTACCAGGTGCCGATGGGCATCTCGATCGACGGGCCCGGCGAGATGAACGACCTGCGCTGGCGGGGCACGATCGAGAAGACCCGGGAGGCCACGGCCGCCACGGAGGCCGCGATCGAGAAGCTGACGCGGGCCGGCGTCCGGACGTCGGTGATCATCGTGCTCCACCGGCTCAACATGGATCCGGCCCGGCGCGACACCTTCAAACGCTGGATCCGGCACCTCGACGAGATCGGGATCACCGGCGTGCGATTCCACCCGATGGAGATCGACGCTCGAGCCGGTGATCACGCACCACCCGTCGAGGAATACGTCGCGTTCTACCGGGACATGCGGGAGTACATGGAGACCCTTCCGCGGCTGAGGATCGACATCATCCAGGATATCCGCCGCCTCCTGATTGCCGAGGACGACCGGACGACCTGCACCTGGAACGCCTGCGACCCCTACACGACAGCCGCCGTCCACGGGGTCGATGGGCAGGGGACGCGGACGAATTGCGGCCGCACGCAGAAGGACGGGGTGATGGCGCCGAAGGCGGACGCGGTCGGATTCGAGCGCTACGTCGCGCTCTACTACACCCCCCAGGAAGCGGGCGGGTGTCAGGGGTGCCGGTTCTTCTCGCTGTGCAAAGGCCAGTGTCCGGGCGAGGGGATCGATGGAGACTGGCGGAACCGCTCGATGTACTGCGCGCTCTACTTCGCCCTCTTCGCGGACGAGGAGGCCCGGCTCCGGAAATCGGGGATCGTGCCCGTCTCGCTGGCGCCGGACCGCGAGGCGATCGAGCGGGCGATGGTCGACGTCTGGTCACGGGGCGGGCGGTTCTCCGTCTCGGCCGCGCGGAAGGTGGCGAGCGGCCGGGTGACGGGCACCGGCGCCGGAGGCACGCACGGGGACGTACCTCATGGGGACTCTCACGGGGATCACACCGATTCCGGGCGGAACAACTGATGGATCGATTGCCGTTTCGACTGCCCGACTTCACCCGGCGTCAGTGGGTCAGCACGCGCGCCCGGGAGGCCTGGGAACCTCGCCTGCAGGCGATCACGCAGGCCTGGGGGGAGATTGAGCGCGAGAGCGTCGAGGCCTACGTACGCCGCGCCGCGCTGACGAATCTCCGGCCCGATCACCTCGCGCAGGAAACGGAATGGGCGGCGCGCCGAGGTCTCATCCTGCTGCCGCTCCGCCAGCTCGCGCGCGCCGCCGAGTACAGCGCCTCGAGTGAGGCACCCCGGCCCGGGCAGGAATGGGATTACCGCGCCGTCTACCTCCGCACCGACACGGTCGCGGAGTGGACGGACGCGTGGCGGGCGTCGGATGATCACGCGCTCGGCGATCTGCTGGGCTATCCGCTCTGCTGCCGGGACGCCTTCCAGCGGATCTGGGTCCGGGATCAGCAGGTCGATACGACCTGGGCGATGGTGGCTGATCCGGCCGGAGAGACGGTCGAGCTGAGAGACATCGACCCACACAACCAGATCCTCGGCAGGTGGGCCGGATACCGCGCCGTCCCGCACCTGCCGTGCTCCTGGACGTGTGCGCGGACGCGCCTCTTCGGCCGGCTCCTGATCGACCTCGGCCGCCGTCGCGGCTACGGGCAGGCGATGGACTGGCTCGAGGAGGCGCTGTCATGGCCCTACGAGTGGTCGGCGCTCCACGGGATCGCGGAGATCCGGAGCCCCATCCTGCGCATCGCGACGCGCACCGACGCGACGGCCAGCCGCTACACCGTCCGGATCCACTCCGACCACTACCCGGAGGCCGGCGCCGCTGGAACCCGGTTTCCGTTCCGGACCCGGCGCCAGCTCCACCAGCTCGCGCGCACGGCGCCGGCGTCCCGGAACGGCTTCACGAGCGCGGCCGCGATGGACGCCGCGCACGGCGTGCTGATCCAGGCCGCCGCGCCGATGGTGGGCGGGGCCGGGTCCGTGCTCGACCTGGGCGCCGGGGACGGCACGCTGGCGGAGCGGATCGGAGAGGCCCTGGGCGCGCCGGTGCGGGTGGGGGTGGAGGTCGACCCGGGCCGGGCCCGCGCGGCCACGGGCGGAGTCGAGGTGCGCGCCGCCGGGATCGCGGATACGGACCGGTGGGCGGAGGCCTATGACCTGGTGATCCTCATGCCCGGGCGCCTCGAGGAGATGACGGAGGATGAGCGCCGGCGTGTACGGTACGCGCTGCGCAGCCGGACCCAGACCGTCCTCCTCTACGCGTACGGCGACTGGCTCGGCCGCGCCGGCGGGCTGACCCCCCTCGTCGCGCGCACGCTGCCGGGCGCGGTACTGGCCGGCCCCGAGATCGCGCGTGACGGCGCGGCCGCCGCGCTCTACACCCTCGCGCCGGTGTAGCCATGGCGATCGCCGGGTTCATTTGGACGGATGACGATGGCGCGCACGACATCGAGCTCGTGCGGCCACTCATGCGAGTGGTACCCGCGATCCGTCGGCCCACGTGGTCGGAGGAGGCGATCGGCGGGGCCGTCCAGACCGCGCAGAGCCCGGCGCCGGCCGCCGAGATCTCCGGGGAAATCCGGTTCGTGGCGAACGTGCAGGCCGTCCTCGACATGCTCTCCTCCCGGCGCGGCGACACGCTGACGTACTACGAGGAGCGGACCGGCGGGCAGGTCACGGTGCCGGTGATTCTGGTCGACGGCGAGCCGGGCCGCGCCGGCGGTGCGGGCCTGTACCCGGACCCCGACCGATACAGCCACGGGGAATACGCCGCGGCCGTCCGCCTCCGCCGGGTCGACGGTGGCACCTTCGCCGGGCTGTTCTCATGAGCGCCCGGTTCCGCTGGACGGACTCAGCCGGTGATCACGAGGTCGTCCTTGCCCGGCCGCTCATGCGCGTGGCGCCGAGAGCTCGCCGCCTCGAGTGGCGGAGCGAGGCCCATTCCGGGGTGATCCATACCGAGCGCTCGGCCTCGACCGTCTACGAGATCGAGGGCACGATCCGGTTCCACGCCGACCCGATGGAGCTGGTGGGGATGCTGTCAGCGCGGCTCGGTCGGCCGATCACGTACGCCGAGGAGCGGGGCGGCCTGCTGCTCACCTGGACGGGCCTGCTCATGGAGATCTCGCCCGGAGGGGACTGGGTGGCGGCACTCGAGCCCGACGCCGACCGCTACAGCCACGGCGAGTACTCCGCGATGGTCCGGTTGCGACGTCGCGGCGGCGAGACGTACGAGGCACTGTTCGAGGCGCTGCAGCCGGCGTTCCTGGTGGAGGACGGCTCCGGCGGCTACCAGGTCGCGACCACCGGCCCGGGCGACGTCGTGATCGTGGATGACGGGCATGGCGGGCTCACCTTCGCCGCGAGCGGGACGGAGGTGGCGCGCCTGGCGGATATGCGGCCGTCGACCGGCCCCAGCTACGAACTTTTCGAGATCGCATGAAATCGACATCGACTCCAGTCACCGCGGAACAGTGGGCGGCGCTTGAGCTGCCCCTGCGCGAATACGAGCGGGCCCAGGCACGCATGCGTCTGGTGCTCGCGGCCATCGCTCCCGTCGGCGCCGTGCTCAACGCGGAGGCCCGGCGGTGGGACTATCCTCCAGATCCGGATCGGGTACAACCATGACGCCGCCACCGCTCCTCAAGACCGCCCTGCAGGTGATCACCGACGGCCCCCCCGCGGCGAAGCTCGGGGCCACTGGCTTCGCCGTCCTTCTGGCCGCGCTGACCGACGTCGCGACGGGGGTGGCTTTCGCGAGCGTCGTGGCACTCTGGCTCGCCGACATGCTCCTCGGGTTGCTCCGCGCGATCTCCGAGCGGCAATTCTCCTTCTGGCGGTTTCTGGAGGGCTTCTCGAAGGGCGCGGCGGCGGCGCTCGGGATCTACCTGGCCACGATCCTCGACACGATGGGCGCCGCCGCCGTCCCGAGCTATCAGGGTAATTTCGCGAGCACGGGCGCGATGGCGGGAATCGCGTTCGCTCTCGCCTGGTCGGCGCTGGAAAATCTCGGCCACTGGTTCCCCGCGGTCGCGGAAAAGCTGCGCGGCCGACTCTCGGGTCAGGCGCCCCCGGAGCGCATCGAGCTCGCGGGGCTGAGCGAGGAGACCCGGTCTCAGCTGAGGACCCTCGCCGCGCAGGATCCACAGGCCAAGCGGGGTGGGCCATGAGCAGGCTGGAGCCCCGAATCTCGGTGCCGGGCCGGATGCCACCGGCGGCACCCGATCTGGACCTCGAATACAAGCAGTGTCGCTCACCCGCGGGCGACGTGTGGGTTTCGTACAGCGTGAGTCGGAATATCTGGCGGATCCGTGATGACGTGCTGATCGTCGACACCCGGCACGGGAGAGACTTCGTCGTTCCGGCTGGTTACGAGACCGACCTCTCGAGCGTGCCGCGGCTGGCATGGTGGCTCATCGCTCCGTTCGAGCTGAGTGTGTTCGCACCGCTCGGTCACGACCCGCTCTACGGCGGACTGGACGCGCGGTACACGAGAGCCGAGGCCGATCTCCTATTCCTCGACCTGATGGTGATCGAGCTCGTCCCGCGCTGGCGGCGAGAACTCGCGTACCCGGCCGTTCGGTTGCGCGGCGGACCGCGATGGAGGGGACGATGAAGGCGGCGGATGTTCAGGCGGCGGTCACGGCCGCCGCGCTCGAGGAGGCACGGGTGTGCTCCGCGCTCGACGTCACGATCCCGCTCCTCGATGAGCTGGCGAAGGGCGTGGGCGGCCGGCGGTTCTGGCTCGGGTGGGGGATGCGGGCCCTGGTGGCGGCGCTCCGCGAGTACCGTCAGTGGAGGTGCGGGCGATGAGATACCGCGTCACGGCCAGCGCCCTCAACCTCCGGTCCGGTCCGGGCACGGAGTACCCGGTCCTCGAGGCGCTTCCGCGAGGGACGCGCCTCGATGCGGCACGCGCTGGATGGGAGCGGGTGCGCGTCGGGGATCGCACCGGATGGGTCGCATCGCAGCATATTGAGGAGACGGAATCAGATCCGTCGTGGCTCGCGATCGCGCGGCTCGAGCTCGGCGTGGCGGAGGTCCCGGGCGAGAACCACAGCGACCGCATCCTCGAGTACCATTGGGCGACGAGTCTGAAGGCGACTGCAGATGAGGTGCCCTGGTGCGCGGCGTTCGCCTGCTGGTGCCTGGAGAAGGCGTCGATCGACTCGCCGAGATCAGCGGCCGCGCGTGATTTCCTGCGATGGGGGGTGGAGATCGCGGAGCCCCGTCCCGGATGCTTGGTCGTCCTCAAGCGGGGGACTCTCGAGTGGCAGGGGCACGTGACGTTCTTCGACGGGTGGGCCGGGCCCGAGCAGATCTACGGTCTCGGAGGCAATCAGAGCAACCGGGTCACCGTCCAGACGTTCGGGGTCGCGGGCGTGCTCGGCTACCGCTGGCCGGTGGCGCCGTCACCCGCCGAGGCGGACGCGCTCGCCGCCTGATCCCACCACTCCCGCAGCTCCCCGGCGAGCTCGTCCGGCGCGACCCCGACCGACCCTTCTCCGACCCTCACGACGGCCCAGCGCTCGCCGCTGGTGCGCGAGAGGAGGACCGCCCGCGTGGCCGGGATCTCGGTGCACTGGCGGCGGGTGAGGAGGTGGTAGGTGGTCATGGGGAGAGGCGTGCGGCAATCGGCTAAACCTGTGCCCGATGGCAATCTTTGAATTTCATTCGCCGGCCTGACGCGTCTACAGCGCCGCAGGGACAATCATCATTGCGTCCGACGTTGGCGAACGCCTTCCTGTTCCATTCCTTCACGAAGTCATTTTCCGCGAGGCTCGGCGTCCGAAAGGACATGCAGGTCCTACCGTCCACATGGGTTATCGACAGATCGCCGATGCCGATAACATCCATCCCGATGATGATATCAAAATCGGGAGGTTGGTCGGGCATCTCGCTCACGGTCAACCCCGCGATTGCCGTATGGTTGGGCAATGCCAAATGAATCACGTATGTGGAGCATGAGATCGTGCCGCCGGCGTGCGTCATTTTCACGATCCCCGTCGGCGGAATTTTCAGATTAGCGGCCACCTTCGGCGTGACGACACTACCCGTGGCGCCGGTATCCCATAATGCTCGAACGGGGATGCGTGGGAAGTCGGATCCAGGAGGGAACTTCGGGTCGAATGCAGGAGAGACGGTCGCCTCGGTGATTATTCGTGCGGCCCGGTGGGCGAAGCGGATCGTAAGCGCCTGAAAAGCTGGGGGTGCGAGCCGAAACGCTCGCACCCGCTGATGGGGCTTGGTTCGGGACTTACCCAATTGTCACCGTATATGCTTCCGGCCCCGCTTCGCAAAGCTGGATCATGTACGTGCCTGGCTCGAACTTCTTTTGTGCGGCGAGGAACGCATCGAGGGCGGTGTCATGCACATCGACGACTTCCTCTCCCCGGATCACGAGATACTTTCCGAGATGCTTGGCGACCAAGGCCTCTTGGTTCGTGACGAAAAACTCGAGTTCCTTTTCGAACATGGCGTCTACCGCGCGGTGATGGGTATCGATCCATTTCGGGGCGCAGATCTACACATTATGAGCACTTCGCGTTCCGTGCCAGAGTCTCGGAGCGCGCGGCGCTCGTCTTAATCCGCCGCCCCCTCCGCCTCGTCGATCCGGTCCTGGGCGTCCATCAGGCGCCGGAGCCACGCGCGAGTCGCCTTGCGCCCGCTCTCCATCTGCGCCCAGCTCTGCGCGGAGGAGAGCCCCGCCCATTGGGCGGCGTCCTCTTGCGTCCACCGTCGCTCCGCGCGGAACGCGCGCAGTTCGTCGGGCGTCGGCGGGATCGGGTCCGCATAGCCGGTCGTCATCATCTCTCCCGCTCCTTCCGCGCCGCGCGCGTCCGGGCCGATACGTAGTACCGGACGCCGACGGTCGTGACGACGGCGGGGTCAGGCTGAGAGTCGACGGTGGCGGTGATATCCATCCGTAGGGAGGCGCTTCGGAATCGCCAGTGTTCTCCGGGGCGCCCCCCGCCCCCGGTGCGGCGCGCCGACACGAGCAGATCCGCGAGCCACGCCCGGGCGGATTCCAGCTCGCGCGGCGGATGCCCGAGGCGCGGCAGCGCGTCGGTGAACTCTCGCGCGGCCCGGTCGCTCACCCGGATATCGCCGAGGTCGCCGAGCCGCTCTCCGGGGATGGGGCGGGGGTCATTCATTGTGCCTGCCTTGCCGTCCTGCAATGGGGCCCGACCCCTCGCGGGGCCGGGAAGAGTGAAGCGACGCCTACCGCGACCATCAAATATTTTGTGCTTCAATGAGGCCCGGCGGTCATGCTGACCCGCCGGGAAACGAGCCGACGGACACGCCCTTTCAGGCGCTCGGCTCGGTGACTATTGCGCCGCGTGCCTCGACGTCGTCGAGGACCCGGAGCATTTCCTCCGCCATGCCCTCGAAAT
Source organism: Dehalococcoidia bacterium (assembly GCA_023228765.1). Lineage (GTDB taxonomy): Bacteria > Chloroflexota > Dehalococcoidia > UBA2979 > UBA2979 > W-Chloroflexi-9. The sequence goes on from JALOAM010000007.1 coordinate 25,534, forward strand.
ACCCGCCGGGACCGTCCCTCAGCGCCAGCCGGCCAGCGCGGTCGACCTCGCGGCGGAGCTTCCGGATCGCCTTCTCGCGCGGGACGAGGCGCTCCGCGACCGGGTCGCCGTTCGGCAGCCGGCCGTCTCCGACAAACATGCCGAGGAATGGAGCCACGCCGACGTATACCGCGCCGCCCGCCACGGCGGCGGCGCCCATCAGGTAGCGGGCCCGCGCGTGCGAGAGCGAGCCGATCGGCGTGTCATCCTGTGGCGGGATCGGCCGGGCGAGCCGTTCCGCGATCCGCGCGGCGAGTGTGGTGGTGGTCATCGGGTCAGCCCTGCGCCTTGCGGAGCACTGCCGCTACCGACCCCTGCCGTTTGTGGATGCCTCGGCAGGTACCCGTCCTGCCGTTGTCGCCATCCACCAGGTAGCCCAGCCGCTCGCCGTAGCTATTGCGGACGAGTAGCTGGTCTCCGTCCAGCTGTGTCTGGTATCCAGCCGCGCCGAGTGCCGCCTGTTGCTCTTGGATCGTCATCGGTCTTCCCTCATGTGGCCGACGCGCGAAGCGCCGGAAGTGTGGTGTGTGTCCCGCTCTCCCTGCAATATACTATGTCTCAGACATAGTGCAAGAACCTTGGAAGGGCAGCGGCAAAACCTTAATCTGGCCTTCGGGCCGGACCCGAAAGTCCGCCGGGAGCGGTCTCCCGCCCCCGGCCCATCCCGTCAGTCCGTCCACTCCCACGTCATCAGCGCCGCCCGCAGGTCCTGGTAGTCGTCGTGGAGCTCGACGATCGCCCGCGCCATCTCGATCGGCATCTCGAGGTCCGCGTCCGCGCCGGCACGCTCGGCGAGATCCCGGACCTCGATCGCCGACCAGGCGAGCGCGTGGAACAGGCCGATCCGGGCGCCAAACCGATCGAGCAGGTCCGGCGGGGTCTCGCGAAATCCGGTGTGGGGATAGGTGGTGCGCATGACAGCCTCCCGTGCGGTGCCGGGCGCCAGCACGGGGCCGGGTCGAGCCTGACGCCCGGCGGATCGGTCGATGGGCCCCGCGCGGGCGCTCACCAGGACGGATCTCTGACGGGGTCACAAACGCGCCAACAACTCCGCCTTCTTGGCCGCGAACTCCTCTTCGCTGAGCGCGCCGGCGTCTCGAAGGTCTGCGAGTTGCTTGATCTGGCCGGCGATGTCACCGCTATCCGCGCGCTCGGCCCCGGTGCGGCGCTCTGCGCGCAATGCGTTGAGCCTGTCACGCACACGCTCGAAATCCTCTTGTTGGCGGCGTTTGAACATGACTGTGTTTTCGTCGTTCACCGCGTCGAATAATCCGCCCTTGGATTCCCGCCCGCCGGAGAATCCGACCTGCATGTACCCGTTGGTGAGGAGGTTCGCGGGCTTGAACTGGATGGAGGTTATCGCGGAGAGCGCGATCTCCTTGTTGCCCTTGGACCCCTGTGTCAGGAAGCTCGTGAGACCTTTTCGGCGGATGGTGAGCGTGTCTTCCGACAATTCCAGGGCACCGTTCACACCCTCTGCGATCATCTTGCGCATGCTCTTCTCGGTGGTTGAAAGATTCGGCGGCGAACACTTCAGCATCGGGCGCGGCCTCAATTGATGAGCACAAAGGCGACGTCCGCGATGAGTGCCGGGTCTAGATTCCATCCCCACACCACCCAGCTCGAGCCCGTCACTCCGTCGTTCCCGCGGACCGCCCTCATCTCGACGTCGCACCACGGCTGTCCCGTTGCCGGATCGTTCGGGAACGGGATCCACCGGGTCAGATTCGACGGGAGTCGGTAGTAGCAGTCGATCGCCGGCGGGGCGAGGGCGGATACGGGCAGATCAACACCGACGATCCACTCCACTCTGCAGAAAGGCGATTGGTGCGCCGGGCAGCTCCACGCCGCCGGCGCGCTGTAATGTGTGCGCCGCGTGCCGGGGCCTGGCTCCCCCGGCTGTCCAGGCGCGCCCGGAGAACCGGGAAATCCCTCTCGGCCCACCGGTCCCTCCGGACCAACTGGCCCCTGCGGGCCTTCACAGCCGACCAGCAAGAGCAACATCCCGACGACTACGATAGATCGTGGCATGATCATCCCCCAAGGTTCGGCGTCGAATATCTCAGAGGTCACAGTTAGTCATCACCTCTCCCACCAAGGATGTCGACCATGACCACACTGTACCTCGTCCTCGCTCCAATACCCGAGATCGGCGCAGAGCCCGGCGACATACTCGCCGACCCCATTCTCGAGGAGCTCACGTTACTTCGCCGGCTGGGGGTGAATCGCTCTCTCCTGGCGTTTCGGGCGGCCGCCTTGAAACCCCTCGGTCCAGGGCTCTCCATTCCTCCCAGGCCATTCGGAGGAGCTCCCGGGACGATCGCGTAATATCGAGGTTGAGGGTGGGCGCTTTCTCGGCCTCGAGGCGCGCCGCCCGACTCAGGTCCGCACGCGATTGCGCGAGTAGGCGAAACGTCTCCTGATCCCCATTCAGCAAGTCAATCAACTTCTCCATCGCCCGCACCCGGGCGAGGCCCCACTCATCCAGCACGTCACCATCCGCCGCCGGCTCAAAGAACACGCTGAGCGGAACATCGAGCGCTTCGGCCCACATGACGATCGTGTCATATTCTGGGTGCGCGCCACCCCCTTCCCATCGCGCAACTTCCGGCTGACTAACCGGCTTGCCGGCGCGTCGCATCTTTTGCCCGAGCGCCGCTTGGGTCAGGCCGCGCTCAACACGTAGCTCCGCCAGCATTTTCCCCAGGCGGTCATCCGGTAGCAATTTCGGACTCATAACTCGCGAGTGTTGACACACGCTATATGCGTGTTATATTCGTGTTGTGTCGGGATAGTACGGGTCACGCAAGGATAGAGGGTTTCCGTATGCCACGCAACGATTTCGAGCCGCTGATGACGGTCGAGGAAGCCGCCGCATACCTGCGGCTCAAGCCGAAGACGCTCCGCAACCGGGTGTCGGCGGGCACCATCCCATCGGTGAAGGCGGGGCATGGGCGGCGGTTTCGCCGGGCGGATCTGGAGGCATGGCTGCGGAACGAGGGTGACACTCGCGTCGCCGACCCCGCCGCCTGATGAAGCGCACCCCCCTCCGACGCGGAGCCCCGCTCCGTCGCAAGCAGCGCCTCCGGGCGCGCAACGATGCCCGCCGCGAAGTCCGGTTCCTCCGCGCGTACGAGAGCCCCGCCCGCGTCCTCTGGACCCGCGGCTGTGGCTGCGTGGTGACGGGCTGCAGGTCGACACGGATCGAGGTGACGCACGTGAGATCGAGAGGTGCGGGAGGCACGGCCGACGACACGGTGGCGATGTGCCGGGACCATCACCGCGAGCTGCACCGGGTAGGGACGCTCGTGTTCGAGGCGCGGCACCGGCTGGACCTGGCGGACCTGGCCGCGCAACACGCGCTGCGCTGGCGGCAGGGGAGCCAGCCGAGAGCCGCATGAGGCAATGAGAAACCCCGCCAGCGGGTCCCTGGAAGGCCGCTGACGGGGCGCACGGGAGTCCGGGATTACCCCGGCCTCCACCCCTGAACCATACCGCACGGGAGCGATCATGTCCACACGTACCTCGTCAGGAGAGTCCCCGCGCCCGGGGCCGCGCCCCGCTATTCGGAGCACGATGAGCCCTCCGTCCAGCTCGCGCACTCGACCCGAGCCACAGCAGATGAGCCCCGCGCAACGACGTGACCGGATCCGCCGCCGAGCGGGTGCGGCCTACGCGCGTCTCCAGTGCTCCGGGGACCGGATCGCGTCCGCCTTGGGCCTGCATAAATCCGGGATCACCCATCGCAAACGAGGGCAGGGGCATTTCGCGGCCGTGCTGGTGGAGCTCGACCTCCTCGAGCGGGATTCGGTGGACACCACGCCGCTGCTGACGGCCATCATCGAGACGATCGCGGCGGCGCGGTGCGGGCAGCACCTGGACATCCGCGCGCTCGAGCTGCGGGAGATCGAGACGGACGCCGCTGAGCAGGTCGCCCAGGACCGCTACCGGGCGGGGGTGGGGACGCGCGAGGAGTGGCGCCGCCAGCTCGCGGAGTACATCGGGGTCGCGCAGCTCTTCCTCGTCGCGGACGGTGGGCGATGAGGCTCCTCACACCAGACGGAGAGACGGTGACCATGGCGCGACGGGTGGAGGATCGGGAGACTCGCCGGGCGTCGCTCTCCGGCGAGCCGCTGGCGGCACACGAGTACCGGGCGGTGACCTGGGCATACGCGAACGCGGGCCCGGTCGGATCGGACAGCTACCACGGCGCGCGGGACGGATGGCTCGCGGGATACGGCTATCCGACCCGTACCGGCCTCGAGACGCTGTCGCGCACGTCCACGTACTGGCGGGCGTGGGAACGAGGGCACGCGGCGGGCGAGATGGCGCGCTACCTCGAGACGGTCCAGGCGATCGAGGCGGCGGCGCGCGATGGTGCGGCATGACGGCGCCGGTGATGGTGGCCGCCCTCCTCCTGGTGGTGCTCGGCATGATCACCGGTCTGGCGCGCCAGCGGGTGCGGGACCAGGCGTCCGAGAGTCGTCGTCTCCGGCGTCGTCCCCGGCTCTCGCGGTACCGACTCCCGGCCGGGTGGAGGCCACGGTGATATCGGATCTCCACCAGGCGGCGATCATCGCCCGGCGGCAGGTCCGCGTCTTTCGCTACGCGCGCCGGAAACCCCGCTGCCCCGTGGCGCTCCGGACGATCGTGACGGTGATCGGCTCCGGCACCCTCGAGTACGAGACGACGCACCAGGACTCCGGGGTGATCCTCGATCCCGGCATCCCCGCCGTAGAGACCATGGCGACGCTCTTCCAGCGGAGGGAGAAGGGCGATGGCTGAGCCGACCCCGAATCCACTGTGTGCGTTCCGGCACTGCGTGCGAAGTCCGGAGCGCCTGGCGCTCTGTGACCGGCATCTCGGGCAGATCCCGGAGTTCCACCGCCGGCGTCTGTTCCGGGCCCGGAGATTCGGCGTGACGAGTCGGGCGTACGGCCGGGCGGTGCGAGAGGCGGTGGCGTTCCTCGAGGAGCGGCATATCCGCGAGATGACGAGGGCTCGGTGAGCGGGGCGGCGCACCCGGCGTTCCTCGCGGCGCCGCCGGAGAATCGGTGGCGGAAGCCGCTCAGGGATCTCTTGCCCTATCTGTCGGTGGGCGCGGCCCGGGAGTATCCGCGGTGGTGCGGCGTCATCCTGCCGAGCGGTGCCCGTGTCGCGCTTCGCGCCGTGATCGGCGCCGGTCGGGAGCTGGCGATTTACCGGCGTGAGCCGACCGTGACCCCGGACGCGCATCGCCGGTGGCGCTCGGAGCTGGCGACGTTCGAGAAACACCTGGGTCTCGCGGACTGGACGCGAGATCTGCTGGTGATGGAGGGCGGCGGGCAGAAGGCGGTCTACCAGGAGTCACCGGGCACGGGGCTCTTTCCCGAGTGAGGAGGCGACCGGTGCGTGCACTCATGGAGTGGATGGGACTCGCGGCGGTGATCTACGCGATCGCGTTGGGTGTGTTCGTCGGGCTCATCATGGCGCGCGAAGGACTGGAGAGTGCCTGGGCGGCGCTCCGCCGGGCCCGCTCCGGTCGGACGCTCCGGCAGTGGTGGGGGGATCGGACGCAGGCGCGGGAGTGGGTGGGGCTGATTGACGAGGAGTGGCGGTCGACACGTGGACTGAGGCCAGCGAAGGAGAGACGACGGTGAGAACGGATCCGGACCTGCAGCGGGCGCTGTACAACGACCTCACGCTGAGTACCGTGGCGGCGCGCCTCAGCATCTCCACGGAGCTGGTGCTCGCGCTGGGGGAATCGGGGGAGCTGGAAATCACGGACTACCGCCTCCCTGGGGCGAAGCGCGGGGTCTACCGCGTGAGTGCCGAGAGCGTGGAGGCCTTTCGAGGCCGGCGTCGGATCGTCGGGCAGAAAGCGGCGCAGCCAGCGTGAGCGCGCGCCGGCGTAGGCCGACCCTCAAGGTCGACATTCGAGACCAGCGACTCCCTGGTGGTCGGTTCACGTGCTCGGCGCGTACGACGAGCGCGCCCGAGTTCCGTCGCCGGGAGGCGGCAGTCCGCGCACTGATTGAGGCCGGCGCCTACGATATCCTCGCGCGGATCACGACGCCCGGGCCGCGGCGGCTGCACCTGTCGGATGTGGTCATCGCGGTCGCGGCGGGGGACATCGGCTCACTCCGCATTTCATGCGGTCCATCGCTCCTGATGCTGGGTCAGAGTATCGACCGGCTCAAGCAGCGAAAGGAGGCCACGCGGGCGGCCGGCACCGCGACGAAAGTCTCGGGAGTCGCGAAGCATATCGAGTCATTCTTCGGTGTCGTGAGGACTCGCGCCGGAACGATCATCGAGGACGTCGACATCACGACAATCACGACACGGCAGTGTGAGGAGTTCCTCACCGTGCCGCGCGATGGCGCGCCCTGGGCGCCGAGGACGCAGGTGGTCGCGCATGCCTACGCTATGCAAGTCTGGGCGATCGCGATCGGTGATGAGATGGAGGCGGCCGAGCGCGAGAATCGGCGTGCGCGAATGCGGACCAACCCGTGGGCGAAGATCGACCCCGCGCGAGTCGTGCCTACGCGAGTGATCTTCCTGACCGAGCCGGAGCGTGACGCCATGCTGGCGCGGTTGGCGGGTACGCCAATGCGGGCATTTATGGCGGTGGGATACCTGGCGGGTCTGCGAATCGGAGAGGCCATCCACCTCCGTACGGATATCGATGTCGATCTGCCAGCCGGCCAACTGAGGGTCCAGTCGCGGCCGGGGGAGTACGCCTGGACAACGAAAACGAAGCGCAATCGGGATGTGCCGATGAGCGCATCGCTCCGGGCGATCCTCATGGAACACGTCCGTCTCGGCTTCGCGGGAGATCGGTACTTTTTCCGGGCCCCGGGTCGCGATCGGCCACTCGGGAGTACCACGGCCTGGCATTGGTGGGTCGCGGCGTACGACGCTGCGGGCATCAAACATGGCCGCGCGGAGATCGACGCGGTCGTCTATCACACCGGTCGTCATTCCTTCGCGTCGTTGCTCGTACAGGCGGGCGTGTCTCCGATGATCGTGGCCGAATTGATGGGGATCCGGTTCGAGGAGGTCATCGCGACATACGGTCACCTGGCCCCGCACAATCTGGCGGACGCGGTCGCGAAGCTCGAATCGCGCCCGGTATCCAACGAATCATCCACCAACGGCTCCTGAATCATGCGCCTCACGAGGAAGAGGGATAGAACTCGCCCTTCACGGTTTCCTAATCCGGTAGTACCGGTGGGGGGGCTGGACACCCTCGAAACTCAAGGCGCGCGGAGGCAGTGTGCGCGCGCCGGCCTACTCTGCGAAAGCCGTTCGCCGCTCATCGGTATCCGACGAATCATCCATCGTTCGGAGGACCGATGAGCGGCGAGCGGATCCCCCTGCTATTCGCGATTGACCCGGGGCTGGACGTGGTAGGTGGGGCGCTGTTCAACCCTCGGCTACGCGACGAGATGACGCTCGTCGGCGGGGCGCGAGCGTTTGTCCGGCTCCTCTCTTTCCGCACCAGCTCGCGCGACCTGGTCTCGGATCGATGCGGCGCGATCGCGGAGTGGGTGGCGCGGACGATCGACGCGGAGGGGGTCGGCACGGTCGTACTCGAGACGCCGGCGCGGGACGGCGGCTACCAGGAGCGGGTGCAGCGCCAACGGACGAAGGGGAGTATCGCGGCCGGCGGCGAGGCGAAGTTGAACCGCGCGTTAGGCGCTCTGGCGGCCGGCGCGCACATGGGCGGCGCGAAGCTGGTGGAGGTCTCGTCGGGGACCTACCCGCGCAGCTTCCGCGGGAAGAAGGCGCGTCACGATGTGATGGACCGGGCGCTTCGCGCGGTCGGGAAGGATCCGCTAAAAGGCAATGTGGACTCGCGGGACGCGGCGTTCCTCGGCGCGCTCTACCTCTGTTCGCATCGGGGGGTCTGAGTGGATCCAGAGGTGATCACCCAACTGTTCTCGCCGGACCTGAACCTCTCGCCCGAGGCGCGGACGATCATCGCGTACGTGGCGACCATCAGCGGGACGGAGATCTCATTCGACCGACTGATGCGCCTCATCCACGTGAGGGACGAGAAGAAGCTGCGGCGCTCCCTGGCTGAGGCCGAAGACGCGGGATGGATCGCGATCAACCGGCACACGGGCCGGGGGCACAATCCCTTGTTCGAGTTTACCCCTCCGAAAAACGGAACCCTATCGGATAGGGTGCCGAAAAACGGAGGGGTAAACTCGGATGACCCAACGAGGAATCGCGCGGAAAACCCGGATAGCCTGCCGAAAAACGGAACGCTATCGGATAGCCCTCCGAAAAACGGAACCCTAAACGCGGATAGGGTGCCGAAAAACGGAGGGGTAAACGATTCCTCACGCGTGCGCGCGGCTTTTTCTTCTTCAACTACATCTTCTTCTCCCAGCGTTTCACCAAACGGGCGGGCGCGGGACGCGGCGCAATCGAGTGCCCTGGCCGCGCTGGTGACCTACCTCGGCGAGCACGCCAGCGCCGTGCACCAGATGCTCGGATCGGCCGACCATCCCCCGCTCTGGCCGGCGGCCGTGATGGGCAAATACGGACCGGGCGGCACGCAACTGCGGCTCTTGTCGGGGATCCCTCCAGACCGGCAACCGGCCGTCCTGGCGACGGCGATGATGGAGTGGGCGACGGGCGGGAAACCATTCGAGAATCGACACTTCGACGGATACGTGAGAAAGGCGGCTGAACATGAGCGAGATGGCGGAACCGGCGGAAGCGGAGGAGATCACCGCGGCGCAACTCGAAGAGCGGCACATCCAGCGCCGAGCGGAACTCCAGCTGGGGCCGGCCCGGGTCGGAAGTGGCATTTCGAGTAAAGAGCCGGTCGAGATGACGACCATCAACTCGGTTTGCCCGTCGTGCGGCCAGCGGGACGCACTCGAGGTGCCGGCGATGTTCCGCAACCTCGGGGATCGGCGGTTTCCGTGCACGGCCTGCAAAGCCGCCAGCGAGGCGAAGGAGGCGGAGCTGCGCGCCGAGGAAGAGGCCCGGCTGAACCGGGAGCGCCGCGAGCGGCGAGGTGCGGAGATCCTGGGCGTGCTCCGGTCGATCGGGGTGAATGCGTGGGACCACCGGGACGCGACACTCGAGGCGTTCGACGCTCGCGAGGCCGGCCCGGGAGTGATGCAGGCCGCGCGGGAGTTTCTGGACGAGGTCCGGAGCGCCGGCGAGTACGAGCAGGTCCGCGGGCTCTACCTGTTCGGTGGGACCGGCGCCGGGAAATCTCACCTGGCGGTCGCGATCGCCCGGGCGCTGCTGCTGGATCCGGACGTCCCGTCCGGCGAGGTCGTCTACGATCACGCGCTCCGGCTGATCGGCCAGATCCAGCGGACCTACGGGAGTGACGAGCGAGCCGAGGAAGTCCTGCAGCGACGGATCGACGCGCGCCTCTGGATCCTCGACGACCTGGGGACGGAGGCGCCGAGCGCGGACGTCGTGCGTCGGCTCACGGAGATCTTCACCGAGCGGGCGATGCGCCCCACGATCGTGACCAGCAACCTTTCACCGGACCAGCTCGAGACTCGCAACCCGGAGTTCTTCCGCGTCGTGAGTCGACTCGGTCCGCGCTACTTCCGGACCGTGCGTGTGCATGGGTCGGACCGTCGCTTCGCGGCCGCATGAGGGGCGCGACGGCGGTCGTCAGCGTCAGCGCCGATGCGCTCCGGGCGGAGCGGGCCCGGGTGATGGAGGCCCGTGCGCCGAGGGAGGCTCTGGAGCGCCAGCGGCACCGGGCCCGACAGGTCCTGACCGGCCGATGGGACGCGAGTGAAGAGGAGCTACGCGGTGAGATCGCCGCGCAGTACGAGCAGCTGTCGGCGCACGAGGTGGAGGAGCTGCTCGTGGTCGCGCTCGCGGTGCAGCGGTCCGAGCGGCCGAAGGTCGACCCCGCGACGGTGAATGTGCGTTACCAGGAGGACCCGGAGGCAGGCGGGAAGCGAAAGCCGGCGAAGCGGCCTGCCCCCGCGGCGAAGTCCGCTCCGGCGCCGCCGGCGCACCTCGCGGAGAACGGGAGGAAGAAGCGCAGGCCGCTGGCCAGACCAACCACGACGGACAACCAGGAAGAGGAGGAATCTCCGGTGATCAGCTACGAGGGCCGGAATCCGGGGCACCGGAAGCGCGTGTGGGCCATTGCTCGATCCCTCCTCCCGGCTGTCACGCCCGCCGAGCTGGTCGAGGCCGTGGGGTCCGCCGCGAACCTGACGATGACGCTGAAGCAGGCGGAGGCAATCCTCCGGAGCCTGCCGGGGCTGGAAGCGGTGCGCGAGGCGCGGCAGGAGAGAGCCGCGGCTGCATCGCCAGCGGTGGCAACCGCGTCGGAGATGGCGTCGCCGCCCATCTCGAGCGCGTCGCCACCTCCGCCCGTCTCCCCCGCACCGGCTGAACCCGCACCTGCTGTCGCCCCGCCGCTCTCGCGACCGCCGGTGCCGGCTGTCGGACTGGCGGTCCCTCCCGCTCCGTATCCCCGTGCCGTCACCCGGGGTGTCGCCGGCGGTGGGATCGCGGTCCTGCCCCAGCTCGGGACGAGTCGGGTGCGTCTGTGGGTCGACATGGAGATGCCGGCGTACGAGGCGCGCAACGTCGTCGACGTGGTGATGGGGATCATGGAGGACGCCGCCGATGACTGACACCTACAGCGCAGCACTGATGGCCGCGCTCCGAGAGATGGCGGAGGACTGGTGTATGGCGGGGATGGAGTACGCCGAGGAAGTGATGGCGGCGAAGGGCGGCGCGCCCCTGCGCGCCGAGGCGAAGGAGGAGGGTCGCCGGTGGGTCCGCGACTATTTCGCCGATGTGGCGGCTACCGAAGACACGCAGCTACAGGCCGTCCTCGCCGCCGTGGATGCGATCGAGGCGGCGGCGCGAAAGCCTGACCCGACGACACGTGATGTTTCCGGCTGATCTCGAACCTGCACGACCGCACGCTGCTCGTGATGCAGGCCGCGTGGGCGGCGGTCCCGATCCCGAAGAAAGCGAGGAAGCGATGAGCGAGGACCGCAACGAATGGGTACCGGACCCGAGATGGAAGGTCACGCTCGCGGGAGGGGAGTGCAGCTTCCCGCGCTGTGAGGGCGAGGCGTGAGCGGCTGGCGGCCGAAGCTGCGAGAGCCCAACAACGTGGCGGAAGCGCTGGAACGGGACGACCTGGTATCCCGTGGTCTCGCGATCCGTCGCCGCGCGGAGGCAATGAAAGCGGACATTGAGCACTGGAACCGGACGCACTCGGACCAAGCGCCGCTCAGCACAGCGTTCGAAGACGCCATCATCGCGTGGTGCGACGGGCTGGGTCCGCTCCCGGAGATGCCGGCGGCTGAGGGGGAGTCGTGAAGTACCTCTCGGTATGCTCGGGGATCGAGGCCGCGTCCCTCGCGTGGGAACCCCTGGGCTGGTCCCCGCTGGCGTTCAGCGAGATCGAGCCGTTCCCGCGGGCCGTGCTTGCTCACCGCTGGCCGAATGTCCCGCTGCACGGCGACTTCACCCGGCTCCGCGGCGAGTCGTATATCGTGGACGCGGAGCTACTGGTCGGCGGAACCCCGTGCCAAGCGTTCAGCGTGGCCGGGCTTCGTGGCTCGCTCTCCGACGAGCGGGGAAATCTGACTCTGGAGTTCGTGAGGCTTGCCGATGCAATCGACGATCAGGGGTCGTGAGCGCCAGAGAGGAGTTCATCGCCGCGCACCTGCTGGTGTGCAAAGCGGGCCGTGCCCGGAAGTACGGCAAGGGCGCACGCGGGCGGTATCACACGCTGGAGTACTCGCGCCGGAAGTGCGCCGTGAGCCTCTGGCGTCAGAAGGTGCGCCGAGGTGCCGCATGACTCGCGCCCTCGCCCTCCTGCTGCTCACCGGCTGCGCGACCGTCTCCGGCGTCGTGGAGTCGGCGATCCCCGGCGAGCGGTTCGAGCCGCCGGCGCATTACGAAGCACTCTGGCGCGAGGTCCACGCCGACTTGGGCCGCGAGCCGGGCGACTTCGCCCGCGTCCGCTGGTACCAGGTACCGGGCGCCTGCCTCGCGGTCGAACACGTCGAGATCGACGGCGAGCCGCACGAGGTCTGCACGCGGGCGACGACGTACAGCGATGGCCGCGTCGGTCCGCCGGTGATCGTGCTGGCGGGGGAGTCAGTGACGGACGACGGGACGGTGAGGCATGAGATGCTGCACGTGGTGATCGGGATGCTGGCGGGGCATGGGCACCCGCTGTTCGAGAGCGAGCGGTATCGGTCCAATTTTTCGAGCGAGGGGAGATGAGCGAAAATCGTGAGTACCCGCCGATCACACTGATCGAGCTGCGCGGCGAGGGTCAGGATCTGGTGGTGTCGGTGGAGTGCGCGGACCGGCCGGGGGATTCAACCGCCCCGCCCCGTCTGACACCGAACCCGAGGGGGAGTGATGCCTGAGATTGCCGAGCGGGAGCTGCCCGCCGTCGCGCTGTCGGTCCGCCAACCGTGGGCTTGGCTGATCGTCAACGGCTACAAGCCCGTCGAGAACCGGACGTGGCCGACGAACTTCCGGGGACCGGTCGCGATTCACGCGGGGCAGACCTACGACATGGAGGGGGATTCGTGGGTGCGCGACATGTTCCCGGAGATCCCGTTGCCCCGGGTCGCTGAGATCGAGCGTGGCGGGATCGTAGGCGTGGCGCGTGTGACGGACTGCGTGCAGACGATGGATTCGACCTGGTTTTTCGGACCCTACGGGTTCGTGCTCGACGCCGCCCGGACGGTGCCGTTCGTGGCGTGCCGGGGGAAGCTCGGGTTCTTCCGATGGGTGCAGCCATGACGCCCCCGCGCTACCGCGCCCTCGACAAGTACGGCTGGCCGGTGGAGACGATCAAGGGCCGTCCAATCCAGAACGCGATCCGGCTGCTGATCCACACCCGTCGCGTTGCACGGTGGGAACAACCGGTATCGAGCGACCTCTCCCGCGTCACCGCGATCCGGGAGGTAGGGGATGAGTGAGGCCCGCGAGATCCGGTGCCTGTACGGCGGCGGCGAGTGGTCCCCGATGGGCCGGAGCCGTACGAGGTGCCCGCTGTGCGGCGCGGTGATCACGCCGGACACGCACCCGATCCGCGCGGCGGAACCTACTGAGACGGAGGCGAGGGATGGCTGAGCGAGAGATCCGATCCGACGCCCTCGGTCGCGCGATACCGCCGGGGCTTCGCATGCGGAAGCGGGGCACTTATGGTTGCGGCGATGCGGATTGCAGGATCTGCTACGAGCCGATACCTGAACCAGCCCGCGCCGCGCTGGCGGAAGCGGAGGGAGGGACGGACCGATGACGCCCCCCGAGCGCCCGGAGGGGCCAGAGGACCCGCGCATCGCGGAGTTCGTCCGTCGGATGCACCTGCTGGTCGTCGCGGCTCGGACATTGGAACG
>JALOAM010000158.1 GCA_023228765.1 Dehalococcoidia bacterium
GGCACTGGCGAACTCGAGGATCTTCCCCCCGCCCACCGGGTTCGAGTCGACATCGAGGACGGAGTTGTTCAGCAGCTTCGTGTCGATGTCCTGGTAGTCGGGGTCCTGGTACTCGACCGTTCCGTCCCCGAGCGTGCGCTTCTTCTTCACCGGGATCCCGGTCTCGATCTCGAAGCCAATGCGGCGCTGGAGGGCTGCCTCGGCGGTCGACAGTCTTGACGCGATCGGCGTGTCCGAGGCCCGCGGGCTGTCGCCACCCTCGGGCGTCCCACGCCGCGCGGCGAGGAGGCGGGCCGCGGCGCGGTTGCCGGCGGTAGCCTGCAGCGCTCGGAGGGAGGGCGCACGGTCCGGCGTCTCAGCCGTCGTGGTGCGCGTCGCGGTCGGTTCAGCGGCAGGGCGGCGGTCGTGGAGGGCGCGACGACGTTTCACACCGAATTCCTTCGGCATCGACCCCGGCGAGATAGTACACACTCCGGCGCCTCCGGTACGGCGCCTCGGTGATCTCACGTCCCCGGCACGCGTGACTGACGACGGAGGGTGCTCCGGACGGCGTATCCTCGAACCGTCAGAGGACTGACGCGGACCGCCGATCCATGGTGGTCATCCGGGGGACTTCGCCATGAGCACTGAGACACCGGAGAGCACGACGCGACAACAGGCCACCCTCGCCGGCGGGTGCTTCTGGTGCCTCGAAGCGGTCTACGAGCTGCTCCGCGGCGTCGAGTCCGTGCAGTCCGGGTACGCGGGCGGGCACGTCCCGAACCCCTCGTACGAGGCGGTGTGCTCCGGCTCGACCGGGCACGCCGAGGTGGTCCAGTTGGAGTTCGACCCCGAGGAGATCACGTATCGCGACCTCCTCGAAGTGTTCTTCACGATCCACGACCCCACGACGCTGAACCGCCAGGGGCACGACGTGGGGACGCAGTACCGCTCCGCGATCTACGCCCACTCGCCGGAGCAGGAGGCGACGGCGCGCGAGGTCATCGAGGAGCTCACCGCGCAGGGCCTCTGGGACGACCCGATCGTGACCGAGGTCGCCCCCCTCGACGTGTTCTACCCGGCCGAGGACTACCACAACGAGTACTACCGCCGGAACTCGTACCAGCCGTACTGCCAGGTGGTGGTCGCGCCGAAGGTGGCAAAGGCCCGCCAGAAGTTCACTGAGCGCCTCAAGGCCTAGCTTCCCAGTACCTGGCTGGACGGCACGGCGACTCTCGCTCCTGTGTGCACGCGGACGTACGCTGAGGCTCCCCCACAAACAGACGAGGCAGCATGAGCGAGTCCACGATCTCACCCATCCTCGCGATGGGTGCCCTGCTGGCGGTGGCCGGATCGGTCGCGATGGCCCTGGGAGCGGGAGCGCCGAACGCCACCAGTCTCCGGTCACTCCTCCTGCGCTACGGGCGCTGGATGGCGTTCGCGGTAGCGGGGACGGCGATGGGGGCGTCGCTCTACTACTCGGAGGTCGCGCACTTCGTGCCGTGCGACTTCTGCTGGTACCAGCGGATCGCGATGTACCCGCTCGCATTAGTCCTGCTGATCGCCGCTGTCTCGCGAGACGACCGTGTCGTGAAGTACGTGGTGCCCCTCGCGGCGATCGGCCTCGCGCTGTCGATCTACCACTACCAGCTGCAGCTCTTCCCGGAGCAGAGCACCGTCTGCACCAGCGGCGTGCCCTGCACCGCACAGTACGTCGACCAGTTCGGGTTCATCTCGATCCCGTTCATGGCCGGCTGCGGCTTCCTCTCCGTCCTCGCACTGCACCTGGGCATGTGGCGCGCCCGCAAGGCCGCCTAGACCAGCATCGCCTGAGGGCGACCGGGATGTCCGAGGGGGCCGACGAGTGGCCGGAGGCGAACGGGTCTCCGAGGGCTAACGCTCGGCGACGACGTGCGCGCGCTTGGGCTCCTCGCGGAGGGTGAACGCGGCGCCGATCGCCAGCAGCGAAAGCATCCCGGCCGCGAGGAAGGCGGCACGGATGCCGCTCAGGAGGTCGTCCGGCGGCAGGTCGTCGGTCGCGACGCCTGCGCCACCGCCCGCCACCACCACGAGCACGGCGCTCGCGACGGCGAGGCCGACCGCGTTCCCGACGTTCCTCGATGTTGCGACACTCGCCGAGGCGGTGCCGAGCATCGGACGCGGCACGCTCCCCATCACCGTGCTGGTGTTCGGCGGGCCGAAGATCACGGAGCCGAGCCCGACGAGCGCGAGCCGCACGAGCACCCACGGGACGGCCGTGTCGCGCTCCAGCGTCGCGAGCGTGAGGAGTCCAAGGCTCACGACTGCCATGCCGACCGTCGCCTGGTGCTGCCACCCGGTCCGGTCCGACACCCAGCCGGAGAGTGGAGCGAACACCAGCATCATCAGCGGGACGATCGAGATCATCAGTCCCGTCTGTGCCGTCGAGAAGTCGCGTACCTCGATCAGGTAGAACGGCATCAGGAAGATCACCGAGGACTGGCCGACGAAGTTCAGCGTCAGACTCGCGATGCTCGATGCAAACTGGCGCATCCGGAACAGCGCGAGCGACAGGATCGGACTCGCCGCCTTCGACTCCACGAACAGGAACGCGCCGAGCCCCACCACGCCGAACGCTGCGAGGCCGAGGACCTGCGGGGAGGTCCAGCCCCACGACTGCCCTCGGTTCACCGCGACGAGGACGCTGGTCAGCCCGGCGAACAGCAGGACCGCGCCCGGCAGGTCCAGCCGCCGGTTCACCTCCCGCGCCCGAGGCGCCTCGCGGATCTCGATGATGCCCATGGTGATCGCAAGCAGGCCGATGGGGATGCGGGCGTAGAAGATCGCCCGCCAGTCGAACACTTCGAGGATGAGTCCGCCGAGGATCGGGCCGGACATGAGCCCGGCCCCCACGATCGAGGTCACCGTGCCCAGGGCGCGCCCTCGCTCGTGGTCGGGGAAGGCGTCCGTCACGATAGCGTTCGAGTTCGCGATCGCGAGCGACACACCCACGGCCTGCAGCAGGCGGAACGCGATGATCTGCTCCAGCGACTGCGAGAACGAGGCGGCCGTGAGGCCGAGGGTGAGGATCAACCACCCGATCAGGTAGACGCGTTTGCGGCCGTAGAGGTCGCCCGCGCGCCCGGCGGTCAGCGTCAGGCCCGTGACGACCAGGCTCGACCCGAGCGTGGCCCAGACCACCGTGTCCGGCGAGCGGTCGAATTCCTCGGAGAACGTGGGGAGGGCGACGTTGACGATGGAGAAGTCCATCGTCGCCATGAACGTGCCGAACCCCACCGCGATCAGGGTCCGCCACCGTCGAGGGAATTGCGCCGCCGTGTCTGAACTCACACCGCGCACTATCGCCGCGCCCTCGCTACCCGGCAAACCTCCCCGAATCCCGGAGTCGAGTCGCCACCCGGATAGCGATCACGTAATCTCCCGTGACCGCACCCCGGTCAGACCCGAAAGGCAGCGCTCGCGACGTGTCCGCAGCCGAACACGGCTCATCCTCCTCCGTCCAGGCTGCGCCAGGCGCGCCGGATGCGACCGACCTCGATGAACGCGGACCGGCCGAGGATCCTGTCGCGACGGTGGACCGCTCCGTCGGCGCGGAGTTCACGACTGCCCGCCGCTTCCGCACCTTCGACTCGCTGATCGAGGTCCCCGCGTTCCGCTGGTACCTGCTTTCCATGATGGGGAACTGGTCCGCGATGCAGATGCAGCAGGTCGTGCGCGGCCTGCTGGCGTTCCAGCTGACGGACTCCTACGCGGCCCTCGGAGGGGTCGCGCTGGCCAACGCGATCCCTCGCCTGTTCCTCGCGCTGGTCGGGGGCGTCGTGGCGGACCGCACGAGCCGGCGGCGGGTGCTGCAGGTGGGCCAGACGGTGAGCGCCATCCTCACGATCGCGACCGCGGCCCTGCTGTTCACGGACCAGCTGCGCATCGAGCACCTGTACGCCACCGCCGTCCTCCAGGGCATCGCGATGTCATTCTCGATGCCCGCACGGCAGGCGATGATCCCGGAGCTGGTCGGCGAGGAACGACTGACGAACGCCTTCGGCCTGAACGCCTCCGGGATGAACACGATGCGCCTCTTCGCCCCGGCCGCGGCCGGCGTGCTCATCGCCCTCGTCGGGTTCGGCTGGGTCTACACGCTGATGTCGCTGCTGTTCGTGCTCGCGGTCGTCGGCATGTTCAAGGTGCCCGAGCGGCCCGCCACGAGCGCTGCCGCCTCGACCGCGCCGGAGCTCCAGCGGGGACGGCGCGGCCGCGGGACGCGGCGAGGCGTCGCCGACATGGCGGAGGGCTTCCGCTACCTGGGCCGCAACCACACCCTGCTGATGCTGCTGATCGTCCACCTGTTCGTGGTGGTGCTCTCGCTGACCTTCCAGCGCCTCGCACCGGGCTTCGTGAGCGAGGTCCTCGCCGTGAACGACAACCAGGCGGCGTGGCGGCTGGGCGTGATCCTCACCGTGATGGGCGGCGGCGCCTTGCTCGGGTCGCTGGCGATCGCCTCGCTGCCTAACCGCGGCCGCGGGCGGCTGATGATCGCGAGCATCGCCCTGTTCGGCGCCGCGCTCCTCGCGTTCGCGATCTCGGAGAGCTTCTGGGTGAGCCTGGGGATCGTGTTCATCCTCGGCATCGGGCAGGCCGGGCGCCAGTCGCTGAGCCAGATCCTGATCCAGTCGCACACGGAGAACGAGTACCGCGGTCGTATCTCCTCGATCATGATGATGGAGATGGGACTGGAGTCCTTCGGCACCTTCGCGATCGCGCTGATCGCCGCTGCGTTCGGTGCGCAGGTCGCCTTCGGCGGCGTCGCCGTCGCACTCCTCGTCGTCGCCCTCGTGGTCGCTGTCTTCCTGCCGGCCTACCGCCGCCTCGAGTAGCCCCGGCCCTCCGAGGACTCCCCGCTACGCCTCGTGCACCGCGCCCGACGCGATGAGTGCGTCCGCACGGTCGCCCAGCCCCACCTCGCCGAGGATCTCGCGGCTGTGCGCGCCGAGCGGCGGTGCGACGGGCCCCGGCCGGACGGGCGTCCTCGAGAGGCGCGCCGCCGGGCCGATGGTCGTCACGGTGCCGAGCGTCGGGTGCTCGCGCGTGAGGCTGAGGCCATGGTCGATGGCATAGGGCATCTGCATCAGCTCGTCGGTGTTGCCGACGACGTGGTGAGCGCCGACGCCCGGCGCGGCGTTCAGCCTGGACACCCACTCCTGCACCGTGCCCGTCGCGAACCGATCCTCGAGGGCGGCTTCGAGCGCCGATGACGCACCCACGCCCGCGAGGCCCTCGACGGCCTCGAGCGAGACGGCGTCCTCGGCGCCGAGGAAGAACCAGCCGTCCGAGGCGCGATAGCCACGGTGGAGCGGCCCGGAGCCGATCGAGTCCTGCCCGCGTGCCTCGTCCCAGGTCTTGCCGGGGTAGTCGATGAAGAACGAGGACTGGAGTGTGGTCGCCGTGTACGCGAGCGCCGCGTCCACGTGCTGGCCCTCGCCCGTCCGCTGCCGGTGGTAGAGCGCCAGCGCGACGCCGAGAGCGCCGAAGTAGCCGGTGCCGTAGTCGTTCACCGCGTACTTCTGCGTCTCGGGCATGCCGTTCGGCTTACGGTAGCGGTCCTGCATCCCGGTGGCGGCCTGCGCGATCTGCTCGTGACCCGCACGGCCGGCGAAGGGGCCGACATGCCCGTAGGTGTTCAGCGAGCCGTAGACGATGTCTGGCTTGCGGGCGCGCACCTGCTCGTAGCCAATGCCGAGCTTCTCCGCGACGCCCTTCCGGAAGTTCTGGACGACCACGTCCGCGCCATCCACCAGCGACCAGAAGACCTCCAGCCCCTCCGGGGTCTTCAGGTCGAGGACGATGCTGCGCTTGCCGCGGTTCACGTCCCCGTGGAACGCACCCATCGGCGGGCGGCCGGGCGCCTCGATCTTGACGACGTCCGCCCCGTACTCCGCAAGCGTGCGTCCGCACGTGGGCCCCGCGAGCACGATGCAGAGGTCCAGCACACGCACCCCGTCCAGCACGTTGCGCATCGCAGCGTCCGAGGGTGCACCTCCGCCGACGGTCGCGGCGGGCGTCCCGAGACTCGCGAGGATGGCGTCGCGGTCAGCGTCGAGCGCATGGCGCGGGCCCTGGACGGCGCCGGGCGTCGCGGACATGCGTGCCGGGATACCGGGCTGCTTCGTGACGCCGAGCGCCGGGTCGGCGACCTCGACGACGGTCCCGGAGCCGAGGGCGTGGGGGTGCGTGACCCACTCGGAGGAGGGGCGGCAGACGGCGCACTCGCCGCCGGCATCGTTGACGAGCTGCTCCCACTCTGCGGCGGGCCGGGTCTTGAACAGCGCGCGGGCGGCCTCGACGACCTGCGTTACGAGCTCGGGCTCCTTCGCGAGGCGCTCGCGGTCCGCGTAGCCCTTCGTGATCCAGTCGGAGACGCCGGCGGCGGTCAGGACGTCCTCGGTGCGGCCGTTGCCGGTGTGGAACATGATCCACTGGCCGTCGCCACACTCCCACTGCGTGGTGAGGGAGAACCCGGCCCCCGGAGGCGCGGCGGAGTCGCCGCTGACCTTGTAGCCGTTGTAACCGACCGCGCTGTACATCGCGTCGAACAGCGGCACCTCGATGCGCTGGCCCACGCCGTCACGCTCGCGGGCGTTGAGGGCCATGGTGACCGCGAGAGCGCCCTGTACCGCCGCGTACGCCGAGGGCAGCGGGATGGCCGTGAAGACCGGCGCGCCCTCCTCGGAGGCGGTGCGGTTGCGGCGGTAGAGGCCCGACGCGGCGCCCACGACGCCCTCCCACGCGGCGACCTCGGCGCGCGGGTCGTCCGAGGCGAACCCGGGGAGCGAGCAGTAGACGAGGCGCGGATGCGCCTCGGTCATCGCGACAGCGCCGAGGCCGAGACGGTCCATGACGCCGGGGCGGAAGTTCTCGACCACCACGTCCGCGCTCGCGATCAGCGAGCGGGCGGTCTCACGGCCCTC
>JALOAM010000159.1 GCA_023228765.1 Dehalococcoidia bacterium
CCCGCTGTGGCTGCGGACGGGGTCCGCCTCCGCCTCGGGGACGCCTCGGCCCTTCTCGGTGAGGACGTGGACCAGGGCGGGCTTCCCGGTGAAGTGCTGCACGGAGTGCAACGTGGACTCGAGGACGGCGATGTCATGGCCGTCGATCGGCCCGTAGTAGTCGAAGCCGAACTGCTCCCAGAACCCGGACTGGATGATCAGGTCGCGGGAGGTGCGCTTCAGCTTCCGCCACTCGTCCCACAGCAGCCGACCGGCGGGCAGGTGCAGCACCAGGTTGCGCAGCTCCACCTTGAAGTCGCGATACGCCGAGGACACCCGGATGCGGTTGATCGAGCGGCTCAGCGCCCCCACGTTCGAGGAGATCGACATCGCGTTGTCGTTGAGGATGACGATGACGTCCGACCCCATCGCCCCCAGGTGGTTGAGCGCCTCGAACGACATGCCAGCAGTGAGCGCGCCGTCCCCGACGACCGCGACGATGTCGTGGTCCTCCTGCCGAAGGTCGCGGGCGATCGCGTAGCCCGCGGCCGCCGAGAGCGCCGTGCCGGCGTGGCCGACGCCGAACGAGTCGTGCGCGCTCTCACTGCGCTCCGGGAACGGCGAGAGGCCTCCCTGCTGGCGGATGCTCCCGATCCGGTCGAGGCGGCCCGTCAGGATCTTGTGGACGTACGCCTGGTGCCCCACGTCCCAGACGATCTTGTCGCGCGGCGTGTCGAACACCCGGTGTAGCGCCAGCGTCAGCTCGACGGCGCCCAGGTTCGAGGCGAGGTGTCCCGCGTCTCCGTTCGAGTGCACCGTCTCGACCAGCAGGTCGCGGATCTCCGCCGCCAGCTCGACCATCTCATCGTGGTCGAAGGCGTGCAGGTCGCGGCCCTCGCGGAGTTCATCCAGCAACCGGGTCATGACGCCCTCGGGGTTCGCCGCCCGGTCAGCTGGGTGGTGGCTGGTGTGGTCAGTCGGGTATTCGCGGTGCTCACGCAGATGAGGGTATCGGGCTGTCTCGCTGAGGGGGCGATTTCGGCCGGGACTGGGAACGTTCGGAGCACCTGTCAGCGGATATTGACATGTCCGATACCTGTCAGTATCTTCTGACACATGGTCATTCCGACTGACGACATCACCGGGACGGATCTCCTGCAGACCCTGACCGCGCTGGCTCATCCGCAGCGACTGCGGATCGTGGCCGCCCTCGCCGAGGGCCGGAACTACGTGAGCCAGCTCGCGCGGGACATGCGGATGAGCCGCCCCCTACTCCACATGCACCTCGCGAGGCTCGAAGCAGCCGGCCTGGTGCGGAGCGAGATGGAGGTGTCGGACGACGGGAAGGCCATGCGGTACGTGGAACTCGCGCCGTTCTCAGTCCACGTGACGCCCGAGGTGATCGCCGGGGCCGTCGCGCAGGGGCTGGACAGCACTCAAGCGGAGGAATGAGAGATGGACACCGAAACGTGGATGGGGACCATGGGGATGATCTTCGTCCTCGTGCTGCTGGGCATGGGCCTCTGGTTCGTCGGCTCCATGGGCCGCAAGGGCATGGACATGCAGCAGGCCAAGCACCTGGCGGAGTTCAGCGCTGAACGCGAGCAGGCGTACCGCGAGCTGGCGCAGCAGGCCGCCCGGGCACAGACCGACATCGCGGAGCAGCTGAAGCACCTCGCCGGCATCGAAGCCCGCCTCGCCGAGGTCGAGCGGATGCTCCGCGAGGTCGACGAGCCCGCGGTCGCCCGGTAGTCCGGCGTCACTCGTCCGCTCGACCACCCCGCACCGGACCACCCCGCACCGGACCATCCGCAGTCGGTCACCGGAGTACGGCCATGGACTTCAGCAGCGACCCCTGGACGTGGATCCTCCCCGCCCTCGCGGCGGGAGCGATCCTCGTCTGGTTCGTCCTCGGCCTGATCTCGCGCGGGCTCGACTTCTACCGCGCCGAACTCGAGGCGGAGCGGAGCGCCCGCCGCGACGAGCACCCACGGGACGAAGTCCTCGTGGAGTTGCGTTCGCTCAACCGCCGTCTCGCCGCGATCGAGCACGGCCGGTCCTCGGAGGTGCCTCGGCCTCGGGCGGTGCGTTGAGGTAACACGCCTGTGCTAACGGTCAAACTTCGCTCACGTTGATCATATGAATCAGTCCTCCCTATGTTCTGGCGACAGCATTACCGTCGTCGATCCCAGGGAGGCCGTCGCATGAAATCACGAACGTGGGCCGTAGCCCTCGTAGTCATGGGAGCACTGCTCCTCAGCGCCTGTAGCGATGACTCGGAGCCGGCAGGCGAGTCCGAGACCGCCACGGCCACCAGCACCGCCACCACCTCCACCGAGGCGACCGCGACCGAAGCCGCCACCGAGGCTGTCGCGGGCGCCTTCCCCGTCACCATCGAGCACAAGTACGGCTCGACCACGATCGAGGCGGAGCCGCAGCGTGTCGTCTCGGTCGGATACCAGGACCACGACTTCCTCCTCTCGCTCGGGGTCATCCCTGTCGGCGTTCGCGAGTGGTGGGGCGAGAAGCCGTACGCGACCTGGGTGTGGGCGGAGGAAGCCCTCGGCGACGCCCAGCCGGTCGTCCTCAATACGCCCGAACTCGACATCGAGGCGGTCGCCGCCCTCAATCCGGACCTCATCGTCGGGTTCTACTCCGGCATCACGGAGGACGAATACGAGCTCCTGAGCGCGATCGCGCCGACGGTCACCCAGCCCGACACCTACGTCGACTACGGCATGCCGTGGGACGAGCAGCTCCTGGAGACCGGCCGCGCCGTCGGCCGCGCCGCCGAGGCGGAAGCACTCCTCGAGGAGACCGAGGCTCAGTTCGCCGCGCTCCGCGCGGAGCACCCGGAGTTTGAGGGCAAGACCGCCCTCATCGGCGGCCCGAACACCGACGGCTCCTTCTGGGTCTACGGCCCCGAGGACCCTCGGAGCCGGCTCCTCGCCGCGCTCGGCTTCGAGTACCCGGAGGCGGTCGCGAACGCGGCCACTGACTCGTTCTACTTCAGCCTCAGCGCGGAGCAGGGCGCCCTCCTGGAGTCGGACGTCTTCGTGCGCATCCTGAACTCCGGCGTCACCGAGGCCGACCTGCCGCCAACCCCGGTGTGGGACCAGCTCAAGATGGTCCAGGAGGGCCGCGTCTACACGACGAGCTTCGACGCTGACGTCATCGGCGCGTTCTCCTTCAGCAGCCCGCTGAGCCTCCCCTGGGGCCTCACGCAGCTGGCGGAGTCGCTGGCGCCCATCGCGCAGTAGCGACGTCCGGTCCGCGATACGACGAAGGGGGCGGTTCACACCGCCCCCTCGTTCGTGGTCGAGACCTCGGGTCCCTACTCCGCCCGGGCCAGGGCTGGCTCGCCCGCGAGGGCGGCCTGCGCTGCCGCGAGGCGGGCGATCGGGACACGATAGGGCGAGCAGGAGACGTAGTTCAGCCCGGCCTCGTGGCAGAAGTGCACGGAGGGCGGGTTGCCGCCGTGCTCGCCACAGATGCCCACCTTCAGGTCCGGCTTCACGCCGCGGCCCTTCTCGATGCCGAGCTTGATGAGGCCGCCCACGCCGTCCCGGTCGAGCTCGACGAAGGGGTCGCGCTCCAGGAGGTGCTGGCGGATGTAGGACGGCAGGAAGCGGCCGGCGTCGTCACGGGACAGGCCGAAGGTGGTCTGCGTCAGGTCGTTCGTGCCGAACGAGAAGAAGTCCGCGTGCTGCGCGATGCGGTCCGCGACCACACACGCCCGAGGCAGCTCGATCATCGTGCCGACGGAGTACGAGACGGTGACGCCCTGCTCCTCGCAGACCGTACGAGCGGTCTCCTCGGTCAGCGCGCGAAGCTCCTCCAGCTCCGTCTCCATGCCCACCAGCGGGATCATGATCTCCGGGTGGACCTCCACGCCGTCCTTCTGCAGGGCGCAGGCGGCCTCCATGATCGCGCGTACCTGGATCTCGTAGATCTCCGGGTACGTGATCGCCAGGCGGACGCCGCGGTGGCCCAGCATGGGGTTGAACTCGCTCAGGTTGTGGACGCGCGTCTGCACCTCCGACGCCTGCATCCCCAGCGTCGAGGCGAGCTCGGCGACCTCCTGCTCCGTGTGGGGCAGGAACTCGTGCAGCGGCGGGTCCAGCAGGCGGATCGTCACCGGGAACGGCGACATCGCGCGCAGGATGCCCGTGAAGTCGTCCCGCTGGTACGGCAGGATCTTGCCCAGGGCGGCCCGACGCTCCTCCTCGGTCTGCGCGAGGATCATCTCGCGCATCGCCAGGATGCGGTCCGCGCCGAAGAACATGTGCTCCGTGCGGCAGAGGCCGATGCCCTCCGCCCCGAACGCCCGAGCGCGCTCCGCGTCCTCCGGCGTGTCGGCGTTGGCGCGGACGCGCAGCTTGCGCTCGCGGTCCACCCAGCCCATCAGCTCCTCGTACTCCGGCGGGAACACCGCCTCCGCGAGAGGCAGCGCGCCGAGCATCACGTCGCCCGTAGTGCCGTCGATGGAGATCGTGTCGCCCTCGCGGACGGTGGTTCCGCCCACGCGGAACTCACGCTTCGCGTAGTCGATCACGAGTACCGAGCAGCCGGTGATGCAGCACTTGCCCATACCGCGCGCGACCACCGCCGCGTGCGAGGTCATGCCACCGCGGGCGGTGAGGATGCCGCGGGCGTCCTTCATCCCCTCGATGTCCTCGGGGCTGGTCTCGTCCCGCACAAGGATGACGTCCTCGCCTCGGGCGGCCCACTGCACGGCGTCGCCGGGGGTGAAGACCACCTTGCCGACGGCCGCACCCGGGGACGCCGCGAGGCCGGTCGCGATCACCTCGCGGCGGGCCTTCGGCTCGAACACCGGGTGGAGGAGCTCGTTCAACTGCTCCGGGTCGAGACGCAGGATCGCCTCACGCTCGGTGAGCGTGCCGGCGTGGTTCATGTCGGCAGCGATCTTCACCATCGCCTGGCCGGAGCGCTTGCCGTTGCGGGTCTGCAGGATCCAGAGCTTGCCCTGCTGGACCGTGAACTCGATGTCCTGCATGTCCCGGAAGTGCTGCTCCAGCGTGTCGCACGCCTGCACCAGCTGCCGGTAGGCCTCGGGCATCTGTACCTCGAGCGAGGGCGGGTCCTGCGGGGCGCGCGCGGCCTCCGAGATCGGGCTCGGGGTGCGCGTGCCGGCGACCACGTCCTCGCCCTGCGCGTTCACCAGGAACTCGCCGAAGATGACGTCCTCGCCCGTGGAGGGGTTCCGCGTGAACAGCACCCCGGTGGCGCAGTCGTCACCGAGGTTGCCGAAGACCATGGCCTGTACGTTGACGGCCGTGCCCCACCAGTCCGGGTACCCGTGCATCTCGCGGTACACCTTTGCGCGAGGCGTCTCCCAGGAGGAGAACACCGCGCCGATGGCGCCCCAGAGCTGCTCCTGCGGGTCATCCGGGAACGGCTTGCCGGTGCGCTCCAGGACGAGCGCCTTGTACTCCGCGACCAGCTCGCGAAGGTCGTCCGCGGAAAGCTCGGTGTCCACGGCCACGCCGCGTGCCTGCTTCTTGGCGGTCAGCAGCACCTCGAACGGGTCGTGGTCGCCCTCGTGCTCCTTCTCGACGCCAAGGACGACGTCGCCGTACATCTGCACGAAGCGGCGGTAGGAGTCGTAGACGAAGCGGGCGTTGCCGGAGCGCTTGATCAGGCCCTCGGCGGTGGTGTCGTTCAGGCCGAGGTTGAGGATCGTGTCCATCATCCCGGGCATGGAGACACGGGCGCCGGAGCGCACGGAGACCAGCAGCGGGTTGTCCGCGTCGCCGAAGCGCGTGCCTACGTGCTCCTCGATGAAGCGCAGGCCGCCATCGACCTGCCCGGAGAGCGCCGAGGGGAACGCACGGCGGTTGTTGTAGTACGCGGAGCAGACCTCGGTGGTGATGGTGAAGCCGGGCGGCACCGGAATGCCGAGGCTACTCATCTCCGCCAGGCCCGCGCCTTTGCCACCCAGCAGGGTCCGGTCCATCGTGCTCGCACGACCGTCGCCAAAATGGTAGACGAGCTGTTCAGACAGCCCGTCCTGCGGTACTCGCGCGTCGGTCTCCTTGGAGGCGAGGGTCATGGCAGACCTTCCAGCTTGGGGCGCGGTCCACCGGGAGGGGCGGCCGCGCGAACGCACTGCAAACGGCAATCCGGCCCGCGAAGACGCCCATCGGGTAGTTCACGCGAGCCAGGGGAGTCTCTGGAGGTCGATCGAGGGGCGCATCGGCCCCGCCAACCGCACCAATCGAGATGCGATTATAGGCCACCTTCCGATGCGCGACAGGTTGATGAATCGTGTCAGGAACGGCATCTATATCGTATACTCGTCTTAACGATTCGTCACAACTGCGACGAGTGCCCGAACGAACGAGGCCGACCGGCCCACCCTGACCACCCACCCGACCACCCACGATGACGGAACGGATGCCCCGTGCCAGAACGTCCGTCCCAACCCGCCTCACCACCCCCCTCGCCGCTGACCGCGTCGCACGAAGCCAACCTCGAGGGCGTCCGGCCGATGCTGGAGGCGCGCGAACTCGCACTGCACCCCCTCGCCGCCCGCGAGGCCACCTCGCATGGCCGCGCGACACCCGAGGATCCCGACCCGCTGCGTCTCGCCTACCAGGTCGACCGCGACCGCATCATCCACACCCGCGCGTTCCGACGCCTGAAGCACAAGACGCAGGTCTTCGTGCACCCCGACTCCGACCACGTGGTCACTCGCATGACCCACACGATCGAGGTGCAGCAGGTCGGCCGGACGATCGCGCGCGCCCTCAACCTGAACGAGGACCTCACGGAGGCGATCGCCCTCGGCCACGACATGGGCCACACGCCCTTCGGCCACGCGGGCGAAGAGACGCTGGCGTCGCTGCTGCCGGAGGGCTTCCGCCACAACGAGCAGTCGCTCCGCATTGTCGACCTGCTGGAGGCAGGCGGGCGCGGCCTCAACCTCACCGCGGAGAC
>JALOAM010000008.1 GCA_023228765.1 Dehalococcoidia bacterium
CGTGCAGATGGACATCGAGCTGATCTACCCGATCGCGATCGAGGACGGCCTGCGCTTCGCCATCCGCGAGGGCGGCCGCACCGTCGGCGCCGGCGTCGTCACCCAGATCATCGAGTAAGGATTCACACCGGGCTCGCTCGCTGGACCTCTAGCGGGCGAGCCTTGTTCCGACAGTCGGGCGAGACGTAGGCAGGACGCACATGCCGCAGCAACGTATCCGGATCAAGTTGAAGGCCTTCGACCACCGCGTCCTGGACGCGTCGGCGCGCCAGATCGTGGACTCGGCGCAGCGCACGGGCGCCGTCGTGGCCGGGCCGGTGCCGCTGCCCACGCGGATCCGGAAGTACACCGTGATCCGCTCGCCCTTCATCGACAAGCGCTCACGCGACCAGTTCGAGACGCGGACGCACAAGCGTCTGATCGACATCCTCGAGCCCACGTCGCGGACGGTGGACACGCTCATGCGGCTTCAGCTGCCGTCCGGCGTGGACATCGAGATCAAGCTGTAGGAGACCGGAATGCCGAAGACCAGGTCTCAGGCCGGGATGATCGGCCGCAAGGTCGGCATGATGCGCCTCTACGACGGCGCCGGCCGGTCGCGCGGTGTGTCGGTCATCGAACTCGGCCCGAACTACGTGACGCAGGTGCGCACGCCGGAGCGCGATGGCTACTCCGCGGTGCAGCTGGGCTTCCCGGGCGCCCGCAAGCGGGCGAACCGCCCGGAGCGCGGTCACCTGCGCGCCGCGGGCGTGGAGGGCCGCTCGCCGGTCCTCACCCGGCTGCAGGAGTTCCGCCTGGACGACGCCACGTCGTACGAGCTGGGCCAGGCGCTGACCGTGGAGCGGTTCGAGCCAGGCTCGTTCGTGGACGTGACGTCCACCTCGAAGGGGCGCGGGTTCCAGGGTGGCGTGAAGCGGCACAACTTCGCCGGTGGTCCCAAGACCCACGGCCAGTCTGACCGCCACCGTGCGCCGGGCTCGATCGGTTCGGGCACCACGCCGGGCCGGGTCTACAAGGGCCTGAAGATGGCCGGCCACATGGGCGCGGAGACGGTCTCCGTCCTCAACCTGCTGGTCGTCGCCGTCGACCCGACTCGGAACCTCCTGTTCGTGGAAGGCTCCGTCCCGGGCTACAAGGGCACGATCGTGTCCGTGGCCGGGGCTCGCCGCCCCGCCCTGGCGGACTACACCGCCCCGGTCATCCCGGGTGCGGACGAGGCCGTCGAGGAAGCCGAAGAGCCGGTCGCCGAGGCTGAGGCCCCGGCCGCCGAGGAGACCGCGACCGCCGAGGCGACCGAAGAGCCGGCTGCCGAGGCGACTTCGGAGGAGCCGGCGGCAGAGGCCGCTGCTGAGACCGAGTCGTCCGAGGAGGCGCCTCCCGAGGCTGCCGCCGCGGACGACGCTGACGAGAACAAGAGCGAGGCGTAGGCATGAAGCTGCAAGTCATCGACTTCGCCGGCCAGCCCACGCAGGAGATCGACGTGGACGAGTCCGTGTTCGGCATCGAGCCGAACGAGGCGGTCGTCCACCAGACCCTGCTGGCGCAGCTGGCGGCTCGCCGCGCCGGGACGCACAACACCAAGACGCGCGGCGAGGTCCGGGGTTCCACCCGCAAGATCCGCCGCCAGAAGGGCCTGGGCGCGGCGCGCCAGGGCACCATCCGCGCACCGCACCACCGCGGCGGCGGCATCGTGTTCGGCCCGAAGTCGCGGGACTACACCCAGAAGCTGCCGAAGCGCATGCGCCGCCTGGCCATCCGCTCCGTGCTGTCCTCGCGGGCGGCCGAAGGCCGGCTGAAGGTGGTGGAGAACCCCTCGCTGGAGACGCCGTCCACGAAGGCGGTGCTGGGACTGCTGAACGGATCGGGCGCGGGTTCCTCCAGCCTGATCGTCACGGGTGGCGCTGACCGCGTGGTCTTGAAGTCCGCGCGCAACATCGACGGCGCCTCCTGCATCACGGCCGACACGATCAGCGTGGCGGACGTGCTGGCGCACAAGACGCTGGTGATGACGGTGGATGCCGTCCGCCGCGCCGAGGCGCTGTGGGGTGGCGAGCGCGCCGCGGGCAAGCCCCGCCCGGCGTTCGCTGCTGCCTCGGGCACCTCAGCTGAGGGTGAGGCGTAACCGATGCCGAAGGAGATCCACCCGTTTCAGGTGCTGCGTCGCCCCGTGGTGACGGAGAAGAGCACCGCGCTGTCCGGGCAGAACAAGTACGTCTTCGAGGTCGCACTGGCCGCGAACAAGCCGCAGATCAAAGAAGCGGTGCAGCGCGCGTTCAACGTGACCGTGAAGACCGTGAACACCACGACGATGCGAGGCGACCGGCCGAAGAACCGCTACGGCCGGCCCAGCGGTGAAGCCCCGCGCTGGAAGAAGGCGATCGTGACCCTGGCTGAGGGCGACTCGATCGAATTCTACGAGGGCGTGTAGGGGGACCCATGCCAGTACAGAAGTTCCGTCCCACCTCGCCCGGGCGTCGCGGCGCCAGCGGCTTCACCTTCGATGAGATCACGAAGAAGAAGCCCGAGAAGTCGCTCGTCACGTCCAAGAAGAAGTTCGCCGGGCGCAGCCGGGGCAAGATCTCCGTGCGTCACCGGGGCGGCGGGGCGAAGCGCCTCATCCGCATCATCGACTTCAAGCGCGACAAGCTGGGCGTGCCCGGCACCGTCCGCGCGATCGAGTACGACCCCGGCCGGTCGGCGCGTATCGCCCTCGTGTTCTACGCGGATGGCGACAAGCGCTACATCCTGGCGCCGGACGGCCTGAAGGTGGGCGCGACGATCATCAGCGACAACACGGCGCCCATCGCGCCGGGGAACGCGCTGCCGCTGTCCGCCATCCCGACGGGTACCGCCGTCCACAGCGTGGAGATGATCCCGGGCCGTGGCGGCCAGATGGGCCGCTCCGCCGGGGCCAGCATCCAGCTGATGGCGAAGGACCAGGGCTACGCGCTCCTCCGGATGCCCTCCGGCGAGATGCGCCAGGTGCTCGAAGGCTGCCGCGCGACCATCGGCGCCGTCGGCAACCTGGAGCACCAGCAGCTCAAGCTCGGCAAGGCCGGGCGCAACCGGCATCGTGGGCGTCGCCCGCAGGTGCGCGGTTCTGTGATGAACCCGGTCGACCACCCGCACGGCGGTGGCGAGGGCAAGGCCCCCGTGGGTATGCCCGGCCCGAAGACGCCGTGGGGCAAGCCGGCGCTGGGGTTCCGGACCCGGCACAACAAGTCGACGGACAAGTACATCGTCCGCCGCCGCGGCTCCGGCCGGCGCTAGGAGGTACGGGTAGATGTCTCGTTCAACGAAGAAGGGCCCGTACGTCCACCCCTCCCTCTGGGAGAAGGTGCTGGCCAACCAGGCGCCGCAGGGGCGCCAGATCATCCGGACGTGGTCCCGTGCCAGCACGGTGCTGCCGGAGATGGTGGGCATGACGATCGCGGTGCACGACGGTCGCCGGCACGTGCCGGTGCTGTGCACCGAGAACATGGTGGGACACAAGCTCGGCGAGTTCTCGTTCACGCGGACCTTCCGCGGGCACAAGGGCAAGTCCGAGACGACCTCGAGGAAGCGCTAATGGAAGTCCGTGCGCTCGCGAAGGATCAGCCGGTCTCGCCGCAGAAGGTGCGGCTGGTCCTGGACGTCATCGAGGGCAAGCCCGTCGAGGAGGCGCTGACGCTGCTGGAGTACATGCCGCAGCCGTCCGCGCGGATGGTCTGGAAGGTCCTGAAGTCCGCCGCGTCCAACGCGGAGAACAACTTCGACCTGGACCCGGACGGGTTGCGCGTGAAGAAGGCGGTGGCAGGCGACGGCCGCACGCTGAAGCGCTGGCGCGCACGTTCGCGCGGCCGCGCTGCTCCGATCCGGAAGCGCTACGCGCACATCGAGGTCGTCGTCGAAGGAGACGAGTACTAATGGGCCGGAAGGTACACCCGTACGGGTTCCGGGTCGGCGTGACCAAGGACTGGCAGTCCAAGTGGTTCGCCCCCCACAACCAGTACGCCGACCTGGCGCTGGAGGACAAGCGTCTCCGCGACCTGATCATGAAGACCCTGCCGGACGCCGGCGTGTCTCGCATCGCCGTGGAGCGGAACGCGAACCAGATCACCATGACGGTGTTCACGGCGAAGCCGGGCATCGTCATCGGGCGCGGCGGGCAGAACGCGGAAATGCTCCGCAACCTGCTCCAGGCCGCGACCGACAAGCGCGTGCGCCTCAACATCGAGGAAGTGCGCGTGCCGGAGCTGGACGCCTACCTCGTCGCGCGGTCCGTCGCGGACCAGCTGGAGCGCCGCGTGGCGTTCCGGCGCGCGATGAAGCAGACCGTGCAGCGCACGATGCAGCGCGGCGCCATCGGATGCCGGATCAAGATCGGCGGCCGCCTGGGCGGCGCGGAGATGTCCCGCGTGGAGCAGGAGCTGCAGGGCCGCGTGCCGCTGCACACGCTCCGCGCGGACATCGACTTCGGCCGCGCGGAGGCCCGGACCACGTTCGGCGTCATCGGCGTGAAGTGCTGGATCAACAAGGGCGAGGTCACGGACGAGACCAACCCGCTGTTCGTGACGGCCGTCGAGGGCGGGGAGTAACGCCATGCTGATGCCGCGACGGACCAAGTACCGCAAGCAGATGCGGGGCAACATGCGCGGGGCGGCCACGCGAGGCAACTCCGTGGTGTTCGGCGAGTTCGGCCTGCAGGCGCAGACCAGCGGCTGGGTGGACTCCCGCCAGATCGAGTCCGCCCGACGCGCGATCACCGGAACGCTGCGCCGTGGCGGCAAGGTGTGGATCCGCATCTTCCCGGACAAGCCGGTCTCCAAGAAGCCGGTGGAAGTCCGGATGGGTGGCGGTAAGGGCGCGAACGACCGCTGGGTCTGCGTCGTGCGCCGTGGCCGCGTCCTGTTCGAGGTGGCCGGGGTGCCGGAGGACCGCGCTCGGGAGGCGTTCCGCAAGGCGCACCACAAGCTGCCGCTGGACACGAAGGTGATCGCCCGCGAGGAGGTCTACCAGTAATGAGCCAGCAAGACGTACGCGAACTCCGCGAGAAGTCGGACGACGCCCTGAAGCAGGAGCTGGAGGAGACGCACGAGTCTCTGTTCCGGCTGCGCTTCCAGAGCGCGACCCGGCAGCTGGCGGACAACTCCCAGATCAAGAAGTCGCGGCGCCGCGTGGCGCTGATCAAGACGCTGCTCCACGAGCGACGCTCGGCTGCGAAGTAGGACTGAACGATGACCGAAGAACGAACGGTCCTGCGCAAGGTGCGCGTGGGCACGGTGGTCTCCGACAAGAACGACAAGACCATCGTCGTGTCGGTGGAGCGCGCCGCTCGGCACCGGATCTACCACAAGGTGATCCGGCGCACGAAGAAGTACCACGCACACGACGAGGCGAACTCGGCGACCCTCGGCGACCTCGTGCGCATCGAGGAAGCCGCGCCGAAGAGCAAGAAGAAGCGCTGGGCGCTGGTGGAGATCCTGACGGAGCGCGAGGTGGCCAGCGTCGCGCCCGAGTCGATCGACCAGTCCCTGGTGGAGGAAGTGCAGCGGTCCGCTGCACGCGCCGAGGCCGATGAGGCAGCGTCCGAGGACGCCGCCGCTGACACCTCGAGCGACGAGGCCTCCTCCCAGGAGGGGGACGAGTAAATGATCCAGCAGGAGTCCCGGCTGAAGGTCGCCGACAACTCCGGCGCGCGCGAGATCCTCTGTATCCGCGTGCTCGGTGGTTCGAAGCGGCGCTATGCCACGGTGGGTGACCTCATCGTCGCGACGGTCAAGGAAGCGCAGCCGAACGCTGCGGTGAAGGCCGGCGACGTGGTGCGCGCGGTGGTGGTGCGGACCACGCAGCCCGTGCAGCGCGCGGACGGGTCCACCATCCGCTTCGACGAGAACGCCGCGGTGCTGGTGAACGACCGCCAGGGCAACCCGCGCGGCACCCGCATCTTTGGCCCCGTGGCGCGCGAGCTGCGCGACACGCGGTTCATGCGGATCATCTCGCTGGCCCCGGAGGTGCTCTAGTGGCCGCGAAGATCAAGCGAACTGACCAGGTGCAGGTGCTCACGGGCAAGGACCGCGGGCGCCGAGGCGAAGTGCGACAGGTGCTGGGCGACCAGGACCGCGCCATCGTCACCGGGGTCAACATGATCAAGAAGCACCAGCGTTCCGGCGGTCCAGAGCGGCCGGGCGGCATCATCGACATGGAAGCGCCGATCCAGCTGTCCAACCTGGCAGTGGTATGCCGCTCCTGCGACCAGGCCGCGCGCGTGGGCTTCCGGGTGCTGGAAGACGGACGCAAGGTCCGCTTCTGCAAGAAGTGCAACGAGGCGATCGACTAATGCCGACAGCCGTAGCCAACATCCAACCCCGCCTCCACGTGCGCTTCCGCGAGTCGATCGCGGATCAGCTGCGCCAGGAGTTCGGGTACGACAACGTCATGCAGGTCCCGACGGTCACCAAGATCTCGGTGAACATCGGGCTCGGCGAAGCCGTGGACAACGCCAACGCCGTGGAGTCCGCGATCAAGGACCTGTCTGCGATCACGGGCCAGCGCCCGTACGTGCGGCGGTCGAAGCAGGCGATTTCAAACTTCAAGCTGCGTGCCGGCATGCCCATCGGCCTGGCGGTGACGCTGCGCGGCGCTCGGATGTGGGAGTTCCTGGACCGGCTGATGTCCGCCGGGCTCCCCCGCATCCGTGACTTCCGCGGCGTCTCCGACGAGGCGTTCGACGGGCGCGGCAACTACTCCCTGGGGATCACGGAGCAGTTGATCTTCCCGGAGCTGCAGTTTGACGACGTGGACCGCGTCCGCGGTCTGCAGGTGAACATTGTGACTTCCGCGAAGAACGACGCGGAAGGCAAGCGGCTGCTGGAGCTCCTCGGCATGCCGTTCGTGAAGAAGTAGGTCCGCCAT
This sequence comes from Dehalococcoidia bacterium, assembly GCA_023228765.1. GTDB lineage: Bacteria > Chloroflexota > Dehalococcoidia > UBA2979 > UBA2979 > W-Chloroflexi-9. The sequence continues at coordinate 6,895 of JALOAM010000008.1, forward strand.
GGCGAAGGAATCGAAGGTCGCCCGCAACCGCCAGCGCGCTCGCATGATCGAGACGTACGAGGCGAAGCGGAAGGAACTCCGGGCTGTCATCAACAACCCGGAAGCGTCCGACGACGACAAGGTCGAGGCGTACAAGCGGCTCTACAAGATCCCGCGGGACTCCAGCCCCACGCGGTTCGTGAACCGCTGCAAGGTGACGGGTCGCCCTCGCGCGTACATGCGTGACTTCGGCGTCTCCCGCATCGTGTTCCGAGAACTGGCAACCCAGGGGCTCCTGCCCGGGGTCAAGAAGTCTTCGTGGTAGTCGGCTGCAGATAGCAGGCAGTCCGAAACCCCCGGAGGAAGGCAGGCGACGCGGATGACGACATCCGATCCGCTGGCAGACATGTTTACGCGCATCCGCAATGCGGCTTCCGCGCACCACGAGGACGTCCGGGTTCCGGCGTCCAACGTGAAGCGTGCCGTGGCGCAGGTGCTCCAGGAGGAAGGCTTCATCCGAGGGATCTCGGACGTGGCCGAGGGTCCGCGGAGCTACCTGAAGCTGGACCTGACGTACGCGGACGACCGCAAGGCGGTGCTGTCCGGGATCCGTCGGGTGAGCCGCCCGGGTCTGCGTGTCTACGTCAGCAAGCAAGAGATCCCGCGGGTCTTCGGAGGCCTGGGGGTCGCGATCATGAGCACGTCGCAGGGCGTGATGTCCGGCCGCGAGGCCTGGCGTCGCAAGATCGGCGGCGAAGTGCTCTGTTACGTCTGGTAGGCCGAGATGTCGCGTATTGGTAAAGCACCCATCGCCATCCCGTCCGGCGTGGACGTGAACCTCTCCGGCCGCGTCCTGAACGTGAAGGGCCCGAAGGGCACCCTCGCCTGGGAGCTGCACGAGGACGTCCGCGTCTCCGTGGCGGACGGCGAGATCGTGGTCACGCGCCCGAACGATCAGCCGTCCGTGCGTGCGCTCCACGGCCTGACCCGCTCCTGCGTGGCCAACATGGTGGAGGGCGTCACGTCCGGCTTCCGGAAGACGCTGGAACTGCAGGGCACGGGTTACCGCGCCTCCATGCAGGGCACCAACCTGGTCCTGACCGTGGGGTACTCTCACCCGGTGGAGATGCAGCCGCTTCCCGGCGTGCAGATCACGGTGGAGAACAACACCCAGGTCCACGTGGACGGCATCGACAAGCAGGTCGTCGGCCAGCAGGCCGCGCTCATCCGTCGCGTGCGCCCGCCGGAGCCGTACCACGGCAAGGGCATCCGCTACCGCGGCGAGGTGGTCAAGCTGAAGGCCGGAAAGACGAAGGGCCGCTAGCGATGGCGATCAAGACCAGGCAGGCTGCCCGCGTCCGGCGCCACACTCGTGTGCGGCGCCGCGTGGAGGGCACCCCGGAGCGTCCGCGTCTCGCGGTGTTCCGTTCCAACCAGCACATCTACGCGCAGGTGATCGACGACGCGGCCGGCCGCACGCTGGCCGCCGCCTCCGACCTGGAGACGGACCTGCGCGCGACCGAAGAGACGAAGAGCGCGCTGGCCCGCAAGGTCGGTGCGCTGGTCGCGCAGCGCGCGAAGGCCGCCGGGATTGACTCGGTGGTCCTCGACCGTGGCGGGTTCCGGTACGCGGGCCGCGTGAAGGAACTGGCCGAGGCGGCGCGCGAGGAAGGACTGGTGTTCTGATGGTCCAGTCTCAGGGTGGACCAGGCGGCGGTGGTGGTCGCGGTGGCCGCGACAACCGTGGGGGTGGCCGTGGCGGTGACAACCGCGGCGGTGGTCCGCGCGGCGACAACCGCGGTCCTCGACGCGACCGTCGACGTGGCGAAGAGGACGACGGTCCCGAGTTCATCGAGAAGGTCGTCTACATCAACCGCGTCGCGAAGGTGGTGAAGGGCGGACGTCGCTTCGGCTTCACCGCCATCGTCGTCGTCGGCGACGGTCAGGGCCGCGTGGGCTTCGGCATGGGCCGCGCCAACGAGGTGCCGGAGGCCATCCGCAAGGGCGGCCAGATCGCCCGCCGGACGATGTTCCGCATCCCGATGAACGAGGGCACGATCGCGCACGACACGATCTCCAACTTCAAGGCGACGCGCGTGCTGATGCGCCCGGCGAGCCCCGGTACCGGCATGATCGCCGGTGGCGCGGTGCGCGCCGTCATGGAGGCCGCCGGCGTGACCGACGTGCTGACCAAGACCTACGGCTCCCGCAACGCCGTGAACGTGGTCCGCGCCACCATCGACGGCCTCAAGGGCCTGCGCCCGCCGGAGCGGGTGCGCGCCGCGCGCCTGGCTGCTGCCGCGGCCGCGAACGCGTAAGGGGACGGGTGATGGCAAAGCTGCGCATCACGTGGACGAAGTCCGCGATCGGCTACTCGAAGGATCAGAAGGCGACGGTGCGCGCGCTGGGTCTGAAGCGGCTCCACCACCAGGTGGAGCAGGATGACACGCGCGACATCCGCGGCATGGTCCACAAGGTCCGTCACCTGGTGACGGTGGAGGAGGTCCAGTAATGGACCAACACACGCTACGTCAGGCGGAGGGTGCGAAGCACTCCCGCAAGCGCGTCGGCCGCGGTGACGCCTCCGGCCACGGCCGGACCGCCACGCGCGGTATGAAGGGCCAGCGCAAGCGCGGCACTGTCCGCCCCGGGTTCGAGGGCGGCCAGATCTCCGTGGTCCGGCGCCTGCCGCACCTCCGTGGCTTCAAGAACCCGACCCGCGTCGAGTTCCTCGCCATCAACCTCGAGACGCTCGCCGAGCGCTTCGAGGCGGGCGCGACCGTGGACGGGGAGGCGCTCGCCGCCATCCGTCTGCTGGATGACGCGAACCAGCCGTTCAAGGTCCTCGCCCGGGGCGAGCTCACCCACGCGCTCACGGTGAAGGCCCCGCGCCTGTCCGAGGGTGCGAAGGAGGCGATCACCTCCGCAGGCGGTTCGTTCGAGGAGCTGGCGCCGGTGGACCGCACGCCGCGTAACCGTGTGCACCGCCGCAAGGCGCAGGGGAACTAACGCATGGCCTTCGGAGGCTCCACGACCGCTCCTCGGCGCGAGGCCGCCGGCCGGCCGCGTCTGCTCCAGGCAGGCGTGGAGGCGTTCGCGCAGGCGGACGTCCGTGCCAAGATCCTGTTCACGCTGGCCATGCTGCTGGTGTTCCGCTTCGTGGCGCACATCCCGGTGCCCGGCGTTGACCGCGATCAGCTCCAGGCCACGTTCGACCAGAACGCGGTGCTGGGCTTCCTGAACATCTTCTCGGGTGGTGCGCTCCAGAACCTCTCGGTGGCCGCCCTCGGCGTCTATCCGTACATCACGGCCACCATTGTGATGCAGCTGGCCACGCCGCTGATCCCGCGCCTGCAGTCGCTGGCGCAGGAGGGCGAGGCCGGCCGCCAGCAGGTGCAGCGGTACACGCATTACATGACCGTGCCGCTGGCCGTGTTCCAGGGCTACGCACAGCTGATCCTGATCCAGCAGCTCGGTGGCATCAGCAACGTCGGCTTCACGGGCGGGAACGCCCTCCCCACCATCGCGACGCTGTTCTCGATGGTCGCGGGGACCATGTTCCTCGTGTGGCTCGGGGAGCTGATCTCGGAGCAGGGCATCGGCAACGGTGTCTCGATCATCATCCTCGGCGGCATCGTGGCCGGCATCCCCGGCCTGATCGGTCGCGGCGTGCTGACGGGCACGGGCACTGCCGTGGGCGGCCTGCTGCTCCTCACGATCATCGCGATCGCCGTGGTGGCCCTCATCGTGCTGTTCCAGGAGGCGCAGCGGCGCATCCCCGTGCAGTACGCGAGATCGAGTTTCCGAGGTGGCCGGCTCTACCGGCAGCAGGGGCAGTCTCACATCCCGCTGCGCGTGAACTCGGCGGGCATGATCCCGCTGATCTTCGCGACCTCGATCATGATCTTCCCGCCGATCTTCTTCCAGTTCGTCGGTCAGACCGCGGACGTGGGGTGGATCAGCGACACGGCGAGCTTCCTCGAGGGGCTGTTCTCGCCGACGGGCCTGCTCTACTGGGGCGGCACCTTCGTCCTGGTGGTGGGGTTCACGTTCTTCTACACGATGGTGGTGTTCAGCAATCAGAACCTGGCTGAGAACCTGCAGCGGCAGGGTGGCTTCATCCCGGGCATCCGTCCGGGCCGCCCGACGCAGGAGTACATCACGCGGGTGCTGGTGCGGATCACCTGGGGCGGTGCGCTCTTCCTGGGCTTCATCGCGGTGCTGCCGTTCCTGGCGACCAGCCTGACGAACGTGCAGGCGCTGCAGATCAGCGCCACGGGCTTGCTGATCGTGGTCGGCGTGGTCATCGACACCATGCGGCAGATCGAAGCGCAGATGATGATGCGCAACTACGAGGGGTTCATCTCCTGATGCGACTGATCCTGTTGGGACTCCCGGGCGCCGGCAAGGGCACGCAGGCCAAGATCCTGGCGAAGGAGCAGGGCCTGCTCCACATCTCCACGGGCGACATGTTCCGTGAAGCCGCCGCCGAGGGCACCGAGCTGGGCAAGAAGGCCCAGGAGTTCATGAGCGCCGGGGCCCTGGTCCCGGACGAGGTCACGATCGGCATGCTCCTGGAGCGGATCGCGAAGCCGGACGCGGCCGCCGGCCTGATGCTGGACGGCTTCCCGCGCACGATCCCCCAGGCTGAGGCCCTGGACCAGGCGCTCGCCGGGCAGGGTTCGCAGATCGACGCCGTGCTCTACATCATGGTGCCGGAAGCGGAGCTGATGGAGCGCCTGACCGGGCGCTGGTCCTGCTCCCAGTGTGGCGCGATCTACCACACGCAGACCAAGCCCCCGAAGACCTCGGGCGTCTGCGACGAGTGTGGCGGGACGCTGACGCAGCGCGCGGACGACCAGCCGGAGACGGTGAAGGCGCGCCTGGACACGAACCGTGCATGGACGGAGCAACTGGCCGATTTCTACGGGAAGCAAGGCAAGTTGCACGAGATCGACGGCACTGGCGAGCCCTCGGACATCACCCAGCGCCTACTGTCGGCCCTGCAGGGGGTATCGGCGGGGTCAGAAAAGGCGTAGACTGGAATGTCCGTCGAGCTGAAGTCGTCCCGTGAGCTGGAAGCGATGCGTCTGTCTGGGCGCGTCAACGCGGAAGTCCGCGCCCTGCTGATGGACGCCGTACGCCCGGGGGTGACTGGACTGGAACTGGACCGGCTGGCGAAGGAAGCGATTGCGGAGCGCGGTGGCGAGCCGACATTCGTCGGGTATGCACCGTTCGGGAAGCCGCCCTATCCGGGCGCGATCTGCTACTCGGTGAACGAGGAGCTGGTCCACGGCATCCCGAACGAACGCGCGCTGCAGGAAGGCGACATCGTCAGCATCGACCTGGGTGTGACCTACGGCGGCTGGGTGTCCGATGCGGCCTTCACCATGGCCGTGGGGGAGACCTCCGCCGATGCGCGCGCGCTGCTCGAGGCGACTCGGGACGCGCTCTGGGCCGGCATCGAGGCCGCGCAGGCAGGGTGCCGGCTGGGTGACGTATCCGCGGCGATCGGCGCGAAGGCGCAGGGTCGCTTCGGGATCATCAAGGGGTACGGCGGCCACGGCGTGGGCCGTCAGATGCACATGGAGCCCCACGTCCCGAACTATGGGGTGCCGGGGAAGGGCCTCAAGCTGATGCCCGGCCTGGTGCTGGCGCTGGAGCCGATGTTCAGCATCGGCGACCCGGCCACGGAGGAGACCGACGACGAGTGGACTGTGGTCATGAGTGACGGCAGCCTCTCGGCGCATTTCGAGGAGACAGTGGCGATTACTGAGCACGGTCCGGAGGTTCTGACCCGCATCGACTAGATGCGGGCAATTATGGCCAGAGGACGACGACCAGCCCGGGGCCCGCGAGAGCCCAAGAAAGAAGTCATCGAAGTCGAGGGCGTGATCCGCGAGGCACGTCCTAACGCGATGTTCGATGTCGAACTGGCGAACGGTCACCACGTCCTGGCCGGGATCTCCGGCCGGATGCGGATGAACTACATCCGCATCGTGATCGGTGACCGTGTGTTGGTGGAGTTGAGCCCGTACGACCTGAGTCGCGGCCGGATCACCTACCGCTTCCGGTAGCCGATCCAGACCCGCCGACGAGGATCTCCCGGCCCGCGCATGAGCGGTCCGGGTCACGATGAGGAGAGGCCGATGAAAGTATCGGCATCAGTCAAGCGTCGTTGCGACAAGTGCCAGATCATCCGGCGCCACGGCCAGTTGCGCGTGATCTGCACGACCAAGAAGCACAAGCAGCGGCAGGGCTAGGGAGCGCACGATGGCACGCATCGCCGGGGTGGACATTCCCCGTGACAAGCAGGTCGCGTTCTCGCTGCCGTACGTGTACGGCATCGGTCGCCCCACTGCGCTGAAGATCCTCTCGCAGACCAGCATCGCCCCCACCACGATGGTCCGTGACCTGACGGACGACGAGGTCGCGCGCCTCCGCGCCGTCGTCGAGGGCGAGATGATCGTGGAGGGCGACCTGCGCCGCGTGGTGCGCGGGAACATCCAGCGCCTCCTGGAGATCAACTGCTACCGCGGGCAGCGGCACCGCCGCGGCCTGCCGGTGCGCGGCCAGCGCACGAAGACCAACGCGCGCACGCGCCGCGGCACGAAGCGCACGGTGGCCGGCAAGAAGAAGGCCACCAAGAAGTAAGACGACTCCGGGAGGGGCAAGCCCTCCGGGAGTGCGGGCGGATAGCGACGAAGGCGGTTCGGTATGGGCCGGGCACGACAGCAGCAAGCGCAACGGACTCGACGCCGCGAACGGAAGAACATTCCGCGCGGGAAGGCGTTCGTGTCCTCCAACTTCAACAACACGATCATCACGATCACGGACCCGCTGGGGAACACCGTGGCGTGGGCCTCGGCTGGTGTCGTGGGCTTCAAGGGTTCGCGCAAGAGCACGCCGTACGCGGCGCAGCTGGCCGGCGAGCGCGCGGCCCAGAACGCCATGGAGCACGGCATGCGCGAGGTGGATGTCGCGGTCAAAGGCCCAGGCCCCGGCCGCGAGGCTGCCGTGCGTGCGCTGGCTGCGGCCGGTCTGCGCGTCTCCTCGATCCGAGACACCACCCCCATCCCGCACAACGGCTGCCGTCCTCGGCGCCGGCCGCGGAACTAGGGCGAGGGAGGAACGATGGCTCGATACACGGGGCCGAAGTGCCGCAAGTGTCGCCGCTACGGGGTCTCCCTGTGCGGTACCGCGAAGTGTGCGCTGATCCGGCGTCAGAACCCGCCCGGCCCGCGCCCGACGCGTCGCCGCAAGATCTCTGACCGGGGCCAGCAGCTCATCGAGAAGCAGAAGGTCCGCTTCGCCTACGGGCTCATGGAGGGCCAGTTCCGGCGTTACTACGACCGCGCGCATCGTCGCGGCGGCGTGGCCGGCAACAACCTCATGCAGTTCCTCGAAGAGCGGCTGGACAACGTGGTCTACCGGCTGGGGTTCGGCGGGACGCGGGCGCAGGCGCGCCAGCTGGTCTCCCACGGCCTCATCTCGGTGGACGGCAAGAAGCTCTCCATCCCCAGCGCGCGGGTGCGGCCGGGGCAGGAGATCGCCTTCACGGATCGGGGCAAGAAGTCCAACTTCTACGCCATCGTGAAGGAGGACATCCAGGGCCGGGACGTCCCCGGCTGGCTCGAGGTCAACCGTGACCAGATGAGCGGCCGGATGGTGGGCGAGCCAGGCCCGGGCGATTGGGAGCCGCATTTCAACCCCAACGCCGTCATTGAGTACTACTCGCGCTAAGGCGCGGGTTGGAGCACTCGTCGTCCGCTGTCCCCGAGTGATCGGGGACGCCAGCGGGCAGGAGACGAGAGAGGTGCCGTTTGGCCGACCTGTTGCAGCCGTCGATCCAGATCGAGGTCGAGGAGGAGGACTACATCCACCTCGTCGCCGAGCCGCTTGAGCGCGGCTACGGGACGACGCTGGGCAATGCGCTCCGTCGGGTACTGCTGTCCTCGCTGCCCGGCGCGGCGATCACGTCCGTGCGCATCGAGGGCGTGGAGCACGAGTTCTCCACGGTCCCCGGTATGAAGGAGGACGTCACTGAGTTCCTCCTGAACCTGAAGGAAGTGCGCCTGCGCGCCTACGCCGACCGTCCGGCCCGCCTCTTCCTGGAGGTGAGCGGCGAGGGCGAGGTGACCGCCGGCCAGATCCAGGCCACGGCGGACTACGAGATCGTGAACCCGGACCAGCACCTGGCGACCCTGGACACCAAGGATGCCGCGCTGGTGGTGGACCTGAACGTGGAGACGGGCCGCGGCTATCTGCCGGCGACCCACGCGGAGGGCCTGCCCATCGGCGTGATCCCGGTGGATGCGCTGTTCAGCCCGGTCCGCCGCGTGAACGCGAAGATCAGCAACACGCGCGTGGGCCAGGACACCAACTTCGACCGCCTGGACCTGGAGGTCTGGACGGACGGCACGCTGGACGGTCAGGCCGCCGTGGCGCTGGCCGCGGAGCTGCTGCGTGAGCAGTTCGCCCCGTTCCAGCTCCTGGGCCGCAGCGCCCAGACGCTGGAGCCGGTCCAGACGCACGAGGAGGCCATCCCGTTCGAGGGCTACGACATGCCCATCGAGCAGCTGGACCTCTCTGTCCGCGCATACAACTGCCTGAAGCGCTCCGGCCTCATGACCGTGGGCGCCGTCCTGGAGAAGTCGGAGGACGAGCTCCTCGCCCTCCGCAACTTCGGCGAGAAGTCCTACCTGGAGCTCCGCGACAAGCTGGAGCAGCACGGCTTCCCGGCCCCGCGCTCGGACGGCCGGCGCGAGTTCGGCGCGGTCGCTGACACCGCGGACGACGACGCCGAGGTGGTGGACGACAGTGGCGACGACGCCGAGGTGGGCGCGCTGGGCGCGGCCCTGATGGAGGCGCTGAAGGCCAGCGGTGAAGGGATGAACGATGCGTCACGGTAAGGCCGGTCGCAAGTTCGACATGCCGACGGCGCAGCGGCACCAGATGTTCCGCACAATCACGCGCGCGGTCATCGACCACGGCGGCGTCCAGACCACCGAGGCCCGGGCCAAGGAGGCTCGACGCTTGGTGGAGAAGATGATCACGCTGGGCAAGCGCGGGACCATCCACGCCCGCCGCCAGGCCCTGGCGTACATCGACGACCGCGACGTGGTGCAGAAGCTGTTCGACGAGGTGGCGCCGAAGTACTCGGACCGCCCGGGCGGCTACACGCGCGTGGTGAAGCTCGGCCAGCGGAAGGGCGACGCCGCCCGCATCGCTCGGATCGAGCTCGTCTAAGGATGGACATCCCCGGGGGGCAGCGCGGGATCGCGCTGCTCCTCGAGTATGACGGCACGGACTTCTCGGGCAGCCAGGTGCAGCCCGGGGAGCGGACGGTCCAGGGAGCGCTGGAAGGCGCCCTGGAGGAGTTCACCGGCGAGCGCGAGCGCATCGCGTTTGCCGGGCGGACGGACGCCGGCGTGCATGCATCGGGGCAGGTGGCCGCGCTGAGCACGAGCTCCGCGCACAGCCCGGCCACCTTCCGCGATGCGCTCAACCACTTCCTCCCGGAGGACGTGGCGGTGCGCGCGGCGGCGGAGGTCCGGGTGGACTTCGATCCGAGGCGTCATGCCTCGTCGAGGGTCTACCAGTACCGCCTCGAGGATGGCCTCGGCGCGGTGGCCCGCAGGCCGCTCCGGCGGCTCCGGGCGTGGCAGCTGGGACGTCCGCTGGACGTACCGGGGATGGCAGCAGCGCTCGCGCTGCTGCCGATCGGGGTAGAGCAGGACTGGGCCGCCTTCGCGGGGGCCACGCCTGAGGGCTACTCCACCGTGCGGACGATGCTCGGCGCCAGCGTCGAGCGATGCGGACCGCACGACGTACGGGTGATGCTGGAAGCCACGGGCTTCCTGCCGCACCAGGTACGGATGACCGTCGGCGCGCTCGAGCGCGTGGGAGGTGGACGCCTCTCGCCGCAGGAGTTCGCCGGACTGGTGGACGGGACGCCCGGCAGTGCCGGACCGGCCGCGCCACCGCAGGGGCTGACGCTGGTCTCCGTGGGGTATCCCTCCGGGACCGTCGAATTCGGGACGTGAGTCGTGGCGGTAGCCCTCGAAACGGGTGGGCCGCCTCGGACGGGGACAGGGATGACGACGAAGAGCACCTATCGGCTGCGCGCGGCGGACATGGACCGCCGCTGGCACGTCGTGGACGCCGCGGAGCGCCCCCTGGGCCGTGTGGCCGGCGAGGTCGCCCGGCTGCTCCAGGGCAAGCACAAGCCGACGTTCGAGCCGCACATGGCGATGGGCGACTTCGTCGTCGTCGTCAACGCCAAGACGGTGGACCTGACGGGCAAGAAGCGCGAGCAGAAGCGCTACTACCGCCACACCGGCTACCCGGGCGGTCTGCGCGAGCGCTCCTTCGAGGAGCAGCTGGCGAAGGACCCCACGCGGATCATCGAGAAGGCCGTGAAGGGCATGCTGCCCTCCGGCGTCCGAGGCCGCGCGATGCTGCGGATGCTGAAGGTCTACTCCGGCCCGGAGCACCCGCACGCCGCCCAGCTGGCCGCTGGCACCGGCGCCCGTGCCAAGAAGCGCGCCGAGGCTCCGAAGGCCGAGGCTGCGAAGCCAGCACCGAAGGCTGAAGCCGTCGACGAGCCCGCGCCCGTGGAGGCGCCCGCCGAGACTGCCTCGAACGAGACCGCCGCCGAGGATCGGGAGTAACCGATGACCACTGACCAGCACTATTACTTCGGCCTCGGCCGCCGCAAGGCGGCGGTGGCGCGCGTCCGCCTCTACCCCGGTACCGGCACGGTGATCGTGAACGGCAAGCCGGTGGAAGAGGTCATCACGCGCGAGTCGCTGCGGATGGACATGCTCCGCCCGCTGACCACCACGGAGACCGACCGCCAGTTCAACATCCAGGCGAAGGTGGTCGGTGGCGGCCTCACCGGCTGGTCCGGCGCGATCCGGCACGGCATCGCCCGCGCCCTCCTCGCCGCCGACGAGGGCTACCGCCGCCCGCTGCGCGCCCAGGGCCTTCTCACCCGCGACCCGCGCGTGAAGGAGCGCAAGAAGCCGGGCCTGAAGCGCGCTCGCAAGGCGCCGCAGTTCACGAAGCGCTAACCAGCGCTCCGTCCTGGTGCGAGACACGGAACACCCCGCCGCGAGGCGGGGTGTTCTCGTTCGCGGGGTGTCACATTCCTCCGCGGCACCCGAGGGCTACCATCGCCCGATGGCGACGACTCCGGCGCGATCCCTCGGACGGACGCTCATCCCTCTCGATGGTGAAGTGTCATGGGGTTGCTCCGGCCAGGGCTGGAACTGCTGCGTCGACAAGGACGTCCCCGTCCGCCCGTACGACGTCCGCCGCCTCGCCGAGGCGATCGGTCGGCCGGTGCAGCAACTCCTCGACGATGGCATCGTCTCGCTGGAGTGGGATGGCTACGGCATCCTCGGCGGCTGGCTCGCCACCCGACCGTACGAGGGCGACCGGTCAGCCTGCGTCTTCTACGAGGAGGTCATCGCGGACGGCCGTCGCGTCGCGGGCCTCTGTAACGCCCATGCCGGGCGCCCCGAGGCGTGCCGCGCCTACCCGTACCAACGCCACGCTTCCGGGACTGAGTTCGAGGAGAGCACGTCACTCCCGATGGCTGCGCAGGTCTTCGACTGCGGGTCGTGCGCCCTCGCCGAGCGCACCACCCCTCGGCAGGTCATGCTCGCCAACGGTCTCACCGATTACTGGCGTGCCGACGACGCCTACCGTGCCGTCGCGCTCTATCTGCACAAGTGCGGCCTCGCCCACCTCAGCAACTCCACCTACCGCCAGCTCCCGCTCTCACCCGCCGCTCGCCTCGCCCTCTGGTCCGCGCTCTACACCTCGGAGGGCACGTACGCCGAGGCCCTCGCGTCCGTTCTCGATGCCGCGGACGCGCTCATCGCCGCCTCAGGCCTGCCGAGATCGCACCTCGGCGGTGCGGGGGAGCCGCTGGCGCGGCCGGACGTGGTGGGGATGATCGAGGACTGAGGGTCGGCCGGCACCCCAACACAACGGGCCGCCCTGCTGGGCGACCCGTTCGTGTACCTCGCGGGGTGCGAGGACCAGAAGTAGCTAGAAGTGGTCCGTGATGTAGTGGTCGGCGCGGATGGCGGCGGTGGCGCCGTCGCCGGCGGAGGAAACCACCTGCCGCGCCGCATTGGCGCGGACGTCGCCGGCAACGAAGAGTCCCGGGACCTTCGTCTCCATCCAGTCGTTCACGCACGCGTGCTTGCCCGCGTCCAGCTCCACGAGCCCCTCGAGGAGGTTCGAGTTCGGGGTCTGGCCGATGAAGATGAAGACCGCCTTCACGGGCATTTCGCTCTGCTCGCCGGTCTTCACGTTGCGCAGGACGACCTTCTCGACCTCGCCGGTGACCTGGTCCGAGCCGTGGATCTCCTCCACGACCGTGTCCCAGAGGAACTCCAGGTTCTCGGCGTTGCGCGCGCGCTCCTGCAGGACCGCTTGCGCCCGCAGCTCGTCGCGGCGGTGGATCAGGGTGACCTTGCTGGCGTAGCGCGTGGTGAAGATGGCTTCCTCGACGGCCGCGTCGCCGCCGCCCACGACGGCGACGTCCATGTTCTTGAAGAACGCCGCGTCACACGTCGCGCAGTAAGAGACGCCGCGGCCGGTCAGCTCGGTCTCGCCGGGGATGCCGAGCTTGTTGGGGTTGGCCCCCGCCGTCACGATGACGGCCTTCGCGATGAACTCGCCGCCCCCGTCCGTGCCCAGGCGGAAGCGGCCGTCCTCCTGCGGTTCGAGCGAGGAGACCATCGCGTAGACGGTCTCCATGCCATGGTGCTCTGACTGCTGGTGGAACGCCATTGCGAGCTCGAACCCGCCGATGCCGTCCGGGAAGCCCGGGTAGTTCTCCACCCGGTCGCTCGTCGCGATCTGCCCACCGAGGACGCCGCCCTCGAAGAGCACGGTGCTGCGGAGGGCGCGCGCCGCGTACAGCCCGGCGGCCATGCCCGCGGGACCACCGCCGATGATGGCGATGTCGATCTCGCGGGGCTCGTTGCTGTTCATGCGGTTCGCCTTCCGGCTGTGGTCTGCGCCGTGGTCAGTGCCAGTGCGATGTTCGTGGCCAGGGTCTGTTCAGGATCGTCCCCGGACACGTTCGAGGGGCAACCTCCGCCCGAGTGACGAGCGGGACGATTGCCCTCGAAGGTGTGTGCCGGGTGAGGCCGGAGCGGGGGCTGGTTAGGCCAGCGCAGCGTCCAGGTGCTTCGCCAGCTCGCTCTTCGGGCGGAAGCCGACGACCTGGTCAGCCACCTCGCCGCCCTTGAAGACCAGCAGGGTCGGGATCGAGCGGATGCCGAACTGGCTGGCGATCTTCGGGTTGTCGTCCGTGTTCAGCTTCACGAACTTCACCTTGCCGTCGTACTCGTTCGAGAGCTCCTCGACGACGGGGGCGACCATGCGGCACGGGCCACACCACGGCGCCCAGAAGTCGACGAGCACGGGCACGTCGCTCTGCAGGACGTCGCTCTCGAAGGTCGCGTCAGAGGTGTCGGAAGGGTGGGCCATGGTCGGTCCTTTCGTGTTCGGGATGTCGTCGGATGGTAATCCCCCAACCAACCCTGGGGCGGGTCAGCCAACCGCGGGGAGGTCGGCCGTGGCAGCGGCGGGGTCTCTCGATCCGCCGTCCCCCATCCGACTCTCCAGATCGTAGATACCCGGAGGGGGTATGTCAACACTCCGCTGAGGGACCCATCGGCAGGGTACACTGGGTCTACTCGAGGTCCCCCGGCCGGTTGAACGGCTGAGGGGCGGGGAGGACAACATGGAACCCTCGAAGGAACCTACGCCCGAACAGCTCCAGACACGCCTGCGTCGCATCGAAGGCCAGGTGCGCGGCATCGCGCGCATGCTCGAAGAAGGACGCACCTGCGAGGACGTCGTCACGCAGTTGATGGCCGTCCGCTCTTCGATCGACACGGTAGGCGCGGCGGTGCTGGACCAGCACTTGGGCTCATGCGTCGAGTTCGAGAGCGATCCGACCCAGCAGGTGATCGCGCTGCGCCAGGCGATGAAGCTCTGGTGGCGCTTTGCTCCGGCCGCCGGCGCCGTCGGCGCCGACCCCACCACCGAGGGTGCGTCCTCGCCGCTGCCGCTCGCCTAGAGCCGCTCGGAGCTAGCTCGCCCGATCAGACGCCATCTGAGACTGCGGTGTCCGAGGCCGCGCGCGACGACGGCTGGAGGGCGCCCTCCAGCGCTCCGAGCATGCCGCCGTGTGCCGCCTGGTACGCGTTCCGAAGCGCGGTTGCGACGGCGGCGCCATCGCTCCGGCCGTGGCCGATGAACACGCCACCCTGCACCCCCAGCAGCGGCACGGCGCCGAACGCGCGGTAGTCCAGGCGGTCTCGCACGCCTCGGAGCGAGGGGAGCAGCAACGCCCCGCCGACCTTGCTCCGCAGCGAGGAGCGCGCCGCCGTCCGCATCTGCGCGAACAACACCTCGACGAGGCCCTCCGCGAGCTTGATGCAGATGTTGCCCGTGAAGCCGTCCGTGACGATCACGTCCGCGTTGCCGGACAGCAGCTCGCGGCTCTCGATGTTGCCGATGAACCGCAGGCCCTCGGTGCGTTCGAGCAGCGAATGCGTCTCGGTGACCAGCGTCGAACCCTTCGAGGACTCCTCGCCGATCGAGAGGAGCGCGACGCGCGGCGACTCCACGTGGTGGACCGATCGCATGTAGGCGGAGCCCATGTGCGCGAACTGCAGCAAGTGACTCGCGCGGGCGTCGGCATTCGCTCCGACGTCGAGGAGCATGAACGGACGGTCGAGCACTGAGGGGATCACGGCGCCGAGGGCGGGGCGTTCCACGCCCTTCAGCCGGCCGAGGACCACGAGCGCCGTCGCCATCGCGGCGCCGGTGTTCCCCATGGTGACCAGCGCCGCCGCCTCGCCATCGCGCACGAGCTCCGTGCCGACGTAGAGCGAGGTCTCTCGCTGGCGTCGCACCTCGCGCGCCGCCTTGTCGCCCATCCCGACGATGTCCGGCGCGTGGACGATGCGGAGCCCGTGCGGAGCGCCCCCACGGTTGTTCAACTCCCGCCCGAGGACCTCCGAGTCCCCGACGAGGATAACCGGGATGCCCTCCGCCGCCGCGATGATCGCGCCGTCGAGCGGGGCGGCGGGTGCGTCGTCGCCGCCCATGGCGTCGAGGACGATCGCGTCAGCCATCGGTGCCGTCCTCGGAAGGCTCGGGGAAGGCGTCGTCACCGTAGATGTAGCCGACCTCGTCGTCCTCGCGCTGGAGGATCACGATGAGGCGCTCTGCGCCGTCGAAGTACGGTCCGAACTCGTAGTCGCCGAAGCGCGCCGCGATCCGCAGCCCCGCGAGGCGCGCGCCCAGCTCGATCTCCGGCGACGTGAACGTGCGCAGCGGAAACACCGAGGTCACCCGCCGCAGGACGCCCTCGGCGTCCGCGATGTCGTAATGCCAGGTGACATCCTTCGTCCCCTCGGAGGGGATCGCGTCGACGGAGACGATCTTGGTCACGCGCCCTCGACCGTCTGCGCGCTCCTTGGTCCAGTGCTGGATCAGCGGCTGCGGCGATGGGTCGAAGTCGTCTGGCACGGGGGACTCCACGTCCACCACGGCCACGCCGCCCTCGGCGAGGTGGTGCGCCATCGTCTGGAGGGCCGCGACGAAGTCCGAGGGTGTCTCCATGTGCTGTAGCGTCCCGAGCGGCGCAAGCACGAGGTCAAACTTGCCGCGCAGGCGCACCTCGCGGATGTCGCCCTCGACGAGCTTCACGGAGGTACGCCCGGCACGCTCCCGCGCGATGTCGAGCATCCCCGCGGACACGTCGACCCCGGTCACGTTCGCCCCGCCCTCGGCGAGGGGGACCGCGATCCGGCCTGTTCCCACGCCGAGCTCGAGCACGCGCTCCCCGTGCAGCTCCACGAGCCGCTGGTAGAACGACGCGTCGTCATGGAAGCCCTCGAAGTCGAGGTCGTAGAACTCCGCGATCTCGGCGAACGGGTCCCGCTCCGTCATGTTCGGATGCTACGCCGAGGCGGGCTTACGTGAGGGGGACCGCAGAGCGCGAGGTCGCTACGCGCGTGGGAGTAGCGACTGTCCCGGCTCGTCGCGTAAGCCCGCCTCTCGTCGATCCTGCGCGTAGCGCTCGAGGAACTCGTCCGATGCCCGTACGACCTCGTCGAAGGGAATCAGGCCCTTCCGGTAGTCCGCGTAGACCTCACGGATGCGGCGTTCGGTCATGGTTCGCCTCGCTCTCGGAGTCCAATCCGGATCTCCGGGCTTGTGGCTCCCCGTGGAAGTCAAGCATGCGCTCCCACTCCGTCCCGATCAGAACACTTGCGCTAGTCTGGAACTCTAACTGTCGCTCGTCGGCGCAGGCAACTGATCAATCGCACGGGACGCTATGCCCCTCCGTAAAGCCACCGGCGTCGAACTGCACCGCACCGGCTTCGGCATCTTCGCGCGCACGGAGGTGGTCGTCGGTGGGCGCGCCCTCGCGAGGTTCGGGCGGCGGGAGCGGCGGCGGATCGAGGACGCGCTCGCCGAGGTGGGCGCGGCGGCGGTCGCCGAGGACCTCGACCGGGTGTTGTGGCAGACCTCGGACGGGTTCTACTGGGACGACGACGGGCTGGACGCCGAGGCGGTCGCGCTCCTCGCCTGGGACCGGCTACGCCGGCAAGACGCGCGCATCGAGCGGTTGCGCAAGATCCGCGCCGCCGAGGAGGCCGTGACCGGCGCGCGCCGCGAGCGGATCCCGGAGGAGGTGCGCCTCTTCGTCTGGACTCGCGACGAGGGCCGCTGCGTGCGCTGCGCCGCCGAGGACGACCTGCAGTTCGACCACGTCATCCCCGTCGCGCGAGGTGGCGGGAACGCGCCGGAGAACATCCAGATCCTGTGTGGCATCTGCAACCGGGCCAAGGGCGATCAGATCGCGAAATAAGGCGAGCGGGCGTTGAGACCCGGCGGATCGTTCACGTCTGCTACACGCGGGTATTGTCCACTGCGGGCGTGTCGAACGCGTCCGTACTCCCAAGAGTCGACCACGTCGTCGGTAGTCCCGCCCGAGGCGTGACGGTATCGTGTGCAGCCAGCGGGCGCGCGGTCCGGGCGATGGCCGGGATGGGTGCGCGGGGTGGGGATCACCCATGACTGATGGAGCCCTTGAGCGCAGCTCCCCTCGCGTGGTGGCCGGATTCCGGATCGCGCGAGGCATGGACGCGCGCGCCCTGGAGGCCCGGCTCTCCGACGACCGCGCGTTCTCCGCGTATGCGCTGGGGCACCTCGAACCTGAGTTGCTGGTGCAGAGCGAGTTCTGGACCGCCGACGGGCCGGAGGGCTCTGCCGTCGTGATGCACTCGCGCGCCCTGGGGTACGTCACCGTGACGGTGGGCGACCCGGCCGGGGTGAGCGCGATCCTGCGGCTGCACCCCGGACACCGCGCCGGGTACCTCTCCACCGGGTCGCCCGAGCACCTCGAGGCGATCGCGAGCACCCACGCGGTGGCGGACACCTTGCGCATGCAGCGCATGTCCGTGACGGCGTTCGGGTTCGCGGACGTGCCGGGCGAGGTCAGGCGGCTCCGAGGGCAGGACGCGGCGCGCATCAACGCGCTCTACGCGATGGACGGCGGGCCGTCCCGCTACAGCGCGGAGACCATCGAGCGGGCGATCTACTACGGGGCGATGGACGGGGACCGGCTGGTAGCCGTGGCGGGGACGCACATCGTCTCGCCGCACCAGTCGATCGCGGTCGTTGGCAACGTGTT
Source organism: Dehalococcoidia bacterium (assembly GCA_023228765.1). Classification (GTDB taxonomy): domain Bacteria; phylum Chloroflexota; class Dehalococcoidia; order UBA2979; family UBA2979; genus W-Chloroflexi-9. The sequence continues at coordinate 24,617 of JALOAM010000008.1, forward strand.
CACGCACCCCGCCTACCGAGGGCGCGGACTGGCGACGAGGGTGACCGGCGCGGTGACGCGCGACCTCCTCGGACGGGGGTGCTCGGAAGCGGTGCTGACAGTCGCGCCAGAGAACACGCCCGCTGTCGCCGCCTACACACGCCTCGGATATCGTCGGGGTAGCGCGGTCGTTGAGGCCCGGTTGCAGCGTCGCGACCTCGTGGGCCTCGGACCGTGGTGGCGCCGCCAGCGTGCGCGCCGCCGAGGGCGAGCGTACGGCCCGGAGGTCGAGTGGATGCCTGCCGACCGATGGACGGACCGGCAGGACGGCCGCTCTCCCTGAGTCGTTGCGAGTCCACGGATCGATCACTTGAGCAGACGCGCGATGTAGCGCGGGCTTCGGAGGACGGTAGATGACCACGCAGTTCGTCGGCGACATCGCGGATGCCGGGCTGGCCCGAGCGGGTGTGGCCCGCATCGAATGGGCCGCGCGGGAGATGCCGGTCATCGCCCAGATCCGGGAGCGGTTCGCGAAGGAGCAGCCCCTGAAGGGGATCCGCGTCGTCGCGTGCCTCCACGTCACCAGCGAGACCGCGAACCTGATGCTCGCGCTGCGGGACGGCGGCGCGGACGTGCGCCTGACCGCCTCCAACCCGCTCTCGACGCAGGATGATGTCGCGGCGGCCCTCGCGATTGAGTACGGCATCCCCACGTTCGCCATCAAGGGCGAGTCCAACGAGACCTACTACCAGCACATCACCGAGGCCATCTCAGACCGCCCGCAGATCACCATGGACGACGGCGCGGATGTGGTCGCGATCCTGCACAAGGAGCGGCGCGAGCTCCTCGCGGACATCGTCGGCGGGACCGAGGAGACGACGACCGGGGTGATCCGCCTGAAGGCGCTCGCGAAGTCCGGCCAGCTCGAGTATCCGATCGTCGCCGTTAACGAGGCGAACACGAAGCACTTCTTCGACAACCGCTACGGCACCGGCCAATCCACCATCGACGGCATCATCCGCGCGACGAACCTCCTGCTGGCCGGGAAGAACCTCGTGGTCGCGGGCTACGGCTGGTGCGGCAAGGGCGTCGCGATGCGCGCCCGCGGCCTGGGCGCCCAGGTGATCGTGACCGAGGTCGACCCGCTCCGCGCGCTGGAGGCGGTCATGGACGGTTTCCGCGTGATGCCGATCGCGGAGGCGGCGCCCCTCGGCGACGTGTTCGTGACGGTGACCGGTGACGTGAACGTGATCGACACCGCGTCGTTCGAGACGATGAAGTCCGGCGCGATCATGGCGAACTCCGGGCACTTCGACGCGGAGATCAACCTCAAGGCGCTGAACACGATGGCCGAGTCGCGCGAGACGCTGAAGCCGTTCGTGGAGGAGTACACCCTTGCGGACGGTCGCAAGCTCGTCGTGCTCGCGGAGGGGCGCCTCGTGAACCTCGGCGCCGCCGAGGGCCACCCGGCGTCGGTGATGGACATGTCCTTCGCGAACCAGGCGTTGAGCGCGGAGTACATGGTGAACAACCACCAGCACCTGGAGAAGCAGGTGTACGACGTGCCGCGCGAGATCGACGACGAGGTCGCGCGACTCAAGCTCGCCGCGATGGGGATCGGCATCGATGTCCTCACCCCGGAGCAGGAGCACTACCTGAACTCGTGGGAGCTGGGCACGCACTAGCCCAGCGTTTGAGCAGACTGACCGCGCCAGCCGCGGGACACGCGACCGGAGGACCGATGACGACCTCGTTCATGAGCAGCTCGATGATGCGCTTCACCAGCGAGTCTGTGACGGAGGGCCACCCGGACAAGCTCTGCGACCAGGTCTCGGACGCCGTCCTGGACGCGCTGCTGGCGCAGGACCCGGAGTCGCGGGTCGCCTGCGAGACCGCGACGACCACCGGCACGGTCTGGGTCTTCGGCGAAGTCACCACCAAGGGTTACGTGGACATCGAGGAGCTCGTCCGCAAGACCGTGCGTGACATCGGCTACACGGACAGCGCCCACGGGTTCGACGCCGACACCTGCGGCGTCATCTCCTCGATCAAGGGGCAGTCGCCGGACATCGCGCAGGGCGTGGACGCCGCCATCGAGCGCCGCGAGGCGTCCTCGGAGGACCGGTACGACATGCTGGGGGCGGGCGACCAGGGCATGATGATCGGCTTCGCCTGCAACGAGACCGACGAGTACATGCCGCTCACGATCTCGCTCTCGCACAAGCTCACCCGGCGGCTCTCGCACCTCCGCAAGACGATGGAGTTGCCGTACCTGCGCCCGGACGGGAAGTCGCAGGTCACGGTGGAGTACGCCTACGGCCAGCCGAGGCGGATCGACGCGGTGGTCATCTCCACCCAGCACGACGCCGCCGTCAGCGAGCGGGACATTCGCGAGTCGATCATCGAGAACGTGATCCGCCCGGTCTGCCCCCCGGAGCTGATCGACGACCAGACGCGCTTCTACGTGAACCCCACCGGCCGCTTCGTCATCGGCGGACCGATGGGCGACGCCGGCCTCACGGGGCGCAAGATCATCGTCGACACGTACGGAGGGGTGGCCCGCCACGGCGGCGGCGCCTTCTCCGGCAAGGACCCGAGCAAGGTCGACCGCTCCGCCGCGTACGCCGCTCGCCACGTGGCGAAGAACGTGGTCGCGGCGGGGATCGCGGACCGGTTCGAGGTGCAGGTGTCGTACGCCATCGGGGTGGCGCGCCCCACCTCGATCGCCTTCGAGACCTTCGGGACCGCGAAGATCGACGAGGAAAAGATCGAGCACCTCATCAAGAAGCATTTCGACCTGCGTCCCGGCGCGATCATCGACCGCTTTGACCTGCGCCGCCCGATCTACCTGCAGACGGCGGCCTATGGGCACTTCGGCCGGAACGACTTGAACCTCCCCTGGGAGCGCACGGATCTCGCGGATGTGCTCCGTAGCGAGGCGGGACTGGAGTAAGGGAAAGCGCGCCGCTTATCGCCGTCGTGTCCGTCACGCTTTTGGCATTGGACGGCGGCGGCGTGGCGCATACGATCCGACCATGCGCGCAATCGTCCTCGTTGGCGGCGAGGGAACACGCCTCCGTCCGCTCACCTGGCGGACACCCAAGGCGCTGGTCCCCGTCCTCGGTCGCCCGCTCCTGGAACACCTCCTGCTGAACCTGAAGCAGCACGGGGTCGACTCCGTCACCCTCGCGATGACCGCGCGCGCCGAGGCGATCCGCGGGGCCTTCGGGAACGGCGAGGTGCTCGGGATCGCACTCGACTACGCGTACGAGGACACGCCCCTCGGCTCCGGTGGCGCGATCGCCGCGACTGCCTCGACTTGGCGAGGCGCCGGAGGAGGTGTGTGGAACGAGGCGTTCCTCGTGGTCAACGGCGACATCATCACGGACCTGGACCTGAGCGCGATGCTGGAGGCGCATCGTGCCCGTGGCGCCGTGCTCTCGCTCTCCCTCCACGAGGTGGACGACCCCTCGCCGTTCGGCGTCGTGGACATCGACGCGGAGGGCCGCATCCACCGCTTCGTCGAGAAGCCGAAGCGGGAGGACGCGCCGTCCCACCTCATCAACGCCGGGACGTGGATCTTCGAGCCGCGTCTCCTCGACATGCTCGACCCGACGACGTTCAACCGCGTGGAGGACGGCCTGTTCCCCACGCTGTGCTCGTCAGGCGAGCCGGTCTACGGCTTCCACCAGCCGGCGTACTGGGGCGATATCGGGAACCCGGACGCCCTGCTTCGCGTCAACCTGGACATGGCGTCCGGCCGCGTGACCTCGCCGGCGACGCCCCGCCTCACGCCTGGTCCGTCTGGACAGGACATCTACATCCACGAAACGTCCACGATCGAGGATGGCGCACGGGTCGAAGGGCCCTGCGTCATCGGCGCGGGGTGCATCGTGCGTGCGGGCGCCTCGGTCGCGCGTAGCCTGCTCTGGGACGGCGTCACCGTCGGCCCGGAGGCACAGGTGCGCGACTCTATCCTTGCTACGGACGTGACCGTGGAGGACGGCGCGCGCGTCGTCCGCTCCGTGGTCGCGCATGCTGCCACGATCCCGCGGGACGCCTCGCTCGAGGGCGAGCGCGTCGAGCCTGCCGAACAGTCCCTCTCCAGAGACCTCTCGAAAGACGGAGCACAGACGACATGACGAAGCAGCCCATCAAGTTCGGCACGGACGGGTGGCGGGGCGTCATCGCCGACGACTTCACGTTCGACAACGTCCGCGCCGTGGCGCAGGCGACGGCGGACTGGTTGAAGCGGGAGAAGCAAGCCTCGAAGGGGGTCGTGATCGGGTTCGATACGCGCTTCCTCTCGGGCTCGTTCGCGGGACTGGTCGCGGAGGTGATGGCCGCCAACGGCATCAAGACCGCCCTCACCAGCACGTTCTGCCCCACGCCCGCGCTCTCCTGGGCCGTCCGTGACCGGCAGGCCGGTGGCGGCGTGATGATCACCGCCTCCCATAACCCCGCGCGCTGGAACGGCTTCAAGGTGAAGCCGCACTACGGCGGCTCCGCGCCCGAGGAGGTCACTCGCGAGATCGAGAACGGCATCCCCGCCGTGCAGGCCGCGGACCGCGTGCAGATCGTCCCCCTCGGCGAGGCTGAGGCCGAGGGCATCGTGGAGCGCATCGATGTCCGCGCGCCGTACCTGAAGACGCTCGCGTCGTTCGTGGACCTGCCCGCGATCCAGAACGCCGGCTGGCACGTGCTCATCGACTCGATGTTCGGCGCGGCGCAGGGCTGGACCACCCGCCTGATCCAGGGCGGCGCGACCTCCGTCCACGAGATCCACGGTGAGCGGAACCCCTCGTTCCCCGGCCTGAGGGCGCCCGAGCCGATCGCCGCGAACCTCAAGGAGTCCATCGACCTGATCAAGGAGGGCGGCTACGACGTCGGCCTCTCCACGGATGGGGACGCGGACCGCTTCGGCCTCGTGGACGAGCACGGGCGCTTCATCACCCAGCTCCAGACGTTCGCCCTCCTCGTCTACTACTTCCTCGAGGTCCGCGGTGAGCGCGGCGCGATCGTCCGTTCGGTGACGATGACGAGGATGGTGGATCGCCTGGGTGAGCTGTATGACTGCCCGGTCCACGAGACACGCGTCGGGTTCAAGTACCTGGGCGCGAAGATGATGGAGACGGACGCCCTCATCGCCGGCGAGGAGTCCGGCGGCTCCGCCTTCCGCGGCCACATCCCGGAGCGCGATGGCCTCCTGGCCGGGTTGTTCATCCTCGACTTCATGACGCGCACCGGGAAGCGCCCCTCCGAGCTCCTCGCCGACCTGTACGAGAAGGTCGGGCCGCACGAGTACGACCGCGTGGACGTCACGATCCGTCCCGAGGAGCGCGACGCGATCGAGGCCCACGTCCAGGCCAACGAGCCGGAGACGATCGCCGGCTTCAAGGTCATCGGCCGCGACGAGGTGGATGGCTACCGCTTCAACCTCGAAGGGGGCTGGTGGCTGCTGCTTCGCTTCTCCGGGACCGAGCCGCTGCTGCGCATCTACGCTGAAATGCCGACCACGGCGCAGGTCCAGGACGCCCTCGCGCAGGGCCAGGAGATCGCCGGGATCACGCTGTGACCACGGATGATCCGCTGCTGAAGCTGGAGGACGCGCAGGTCCGCCAGCGCGTCGACCCCTCCGGCTTCCATCGCCTCCTCGAACGCCTGCCCGAGCAGGCCCGGGAGGCGTGGCGGATGGGCCTCGCCGCCGACCTCGGCGCGACGCCGAAGCGCCCGTCGCGTGTGCTCCTCGTGGGCCTCGGCGGCTCCGCGATCGGCGCGGACGTGGCCGCCACCGTGGCGACCGACCTGAGCACCACGCCGGTGCAGGTGATCCGCAACTACCACCTCCCGCCGCTCGACCAGGACACCCTTGTCATCCTCTGCTCCTTCTCCGGCAACACGGAGGAGACGCTGGCCGCCTTCGACGCTGTAGCCGAGGCCGGCGCGCGAGGCATCGCGATCACGACGGGCGGCGTCCTGAAGTCACGCGCGCTGGCGGCCGGGATGCCCACCTTCTCCTACGACTGGCCCGGCCCGCCGCGCACCGGCCTCGGGTACAGCGTCTTCATCCTCCTCGGCATCCTCCGGCGGCTCGAGGTCATCGCGATTGACGACGCGGAGATCGAGGGCGGCTTCGGCGCCCTGGACCGCGCGACCGCGGCGTACGCCGTGGAGAGCGACGCGAACCGCGCCAAGACCATCGGCGCGTGGCTTCACGGCGGCGTCCCCGCCATCATCGGCGCCGACATGCTGGAGGTCGCCGCGCGCCGCTGGGCCGGCGAGATCAGCGAGAACGCGAAGCAGGTCTCCGCGGCCTACGGCATCCCGGAGTTCAACCACAACCAGCTGGAGGCCGCAGCCCGCGCGGGCGCCGAGGTGGGACCGCTGCGTTTCGTCATCCTCGACGCGCCGGTGGTGCACCCCCGCAACCGCCTCCGCGTCACGCAGACCGCGGAGATGATGCTGGCGGCCGGGCGACAGGTGCAGATCGCGAACGCCGGCGGCAACACGCCGATCGAGGCCATCCTCGGCGCGTGCGCCCTCGGCTCCTGGACCTCGTACTACCTCGGCCTCCTCCGCGACGAGGACCCGGCCCCCATGACCGTGATGGACCGCCTGAAGCGGGTGCTGGCGCAGGAGCGCTGACACCGTGGCTGCCGTCGACGAGTACGTCGAAGCGAACCGGGCCGCCGCGGAGCGGGTGCGCGCGCTCCTCGATGCGCTCTCCGAGGACGATCTCGGCACGCTGATGGGTGAGCACTGGACCGTCGCGATCGCCCTCGCACACCTCGCCTACTGGGACCGGCGCCACGCCGAGGTCCTGCAGCACAACCTGGACGGCCTCTGGGCGCCGGAGGGCGAACCGGACTGGATGGACGACGTCCAGAACGACGCGCTCCTCCACGAGTGGAGGCTCCTCCCACCGCTGCAGGTCCCGCCGCTCCTCCTCGCCTCGATGGAACGCATCGACTGGCTCGTCGCCGCCGTGCCGGACGACGTGCTGGCCGAGCTTCTCCGACGCGACGAGGCGCACCTGGTCCGGCGGAGCCGGCACCGCCATGAGCACCTCGATGAGATTGAGGGTGTCCTGAGCCGCTAGTCTCTGCGGGTAGCCGAGGGGACGCGCAGTGCCGACGATCACCGAATACCACTTCCGCGTGCGGTCCACGGACATGGACGCCGACCGGATCGTCAACAACGCTCGCTACCTGGAGTTCTTCGAACAGGCGCGCCTGGAGCATCTCGCCGCGATCGAGGTGGTGAAGCGGCCGCGTCCGCCCGGGGAGGCGGGGCGCAGCTTCACGCTCGCGGAGACCACCTGCCGCTACCGTGCGCCGCTCCGCCACCGCGACGAGGTGGTAGCGCGCGCCTGGACGCAGCAGATCGGCAACCGCAGCTTCATCCTCGCGTACGACATCCGCATGAAGGACTCGGACACCGTCGCCGCGGAGGGCAGCTCGGTGCAGGTCTGGCTGGATGCGGACGGCAAGCCGTCCCCGCTCCCGGACGGCGTCCGCACCGCGCTGGAGCAGTCCATGGACGGTGCGAGCTAAGGCGTGTCCGCGATCCTTGCGAATCTCCTGTATTAGCTCGCACGTCACCTTTCACTTAGTCCACGCTTCGACCACAATTCTCACGCGTGGCGAGGGAAAGCCGTCTGTCCACAGACGCGCCGACGCCGTTACCCCTCGCTGCTAGATGGGGAGCCCCGTGGCGAAGCAGGTGGACCGCGACGGCACGAAGCTCCCCGTCCTCGTCTGCCGCGGCTCGGACTGCCGAGGCGACGCACAGGAGCGCCTCTGCGAATCCCTCTGCGCAGCCGGCGTCGAAGTCCTGATCACGGGCTGCCTCGGTGTCTGCAAGGGGCCGGTGGCGGTGATCCCGGTGGGCGACCGCTGGGAGGTCGTCGCGAAGGTCCGAGGCAAGGACGCCCGCCGTCGCCTCCTCGAAGCGATCACGCGCCAGCGCCAGAAGGTCGTGAAGAGCCGCACCGTGCGGGGCAGCCGTCGCCGCAAGGCGATCGCGAAGGGCGCGGGCAAACTCGCACGCCGCCCCGGCCCTCACGCCCGCCGCGTCGCCGCCTCGCTCCGGTAGTCGCCCGGCGCCGGCCGGTCCGCCCTCGGACGCTGCGAGGCTAGGAGATCCGCTCCGCGCGCACGATGAGGCGGTGCGTGTAGGACGCTGTCGCGCCGTCGAACTCGCCGCCGCAGGTGTAGAGCGTGATCGAGTCCACCGCGACGTCCGAGGTGAAGTACTGCCGCCAGTTCACCTCGCCGGAGGCGGGTACCTGCTCCGTCCACACCACCGCGTACCGCAGTGTCTGGCCCGCGTAGTCCACTTCGATGACGCTCCCGGCGCCCAGCTGGTCGAGCGACCAGAAGACCGCGGGACCTCGGTAGTCATCGTCGGCGTAAGAGACATAACGATTGAGGTCGACGTGGGCGCCGAAGACGGCGTTCCCGCCCTCGCCGGGGAACCCGCCGAGGCCGGCCCACCCGCTCATGTCGTAGTACGCGACGTCTACCGGCCCGTACGGCTCCGGCATGATCGTCGAGTCGACGATCCACCGGCCGACCGGGGCGTTCACGTTGATGGCAGGGATGCGGAGGCGCGCGAAGTCCGTGTTCGGCGGGTTACCGTGCGCGGCCGCGAAGTCCTCCACGGAGTCGACGGGAGGCACCACCTCGCCGTCGTCGCCCTCCTCGTGGATCTGCCGCCCGACCGTGTCGAGGCCCGTGTCCTCGCTGGCCTGCCCGATGCCGAGGAAGCGAAACCCGGAATCGCCGGAATTCGCCGTCGCGATCAGCACCACGGCGATGAGCGCCACGATGCCAATCACGCTCCAGAGGACCAGTTGTACGCGCCGCCCGGACTCGGAAGATCTCACCGTGGACGTCCACCTGACCTACCCCCGCCGCCTGTGGGTAGACGATCAGCGTACGTTCCGCTCGGGTTAGACGCCGGGTGAGTATGAGACGGATGTGATCGCCGTCAGGTTCCCCACGCTCCGGCTCCGACTCCCCTCGCCGCCGCAGCGGGAGAGGGCGGGGGTCTGCTCCGCTCTGCCTCCGGTTCCGCCTCCCGTTCCGATTCCGATTCCGGCTCCGACTCCCCTCTCCCGGTTCCGGGAGAGGGGCCGGGGGTGAGGGCCGCTCCGGATCTGCTCCGCGACCTGTCGAGGACCTTGCGAGGTGCTTAGCAGAAGGGACCCTCACCCCAACCCTCTCCCGGAACCGGGAGAGGGGGCCGGATCCGGAGTGGGAGTCGGATCCGCAGCGAAAGGCTGTGGCTTACTCGCGGACGACGCGGCGCGAGGTGAAGCGCCAGGCGCCGTCGAGGCGGCGGAGGGTGTCGACGTACGTGCCTTCGGAGACGAGTTTGCCGCCGCGCCAGAGCTGGAGGTAGCACGTCGCGCGCGCCTCGTCGCCGTCGCCCTCGATCAGGAGGTTGTTGTTCCAGTGACGGGTGCCCGCCATGCGCTCCTTGAAGCCGCGCGCGAACGCGAGGAGGGCGTCCGCCCCCGCGTGGACCTCGCCGCGAGACTCGAACGTGCCGTCCGAGGTGAACGTCGCCGCCCAGTCCTCGGCGGTGCCGAGGTCGATCGCGTGGTTGTAGCGTGCCACCAGGTCCTGGATGGCGACGCGATCCTCGATCGTGAGCGGCATGATGTCCCTCTTTCTCCGTCGGCCGGTGTCGCCGGGACGGTAGCACGAGGGCAATGGCAGCCCGCTAGGAGACCACCAGGCGGAGGTTCCCCCGCCGAGGGCGGGCGTGACCGCGTCCCTCGATCACGCGCAGCTCCGGACGGGTGCAGCAGTCCGTCGCCTGGGCCTCACCCGTGAGGACAGAGCGCGCGATGGCGGCCAGCAGGCCGGCTTCCTCGCGGGCGCGGGCCGTGTCGTCCGCTTCCACGGCGCGGTACGCCTCGGCCTTCCAGTGGTCCACCCAGCCCGGCTCGTACTCGATCCGCTCGCCCGAGGGTGTGGTGTACGTGAGGCGCGCGTTGTCCGCGGCGATCCGGAGGTCGAACGCGCCGGCCGGCGTGTCGCCGGCGATACGGACGTACGCCTCCGGCGCGTGCCGCGCGGTGAGATGGACCTGCGTCGCGTCCGCTTCGAGGAGCGCGGACACGACGCGTGGTGACTCCGTGCCGCCCGTCCACGCGGACGCCCGCACGAGGCCGTGCGAGGTGGGCGCGAAGCGGACGGCGTGCACGACCGCGGTGCCGAGGAGGCGGTCGGCCTCGGCGGGACCCTCCACGGTGACGTCGAGGTAGTGCGGCGCCCACTCGGGGGTGTCGAGGATGCAGGCCAGGTCGCCGACGCCGGCGTCATGCGTCTCCGGTCGCAGGAGGGCGATGCGGACGTCGTGCCGCTGTGCCGCCTCCACGGCGGCCTCGAGCGTTTCGACGTCGGATGCGCCGGGGAGGAGCAGGAGGTCCGCGCCGCGCCTTGCCGCGAGCGAGACGAACTCGGCGGACTGCGGCGAGGCGACGAGCACCGCCTCGTACGGCGCGGAGGCCATCCACTGCCGCACCTGCTGGAAGCAGGGGTGGCCGGTCTCCCGTCGCGCGCGCACGAGCGCCGCGCCGGAGCCGTCCGCGACCCCGATCGCCCGGTACGCGCCGGTCGACTCGAGGGCGTCGAGGGCTTCGGCGGCCTCGGGCGTCCAACCGCAGATCGCGAGCGAGCGGGCCGGGGCGACGGCCGTGAGGGTGGCGGGTGTGTTCACGCGATGAGCCTACGGACGGGTGTCGTGGTTCCCGATCGGGGAATGCCCTCGGGCGGCGCGGTGGGAACCCTCGGAGGGGGTGCGGGTGCCTCGGGTGTTCTCGTAGGGGATCAGGGTTACCCCTTAAGGACGGGCGGTGGCTGCCGATGATGCTGATGGAGGACCAGCGGATCCGGAACGCGGACTCCAACCTCTGCCGACAAGGATGTCGGGAGTTCACGGCTGAGGAGGCCACACCAACCATGGGAATGATCATCAACACCAACGTGGCGGCGTTGAACGCTCAGCGAAACCTGAGCAGCACCAGCGCCACCATGGGCAAGACCCTGGAGAAGCTGTCCAGCGGCCTGCGCATCAACCGGGCGGCGGACGACGCCGCCGGCCTCGCCATCAGCGAGAAGATGCGCTCGCAGGTCCGCGGCATGCAGCAGGGCCAGCGGAACGCCCAGGACGGCGTCTCCATGCTGCAGACCGCTGAAGGCGCGCTGAACGAGGTCCACACGATCCTCCAGCGTGTCCGCGAGCTGTCCGTCCAGGCCGGCAACTCCACCCTGTCCTCGTCCGACCGCACCGCGATCGGCGAAGAGATGGTGGCGCTCCGCTCTGAGATCGACAACATCGCCCAGCGCACGCGCTTCAACGGTCTGAACCTGCTCAACGGTTCGCTGGCCGTGACGCTGGACGGCTCGTCTACGGCGAGCGGGGCAACCGCCACCGAGAACGGCGGTACCGTGTCCGTGGCCGGCATCGACGTGGGGAACGCGGACGCGAACTCCACGTACACCCTCACGAACGCCGCCGCCGTCCTGACCGCGACGGTGACGAGCGGTGGGTTCTCTCGCGCCGAGACTTTCACGGTGCAGGACATGGGCGCCAACGGCACCCAGGACATCATCTTCGAGGAGCTCGGTGTCACCGTGTCCCTGGAGCATGACGCCAACGCTGGCAACGTGACCGGCGCTGTGATCGCCGCGGGCCTGAACAACGACACGGTTGTGACCACAGCCTCGTCGTCCGCCTCGTTCCGCGTGGGCTCCGAGGTCGGTGACAACATCACGCTGTCGTTCGACGACATGCGTTCGAGCGCCCTCGGCAACGGCTCGAAGCTCTCGACGCTGATCGCGGACAACACCGCGGTGGCGACGACGGCCGACGCGGACACGCTGCTGGCCTCGATCGACACGGCCATCGGACAGGTCTCGACCTTCCGCGCCGTCCTCGGTGCTCGCCAGAACCAGCTGGAGACGGCGATCAACTCGCTCGGCGTCTCGGTGGAGAACCTGTCGGCGTCCGAGTCCCGCATCCGCGACGCGGACATCGCGTCCGTGTCGTCGCAGATGATGACCAGCCAGATCATGCAGCAGGCCGGTGTGTCGGTGCTCGCCCAGGCGAACGCCGCCCCGCAGTCCGTCCTTTCGCTGATCGGCTAGCCCTCGTCGAGATAGCCCTCGGCCTCCCCGGAGGTCCGAGGTGAGGAGCCCCCACCGCGACACCGGTGGGGGCTCCTGTGTGTCTGTGCTCAGGTCCCCGCCCCACGTTCTGACCCCCCGCCCGCGGAGCGGGAGGGGGTGGGGTGAGTGCCCTTCTCTCGGGCGTTCGTCCTCGGCGGTGCGGGGATCCTCGCGCGGGAGTCGGGGGCGTCGAGGGTGGGCGTACGGGGGAACCCGAATCGCCACGGGCGGTGGGGATCAGGGAACACCCGAATAGGGGGACCTCCGACGGTTCCGATGATTCCCGTGTGATTCCAGGTGGGTCACGCCGAGTGCACCGGCGGACGCATCGAGGGGTCGCGCGACCGTCCGGCAAGGACGCCGGACGAACCCGGCTAAGGAGGCCGAACCATGGCAGTCATCATCAACACGAACGTGGCTGCGCTGAACGCCCAGCGCAACCTGGGTGCGACCAGCCACAAGATGAGCAAGACCCTCGAGAAGCTCTCGTCCGGTCTGCGCATCAACCGCGCGGCGGACGACGCCGCCGGCCTCGCGATCAGCGAGAAGATGCGGGCGCAGGTCCGCGGTATGCAGCAGGGCCAGCGGAACGCCCTCGACGGCGTCTCGATGCTCCAGACGGCTGAAGGCGCGCTGGACGAGGTGCACAGCATCCTGCAGCGCGTCCGCGAGCTGACGGTCCAGGCCGGCAACTCCACCCTGTCCTCGTCCGACCGCACCGCGATCGGCGAGGAGATGGTGGCGCTGCGTTCTGAGATCGACAACATCGCCCAGCGCACGCGCTTCAACGGCCTGAACCTGCTCAACGGTTCACTGTCCGTCACCCACGACGACGCCACCGCCACCCTGGACGGCGACACCGTCGTCGAGAACGGCGCGACGGTCTCGATTGGCACGATCGACGTCGGCAACGCCGACCCGAGCGCGACCTACACCCTGAACGACGAGACGGGTGGCGTGCTGTCGCTGTCCGTGACGTCGGGTGGCTTCACGCGGAGCGAGACGTTCACGGTCCAGAACATGGGCGCGAACGCCTCGCAGGACATCATCTTCGAGGAGCTCGGCGTGACCTTCACGCTGGAGCACGATGCAAACGCCGGCAACGTCACCGGCACCGCGATCGCCGCCGGCCTCGACGGCGACACGGTTGTGACCACGTCCTCCTCGTCCGCGTCGTTCCGCGTGGGCTCGGAGGTCGGTGACGACATCACCCTGTCGTTCAGCGACATGCGGTCGAGCGCCCTCGGCAACGCCGGGAAGCTCTCGACGCTGATCGCGGACAACACCGCGGTGGCGACGACGGGCGAGGCGGACACGCTGCTCGCCTCCGTGGACACGGCGATCGAGCAGGTCTCGACCTTCCGCGCGGTCCTCGGTGCCCGGCAGAACCAGCTGGAGACGGCGATCAACTCGCTCGGCGTCTCGGTGGAGAACCTGTCGGCGTCCGAGTCCCGCATCCGTGACGCGGACATCGCCGCCGTCTCCTCGGAGATGGTGACGCGGCAGATCATGCAGCAGGCGGGTGTCTCGGTGCTGGCGCAGGCCAACTCCGCGCCCCAGTCCGTGCTGTCGCTGCTCGGTTAGTCCTCGCACCGGCGAGGTACCCGACGGGAAGGCCCCCGCGTTCGCGGGGGCCTTCTTGCGTCCTCGCACCCACCCTCGCTGGGGTGTTCCCCGATGCCCGACGACGCTCCCAGTCCCCCAGACTGGTGCGTGTCAGCCCTCGATCGGAGGCCGCGCCATGACCGCACTCCCCCGCGTGCAAGAGCAGTACGAGGTGCTCCCGTACCCCCATCGGGATCCGGAGCGAGAGCTCGAGGTGCTCCGCCAGCCGACGCTGTGCGAGCTGCCGCGGGTGCAGTCGCTGGCGTGGGGACGCCCTCGCGACCTCTCATCGCTGCGCATCCTC
>JALOAM010000160.1 GCA_023228765.1 Dehalococcoidia bacterium
GGCACGAGGGTTCCCCTCAGCCCTTCGTCGGGCGGACTACGACTTCACGCGTTCGAGGTACTTCCCGTCCGAGGTGGAGACCTTGATCTTGTCGCCGACCTCCAGGAACAACGGGACGTTGGTGACGAGGCCGGTCTCCAGCGTGGCGGGCTTCGTGGCGCCGGTGGCCGTGTCGCCCTTCACGCCGGGGTCGGACACCGTGATCACCAGCTCCACGGCCGCGGGAAGCTCCACGCCGAGCGCCTCGTCGCCGTAGAGGACCACCTGCACCTCGTCGCTCTCCTTCATGTAGGGGAGCGCCTCGGCAATCGTGGCCTGCGGGACCATGATCTGGTCGAAGGTCTCCGAGTTCATGAACGTGTACGACTCGCCGTCGCCGTAGAGGTACTGCATCTTGCGCCGCTCGACGCGCGCGACGGGCAGCTTGTCGCCGGCGTTGAACGTGCGCTCCGTGATGTGGCCCGCGCGGAGGTCGCGCAGCTTCACACGGTAGACCGCGGACTTCTTGGTCTTGACGTGGTGGACGTCCTCCATCTTGTAGAGCGCACCGTCGATTTCAACGGTGGCTCCCTTCTTGAAGTCCGACGTCGAGATCATGCATTCCTCCTGCGAACGCTCCGCGGGACGTCTCGTGCGACGCTCCCGAGGGAGGGCCTCCTGCGCTGCCCCGCTCCGTGACGGAAGGGGGACTGTCCAATTGGGATGGACAGGTTAGGGGCGGAACTTGGGCGCGGTCGAGATCGGGCGAAGGCGTCCGCCCTCCATCACGCACTGGTCCTCGATCCGCACGCCGCCCCAGCCGGGCACGTAGATGCCGGGCTCCACGGTCACCACGTGCCCGTCCGCCAGCGGGATCTCCCCCGACGGGGCGAGGCGTGGGTCCTCGTGGATGTCGAGGCCGACCCCGTGGCCGAGTCCATGCCCGAAGTGCTCGCCGTGCCCGGCGATGCGGATCACCTCGGCGGCGATCTCGTGGCCGACCTTGCCGAGCATGCCCGCCTCGATGCGCTCTTCCGCCGTCTCCTGCGCGGTGAGCACGATGTCATAGATGCGCTTGAACTCGTCGGACGGCGTGTCACCCAGCCAGACGGTGCGCGTGAGGTCCGAGCAGTACCCGTCCACGATCACGCCCATGTCGATGACCACGCCGGTCTCCGCCTCGAGCGGTGCGTCCGAGGCGCGCCAGTGGGGGAGCGAGCCGTGAGGGCCTCCCGCGATGATCGAGGAGAACGAGAGGTCCTCCGCGCCGTGCGTCAGCGCGTACTCCTGGATGAGCCACGCCACCTGCTTCTCGGTCATGCCGGGCTCAATGCGCTCCGCGGCATGGTTGAACGCCGCATCGCCGAGCAGCACTGCGCGCGTGAGGGCGTCCAGCTCCTCGGCGTCCTTCACCATCCGCAGGTCCTCGATCGCTCTCGGCGCGGGGACGAGGGCCGGACGGGAATGCTCCGGCATCGCCGCGACCGCGCTCGTCCAGACCTCGTAGTCCGCGTAGGAGAGGTGCGCCGGCTCGAACCCGATGCGCGTCCCTCCGAGCCCCTCGAGGATCGCGGGCGCCGTGAACGTGTTCGCGCCCGCGACCTTCACGAGGGTGGACTCCGGGCACTGCTGCCCGACCTGCTCCCAGTACCGTGAGTCCGTGGCGAACCGTGTGCCCTCGCGCGTCACGAGGGCGACCCCGGCGCTGCCGGTGAACCCGGAGATCCAGCGCCGGTTGCTCGGCGTCGTGACGAGGAGGCCGTCCACGCCCAGCTCGTCGAACCTCGCACGGAGCCGGTCGAGACGGACGGCAGTCGTCGTACCCGTAGCTCTCGGTGTGGCGGTCACGCGCGACCCGCCTCGACGAGCCGCCCGTAGATCATGTCGAGGGCGGCGAGGTAGCCGCGCCAGCCGAAGCCGGTGATCTGCCCCCAGGCGACGCGCGCGACGTAGGAGTGGTGCCGGAACTCCTCGCGCTGGTGGACGTTCGAGAGGTGCACCTCTGCCACGACGAGGTCCGGGCACGCGGAGATCGCATCCGCGAGGGCGATCGAGGTGTGGGTGTACGCGCCCGGGTTGATGATCAGCCCGTCCCAGTCGCGGTGCGCGAGGATCATGTCGACGAGCTCGCCCTCGTGGTTGGTCTGCTGGAACGCGACCTGCACCTCGCCGAGCTCGGCGGCGCGCTGCCGCACCATCTCCTCGATGTCGGCGAGCGTGAGGGTGCCGTACACCTCCGGCTCTCGCGTGCCGAGCATGTTCAGCGTGGGTCCGTTGAGCACGAGGATGCGCATGCCGGTTGCCTCGATCGGGTGCGTGCGGGCTGGACCTCGATAGTACCGAGCGGCGGGCATCAGCGTCCGGGGTCGGTGGTGAGCCCCTGAGGTCCGTTGCCCTCTCCCCAACCCTCCCCCAGAGGGGGAGGGAGTCGGACGCTACCGCCGCTCAAGCTCGCGCGCCCTCGCGAGGGCGTCCGTGACGAGCCCGCCTCCCCGGCGCTGGGCGACGGCGGTGTAGATCTGCGTCGTGTCCGGCGAGGTGTGGCCGAGCAGGTGCTGCACGATCCGGAGGTCAGCGTTGCCCTCGATCATGTGGGTGGCGAAGGAGTGGCGCAGCATGTGGGGGTGGACGGGCGAGCGTACGCCCGCCTGCATCCCGGCGTCGCGGACGATGGTCTGCATCGAGCGCGCACTGAGGCGTCCCCCGGCGCGGTTGAGGAACAGCGCGGTCTGCGCGCCGGCGACGAGATGGGCGCGGCCATCCTCGACATACCGCTCGAGGGCCTCGCGGGCAGGGTCGCCGTAGAGGCAGATGCGGGTCTTGTCGCCCTTGCCGGTCACGCGCACCTGCCGGTTGGCGAGGTCGAGGTCGCGGACGTCGAGGTTCGCGACCTCGCTCACGCGGAGCCCTGCCCCGTAGAGCAGTTCGAGGATGGCGCGGTCGCGCTGTCCGCTCGGCGTGTCCGCGTCGGGTGCGTCCACGAGCGCGTCGGCCTCCGTGCGGGAGATGAACTTCGGGAGGCGCTTCCTCGGGATGGGGAAGCGGAGCCGAAGCATTGAGTCGCCCGGTTGGTTCTTCAGCGGGACGCCCTGGTTGTCCAGCCAGGCGTAGAAGCCGCGCATCTCGGTGGCGATGCGCTTGACGGAGGCGTCGGCGACCGAGCGGTTCCGGAGCGCGGAGAGGTACGAGCGGGCGTCGGACCGACCGGCCTCGTCGAAGGGCGTCTCGCGCTCGGCGAGGAAGAGGAGGAAGCCCGTGAGGTCGTGGCGGTAGTTGCGGATCGTGTGCTCGGAACGACGCCGCACGTGCTCCAGGTGGTGGAGGTAGGCATCGAGCCGCTCGCGCGAGGCGCGCGGCAGCGTCGGTGGTGTGGCCTCGGAGCGTCGGGGCGCCGGCACGGTTTGTCCTCTGGGTTCCCCGCCCGGAGGTGCTCTTCGAGGTTACATAAGTGGCGAGGGTGGCGGCAAGGCCGAGTGACCGCAGTGGTCGGGGAGAGCGGTCGAGGGCTGTGCCGCCTACGATCCTCGCATGACAGACGAAGCGAACACCGAGGCCACGCGCACCCCTCGAGGCGACTGGCGGGACGGGCTGCCTGAGTCCCTCGATGTCCCTGGCGACCCCGCCTCGCTGCCCGCGATCCGCGAGATCCGATTCGACTCGCGCCAGGTGGAGGCGGGCGACCTCTTCGTCTGCGCGCGCGGCGAGCGGCACGACGGCCACGACTTCGCCGCCGCGGCCGTCGTGCGCGGCGCAGTCGCGCTCCTCGTGGAGGAGTCGCGCGCCGCGGAGTTCGCATCGCTCGGCGTCCCCGTGATCGGAGTCCCCGACCCCCGCGCGACGATGGCCTCGATCAGCGCGGCGCACGAGGGCTACCCGGCGCGCTCGCTGAAGGTGGTCGGCATCACGGGGACCGACGGGAAGTCGACGACCTCGTTCCTGGTGCAGGCCGCCCTCCGCGGGTGCGGCCTGAAGGCGGGCCTGCTGACGACGATCCAGTGCCGCATCGACGACCAGGTGGTGCCAAACCCCACGCGCCTGACCTCGCAGGAAGCGCCGTACGTCCACCGGATGCTGGCCGAGATGCTGGAGGCGGGCTGCACGCACGCCGTGGTGGAGGCCACCTCGATCGGCCTGGACCTGCACCGGCTGGACGCGATCGAGTTCGACGTCGCCGTGTTCACGAACCTGTCCGGCGACCACCTCGACTACCACGGTGACCTACAGAAGTACCGCGCCGCGAAGGGGCGGCTGTTCGAGATGCTTCAGCCCGCCGGCCACCGCCAGAAGGCGGGCGTTGCCGTCCTCAATGCGGGCGATTCCAACTGGAAGTACTTCGCCGGTCGCACGAAGGGCCGCGTCATCACCTACGGGCTGGAGGACGCCGACCTCGACGTCTTCGCGGACGAGGTGATGCTGTGGCCGGACGGGTCCACCTTCACGGTCACGGCCGACGAGGACACGGTGGAGGCCTCCGTCCGCCTGCCCGGCGAGTTCAACGTGCTGAACGCCACCGCTGCCATCACGGCCGCCGCCGCGCTCGGTCTCGACATCTACGGGGCGACCTCGGGCGTCGCGATGTGCGAGGGCGTCCCGGGGCGGATGGAGCGCATTGCCGGCGCGCCGTTCTCGGTGATCGTGGACTACGCACACACCGCGGACGCGCTCCGCAAGGTGGTCGCCACGCTCCGGCCCGTCGTGGACGGGCGCATCATCGTGGTCTTTGGGTGCGCCGGGGAGCGCGCGCGCGAGCGCCGCACCGGCCTTGGCGCCGTCGCCGCCGAGGTGGTCGACTACGCCATCCTGACCGACGAGGACCCGCGCTCCGAGCCCTCCGACGCGATCATCGACGAGATCGCCCAGGCGATGATCGCCGCCGGTGCCGTGGAGGCCGACCGCTTCGAGCGCCTCCCGGACCGCCGCGCCGCGATCGCGCGGGCCCTCGACCTCGCGACCCCGGAGGACCTCGTGCTGATCGCCGGCAAAGGCCACGAGTCCACGATCGAGTACGCCGACGGCCCGCGCCCCTGGGACGACCGCACCGTCACCCGCGAGCTGATCGCGGAGCGCTTCCCCGAGGCATAGGACGCGGGCGCCCACCCGCCAACCCCAAACAAGCAGAGAGGGCGGCTGCCAACGCAGCCGCCCTCTCCCTTTGGGTCATCCAGTTGGGGGTTAGGTTTCGAACACCTCCAAGATGCTCGACCCCTTCAAAGAATGACTATGACTGCCATCGGTCACTAGCATCACCCCCTTTCCTGCCACCAACGTAGATCGAGGACGCAAGCCTGTCAACAACGCGCTCATCAGCGTCAGCCGTTGAACACTTCTCCTCGACTACTTGCCGGTCACGTCCCGCACCGCGCGAGCCGTCGCCTCCACCACCAGGTCGACCTCGGCGGCGTTGATGCAGAGCGGCGGGGCGAACAACACGCTGTCGCCGACGATGCGCGTGATCACGCCGCCCTGGTCCCGCAGGTGCTTCTGCACCTGCAAGCCCATGCCACGCGAGGCCTCGAACGGCGCGCCCGTCGAGGCGTCCGCGACGAGCGAGAAGCCCGCCATCAGCCCGAGGTGCCGGAGGTTCGCGACGTGCGCGTGCCCGCCGAGGGCGTCTCGCAGGCCCTCGCCGAGGCGGTCGCCCATGGCCTGGGCGTTCGCGACAAGCTGCTCGTCCTCCATGATCTGCAGGTTGCGGAGCGCAACGGCGGCAGCCGTGGGGTGTGCGCTGTTCGTGTAGGCGTGCATGAACCTCGCGTCGGCAGGCGTCGACTTCAGCGCGTCGAGGATGGCGTTGGTCACGATGAACGCCCCCATCGGGATGTAGCCCGACGTGATCGCCTTCGCGACGGAGAGGATGTCCGGCTGCACGCCCCAGCGTTCGAGGGCGAACCAGTGCCCGGTGCGACCGAAGCCGGTGATGACCTCGTCCGCGATCAGGAGCACGTTGTAGCGGTCGCAGATCTCGCGGACCCTCGGGAAGTAGTCGTCGGACGGCGTCCACACGCCGCCGGCGCCCTTCACCGGCTCGCAGAGGATCGCCGCCACGGTATCCGGCCCCTCGCGGAGGATGGCTCGCTCGATCCAGTGCGCGCACTCGCCGTCTGAGTTGGGCTCGCAGTCGCACTCGAGGTTGTCGGGCTTCTCGGTGTGGACGATCTCGGGCACCAGCGGGCCGAAGTACTTCCAGAACACCGGCAGCCCGGTCATAGACGACGTCGCGAGGGTGCCGCCGTGGTAGGAGCGCTCGCGCGCGATCAGCTTGACCTTGCCGGGCTGCCCCTGGAGGTTCCAGTAGAACCTCGCCACCTTCAGCGCGCCCTCGTTCGACTCCGAGCCGGAGTTCGTGAAGAAGACACCCGCCATGTCCTCGTACGCGAGGTCGACGACCTTCGACGCCAGCTTGATCGCGGGCACGTTGGAGTAGCCGACGTAGTTGTTGGTGAACGCGACCTTGCGGATCTGGTCCGCCGCGGCGTCGGCGAGCTCCGTCCGTCCGTGCCCGACCGCGACGTTCCACAGCGAGGAGAGCCCGTCGATGTAGCGCCGACCTCGGACATCGGTGAGCCAGACGCCCTCGCCGGACTCGAAGATGACGGGCTCCGCGTGGTCCGGGGCGTAGAACTGCGGGTGAAGCAGGTGCGCCTGGTCCTCGCGCGTCAGCGCCTCGTAGGTATCCTGACCGACTGGCATCGCCGCCCCCCTCTCCACGCCCCTCGAACGATCCATCCGAGTCTAGAACGTTATGAGATATTCACCCTCCACGAGCCCCGGGGGAAACATTGACGTAGACGGTAGGGTTGAGCGTGAGTAACGTCGGAACGCATCAAGCCCCTGCCCGCGAAAGGTATGCGCGATGGCCGAGGCCATCGCGCATACCTTT
>JALOAM010000161.1 GCA_023228765.1 Dehalococcoidia bacterium
GGAGCGCGGAAACGATCATCCCGTAGCCGGGGTCGTCGTCCGCGACGGCGAAGGGGAGGCGGCCGGTGTTCGGGTCCGCGAGATGCACCCAGCGCTGCCAGGTCTGGCGGACGCCATCGTCGCTCGGATGGGCGTCGTTGATGAAGCGCTGCTGGAACTGGCGGTCGCTGCGCGCGTACAGCAGCGTGCACTCGGAGGGCTCCCCGTCGCGACCGGCGCGGCCCGCCTCCTGCGTGTACGCCTCCAGCCGACCCGGCATGTTCAGGTGGATCACGTAGCGCACGTCCGGCTTGTCGATGCCCATGCCGAAGGCGTTGGTCGCGACGATCACCGGGATCTCGCCGGTGGTGAACCGCCGCTGCACGGCCGAGCGCAACTCCCGCTCGAGGCCCGCGTGGTACGCCTGCGCGCGCACGCCCGCGTCGCGCATCGCCTGCGCGGTGTCCTCGACGGATCGGCGCGTGCGGGCGTAGACGATCCCGGCGAGGCCGGGACGGCTCTTCGCGTAGTCGATCACCCAGCGCACCCGGTCCTCGACACGGTCGATGCGCTCCACGGCGAGGGTGAGGTTGGGGCGGTCCACGGTGGTGACCACCTCGGCGGCGCCCTCGAGCCCGAGCCGGGCCGCGATGTCGCGGCGCACCTGCGGATTCGCGGTGGCGGTGAGCGCCAGCGTCCGAGGCACCCCGAGCCGCTCGCGCACGGTGCCGAGCTGGAGGTAGTCCGGGCGGAAGTTGTGGCCCCACTCCGAGATGCAGTGCGCCTCGTCGATCGCGAGGAGGTTCACGCCCGCCTCGCGGAGTCCGGCGACGAACCGCTGGTTCTGGAAGCGCTCGGGCGCGACGTAGAGCAGGGGCGTCCGCCCCTGTACGAAGTCCAGGTAGCGGCGGTTCTGCTCGTCACGGTTGATGTTGGAGTTGATGAACGTCGCCGGCACGCCAGAGGCCTGCAGCCCCTCCACCTGGTCCTGCATCAGCGCGATCAGCGGCGACACCACCACCGTCCGTCCCACCTCGAGGGCCGGGAGGACATAACACAGGCTCTTGCCGGATCCCGTCGGCATCACCGCCACCACGTCGTGCGTCGCGAGCCCTTCGAGGACGCGCGCCTGTCCGCCACGGAAGTCGGGGTACCCGAAGGTCTCGCGCAACCTCGCGCGGTAGTGGTCGAGCGAGGCGGGGAGGGGCGCGCCGGGCGCTGCCCGCGGCGCACCGTCCGAGGGCGCCTGCGCGGGGGGGTCCTCGGCCAGCGCGCCGCATGCGTCGCACCATGGCGCACCGGGCGCGATCGTCTCGCCGCATGCCGCGCACTGGATGCCGGGTACTGCCACGTCTTGCGCAGCCACTCCAGGTATCGGGCCTCGCGTCGTCACGCGCGCTCCGCACACTCGTCGCCGGATGGGGCTGGGGGACCTCATCGTAGCGCCCGAGGCCGTCAGCGTTGACCCGCGGTTGTCATGCGATGAACATTCGGGGGTATTCGCGGTGGGGACGAAGGGCCCGGACATGCGTCGCTCGCTATCCCTGTTCGTTGTCCTCGTGGTCGCCGCGCTCCTCGTCGCGTGCAACGGCGAGGACGGCGATGCGACGCCCACCTCGACGCAAACGCTCGTCAGCCCCTCGACGACCGCGACGGCAACGGCGACCGTCACTCCCACCACCCTCGGCGCTGCCGAGTCTGTCGAGGACATCGACTTCACGGATCCGGCGGTGATCGGGCCGCTGATCGACCACTTCGGCGGCGGTGAGATCGAACCCGAGCGCATCCAGTACCTCGACGTGACCGGTGACGGCGAAGACGACGCATTCGTCATCGTGGCGTCCGGCGGCACCGCCGGTGATGTCGGTGCTGCACTCGTCACCGTGGAGGATGGCGCTGCCACCGTCGCGGGCTACGTGGAGACGGGCGGCCTCGTCGAACTCCGGTTCCCCGAGGTCGGCGGTGGCCTGGTGGTGACGACCGAGGGCGTCTGGGAGCCAGGCGACGCGGAGTGCTGCCCCTCGAAGCTGCGCGAGTCCACTTACGAATGGGTGGATGGCGCCTTCGTCCTGCGCGACGAGCAGGTCGGCGACAGCCCCGACGTCGACTAGCCGGCAGCGCGCCGGCTAGACGTCCGCGCCACCCTGGTCGCGGGCGATCGCACGCTCGATGGCCGCGCGCTCCTCGTCGTCCCATCGCTGGAGGAGCCCCTCGATCGCCTGGGCGCACTCGGCGGGCGCGGCGAGGGCGGCCTCGGACAGCACGGAGCGGAGCGAGGAGCCCGGCCACGCACCGCCCGCGGGCTCGGAGAGCCGGTGCTCCAGGCCTCGGGCGTGGGAGGTGAGCATTCGCCGGTCCTGCTCCAGCCGGTGGAGGAGCCCGGTGACGGTGGGCGCGCCGTACATCACGGCGGCAACCGCCGCCGGGTGCCGGTCGATGCGCCCCTCGGGAGGTGCGACGCCCGCCGCGACGGCGGCGAACGTGGCGCAGGCGAGCTCGGTGAGTACGGCCAGTGCCGCCACCCGCCGCCGAGGTGAGAGCCGCGCGCCATCGGGCTCGTCAGCGCGCGCCTCGCCCACCTCGCGGAGGGCGACCATGATGCGGCGCACGATCTCGCCACCAGCCTCCTCGATCGTCTCGAGCGGCAGCTCGTCGAAGGCGCTCAGGCCGGGTCGTACGTGCACGTCCTCGTTCATCGAGCGCCTATCCTACCGATGTGAACGAGATCGGCTTCGGCAAACACCTGGTGATCTTCACAGCCGTCGTCATCAACCTCTGGTTTGGCGGCGACCTCATCGAGGCCTGGCTCGGCCACGTGCCACGCGCCGCCTTCGAGATCGTGATGATCCTCGGCTACATGGTCCTCATCCTCGGCATCACCGCGCCGCTCCCGTGGCGTCGCAAGAAGGACGAGACCGAGCGGCGGTGATTCCCGGCATCGACGGTGTCTCTATTGACACTGTCGTTCTGGTGTCAATAATGCCACCATGGCTAGGCGGATCGACTGGGAGCTAGAGCGAGCACGCGCTGCGTCCCACACTCAGGTATCGCTGGTTCGCCTGGCTCGTGACGCGGGCTACGAGGTCTCGCAGGGCAAAGGCAGTCACCTCGTCGCGAGCCGCCCTGGTCTCGGTCGTCCCGTTGTCATTCAGAACAAGATCTGGCGTGTCGTGGCCCTCAGCATCATCGACGCGCTTCGGGAAGGGGCTCGCTAGATGTCACGCTCCGACACCCTTGCCATCGAACGTCGCGCCGAGGAAGCAGTCCAGGCGCCATACACCCGCATTCTGCGCTACGACGCGGCGGACGGGATCTTCGTACTCCATGTCCTCGAGCTTCCCGGTGTGATCGCCGGTGGTGAGACGGTGGAGGAGGCCAACGCCTCGCTCGATGACGGCATCCGCTCGTGGGTGGAGCATGAACTGCGGGTGGGACATGAGATCCCTGAACCGTTCGACCCGGAGGGCTTCTCGGGACGGGTGACCCTTCGTCTCACTCCGTTCCTCCATGAGCGCGCCCAACTTCGAGCCGCGATCGAGGGTGTCTCGCTCAATCGCCTGCTGGAGACCGCGATCGCGTACTACCTCGGCGACCGCGACGTTCCTCAGGAGGCCGAGCCGATGCTCGGCCAGGTCGTGGGACCGCCGATCATCGTCCCACCTCCGCCTGCACGCAGCCGGTGACCAGCCGCCGGGCTATCACCCTCGGCGCGGGCGGGGCCGACTGGCGAGCAGCGTCGGGGCCGTGCGAACATCGAGGGTGCGGCGGGGGCGATTAGCTCAGTGGTAGAGCGCCCGGTTTACACCCGGAAGGTCAGAGGTTCGAACCCTCTATCGCCCACCACCCCCGCCCATCACCCGTGTCGCACGCTCGTGGCTCAGCGGGTGCCCGTCACCTCTCCCAGCACGTCGAAGAACTCCGGGAACGTCTTGGCCGTGGTGCCGGGGTTCGTGATGCGGATCCCCGGAGCGCGCAGGCCCGTGATCGCGAAGGCCATTGCCATGCGGTGGTCGTGATACGTCTCGATCGACGCCGGCCGAGGCATCCCGGGCTGGATCGTCACCGAGTCCCAGTCGTCCTCGACCTCGATGCCCATGCGACGCAATTCTGTCGCGGCAGCCACCGGGCGGTCGCTCTCCTCGTAATGGGTCTGCGCGATGCCTCGGACGATGGTTGGGCCGTCCGCGAACGGTGCAATCGCCATCAGCGAGGTGGCCACGTCGCCCATCTGGCTGAAGTCGGCCTCCACCGCCCGCAGCTGTGGCGGGCCCTCCAGCTCGATGCGGTCCTCGCCGACCTCCACGCGGCATCCCATCCGCTCGAGGACCTCGAGCAGTCCGAGGTCGCCCTGGGCGGAACGGCTGCCGAGGCGCGGCACGACGAGGCGGGACCCGGTGACGGCGGCGGCGCAGAAGAAGTACGAGGCCGCCGAGGCGTCCGGCTCGACGGCGTACGTACGGGCCTCGTAGTGCTGTCCGGCGGGGACGCGGAAGACGCGGTCGCCCCCATCAGACTCATTCAGGCGTTCGGCGCGGACGCCGAACTCGGCCATCGTCGAGAGGGTCATGGTGACGTAGGGCGCGGAGACGAGGTCGCCGTCCACGGCCACCTCCACGTCCGCGGCGGCGTAGGGCGCGGCCATCAGCAGCGCGCTGAAGTACTGGCTGGAGATGTCGCCCCGCATCACCGCCCGGCCCCCCGCGAGGCCCGAGGCGTGCACGTCCACCGGAGGACAGCCGTTGTCGAAGCGGCTCGCGATGTTCACCCCGAGCTGCCGGAGGCCCTCGATCAGCGGCTCGATCGGTCGCGTCCGCATCGCCTCCGACCCGTCGATGGTGAAGGTGCCTTGCCCGAGGGCGACCGCGGCGGTCAGGAATCGGGCGGCGGTCCCCGCGTTACCGATGAACAGTTCGGCCTCGCGCGCGGGGAAGGGGCCGCCGGCGCCGGTCACGACATACGTGTGCGCGTCGCGCTCTTCAACCGTGACGCCCAGCGCTCGAAGCGCGGCGAGCATGTAGCGCGTGTCGTCCGAGGCGAGGGCATCCGTGATCGTCGATTGCCCTC
Source organism: Dehalococcoidia bacterium (assembly GCA_023228765.1). Lineage (GTDB taxonomy): Bacteria > Chloroflexota > Dehalococcoidia > UBA2979 > UBA2979 > W-Chloroflexi-9. Next base: position 5,044 of record JALOAM010000161.1, read on the forward strand.
GTGCGAGGGCGGCGACGAGGAGGGCGCGGTTCGTGTAGCTCTTCGAGCCGGGGAGCTCGACGACGGCGTCGAACGGGCGCGTGACCGGCTGGATGTCGATCGCGTCCATCTACCCTCGGCCGCCCTTCCACCTGGACCCGGCGAGCGCGTGGCTCGGTGGGCACATCGTGGCCTCAGGCTAGCCGAGGCGTGGCGAACGCGGGACGCCTCCAACCTTGCCCGTCCATCTGGGCGGTACCTACACTTCGCTCGCGACGTCACCTCCGCCGTCCGGCCGCTCTGACGAGGGGTGGGCGGCTTCTCTTCCTCCAAGCATGGACGTACGCGTACAGCGGGGTGGTGTGCCTTGAGCAAGAGCATCCAGGAGTGGCGCGAGGGCACGCACGGCAAGGCGACGGCCCGGTTCAAGGAGCGCAAGGAGCGCTTCGAGACCCAGTCCGGAGTCGAGGTGCGTCCGCTGTACGGCCCGGAAGACCTCGCGGACTGGAACTACCACGAGAAGCTCGGCTACCCGGGCGAGTTCCCGTTCACGCGCGGCGTGCAGCCCACCATGTACCGCGGTCGCCTCTGGACGATGCGCCAGTATGCCGGCTTCTCGGACGCCGAGGAGTCCAACCGGCGGTACAAGTTCCTGCTGGAACAGGGCCAGACCGGCCTCTCGGTCGCCTTCGACCTGCCGACGCAGATCGGCTACGACTCCGACCACATGATGGCGGAGGGCGAGGTCGGCAAGGTCGGCGTCGCGATCTCCTCGCTCGCGGACATGGAGACGCTGACCGACGGCATCCCGCTCGAGCAGATCACGACCTCGATGACGATCAACGCGACCGCGCCGATCCTGCTGGCGTTCTACGTCGCGGCGGCCAAGAAGCAGGGCGCCGACCTCGCGAAGATCGGCGGCACGATCCAGAACGACATCCTGAAGGAGTACATCGCGCGCGGGACGTACATCTTCCCGCCGCGCCCCTCGCTCCGGCTGATCACTGACGTCTTTGCGTGGTGCAAGGACAACGTGCCGGACTGGAACACGATCTCCATCTCCGGCTACCACATGCGCGAGGCGGGCTGCACCGCCGCGCAGGAGCTCGCCTTCACCTTCGCCGACGCGATCGAGTACGTGGACGCCGCCCTCGAGGCAGGCCTCAAGTTCGATGAGTTCGGCGGCCGCCTGGCCTTCTTCTGGGCCTGCCACTCGAACTTCCTCGAGGAGGTCGCGAAGTTCCGGGTCTCGCGCCGCATCTGGGCGAAGATCGCGCAGGAGCGCTATGGCTCGCAGGATCCGCGGGCGCAGATGGTGCGGTTCCACACGCAGACCGGCGGCGCCACGCTGACTGCGCAGCAGCCGCTCAACAACATCATCCGCACCACGCTGCAGGCCATGTCCGCCGTCCTCGGCGGGACGCAGTCGCTGCACACGAACTCGTACGACGAGGCGCTGGCGCTGCCGACGGAGAAGTCCGTCGAGATCGCGCTGCGCACCCAGCAGATCATTGGCTACGAGTCTGGCGTCGCCGACACCATCGACCCGCTGGCGGGCTCCTACTTCGTCGAGGCCCTCACGGACCAGCTCGAGGCCGAGGTGTGGGCCTACCTCGACCGGATCGAGGACATCGGCGGGGCGCTGGTCGGGATCGAGCAGGGCTTCCAGCAGCGTGAGATCCAGGAGAGCGCGTTCCAGATGCAGCGCCGCGCGGAGACCAAGGACCGCATCGTCGTCGGCGTGAACCAGTACATCACCGAGGACGAGATGGACGCCGAGATCATGCGGGTCGACCCTGCTGTCTCG
>JALOAM010000162.1 GCA_023228765.1 Dehalococcoidia bacterium
CGTCGCGTACTGGCTCGGCTTCGGCGACAGCATCGCCATCGCCTGTGCGGTCATCGCCGTCCTCGGACATGACTACTCGATCTTCCTCCGCTTCCACGGCGGCAACGGCACGGCCGCGATGGTCGGTGCGTTCTTCGCGCTCGTGCCCCAGGCCACGCTGGTCGCCTCCGGCGTCGCGGTCGCCACCACGTTCGCGCTTCACTCGAAGCGTCGAGGTGGCATCGTCGGGCTGCTGATGGTGCCGGCCCTCGCGGTGTGGTTCGGCTACCCGGACACGCGAGTCGCCGGGGTGGCCCTGCTGCTCACCGTCGTGGCGCTGAAGATCATCCGGTTCGAGGGCTTCAGCCCGGCCCGCAGCAGGCCTCCGCGGTAGCATGCCGACCGACGAGACCACCTTCGAGGACACACTGGACGCGTTCCGCTCGGTCACCTCCGGCCCCGCCGAGGAGGTGCCGCTGGCGCGGGCCGCCCTCGTCGCGGCGCGTGCCGAGTACCCCGACCTCGACATCGACTCCTACGAGCGGCGTCTCCAGGACATCGCGGAGACGCTGGAGCAGCAGCTCGCCCGCTCCAACGTCCGGGACAACGCCCGCCGCACGATCATGACCGTGAACCAGCTCCTCTATCGAGAGCTCGGCTTCCGCGGGAACAGCGAGCACTACGAGGATCCGCGCAACCTCTACCTGAACTACGTCCTCACGGAGCGCCGAGGCATCCCGGTGAGCCTCGCGATCGTCTACTCGGAGGTCTGCCAGCGCGTCGGCCTGGACGTGAAGGCCGTCGGCCTCCCGGGCCACGTGATCTGCCGCTACCGCCCGGACGACGCGGAGACGGAGGAGGACGAACTCCTCCTGGACGTGTTCGGCCTCGGACGGTTGCTCACGCGAGGCGACTGCCAGTCGCTGGTGCGCAACATCTTCGGGTCCCGCATCGCCTTCAAGGACTACTACCTCGCCAGCCTGCAGCCCCGCCAGGTGCTGCAGCGCCTGCTCCACAACCTGAAGGCGGGCTACCTGCAGCGTGGCGAGGAAGACCGGGCCGGGCGGATGATCGACCTGTTGCTCGTCCTGTTCCCGTGGGACCTGGACGAGATCCGTGACCGAGGCATGCTTCGCGAACGGCTCGGCAACTCCGCCGCCGCCCTGGACGACCTCGAGCAGTACGTGCAGTACCGCCCCGGTGCGCGGGACATCCAGCTCGTCTCCGAGACCGTGAAGTCGCTCCGCCGGCACGTGCAGGACCCCGGCGGCGAGGGGTAGCGGGCACCCTCGGGCGGGTCGGTCGCCTCGACGGGCGACCCCGGGGAGCCGGGCGAGCTCAGGCGAAGCCTAGGAGGGGCGGACGGAGCGGGGCGAGCCGGCCATCTGGCGGAACTCGTCCTCCCAGTGCAGGATCTCGCGGATGATGAACTCGGACACCGCGCCGCTCTGTGTCGGGACGTCCGGGTCTTCTTCGAAGACCTCCATGATGCGCTTGGACATCGTGCCGTGGTCCATTAGGGGGTCGTCGGACTCCTCGCGGATCCGCTCCTCGGTCTGGATCACCAGGTCGCAGAGCTCGGACGGGATGAACCCGCCAAGTTCCTCCGTGACCATCTCCGCGATCCAGTCAGCGCCTTCCTCGAGGGTCTTGCGGTCCAGCGACATCTTCGGCCTCTCGCTCCGTGCTCGGACTTCGGGCCCTCGACGACGGATCGCCGAGGGCACTCGATCAGCGAGAGGGTACGCAACGCGCACCCTCTCGCTCCACCCCCCGCGCGTTACGCGACCCAGGGGCCCATGCCCTTGACCGAGGTCACGTCCACGTCCACGCGGACGCGCTGCTCCTCCGGCTTGCGCCAGGGGTACTTGTCCTCACCGAGGTACTTCTTCGCGAGGCGGTCGATCTGATCGTCCGCGCCGTTCTCGGTGATGGTCGCGGTGCCCTCGAACACGGCGTACTCGCGAGGGTTCTCCGGGTTCTGGACGGAGACGACCACGCGCGGGTCGCGCTGGAGGTTGCGGGCCTTCTGGCGACCGGCGGTCGTGTTGAAGGAGACGGTGCCGTCGAGGGCCTCTACCCAGACGAGGGTGGCCTGTGGGGCGCCGTCGCGGTTAACCGTGACCACGGTGGCGTGCGCCTTCGGGTGGTTGAGGAGGTCGATGGCTGCGGGGGGCAGGGACATGGTCGCCTTTCTGTATCGGTCGACGGTGGAGGGCGTCCTGTGACGGCCATCACAATACTAACGAATCGTAAGTGTATACGCCACGAACGATGGCTCGGTGGAACTTTTGTCACCCTTACGTTGACGAGAGAGTTTGAGCATGCATACGATCCGTATGTATCTCGTACGTCATCGATGGGCTCGCACGTGCTGGCTGCCCGAGGGGCAGAAGCGCGCAAGAGGCCGCCTCCCCGGGCGATCAGCACTCACTTTCGAGTCGAACAGAGGCAGCACATGGCCGGTCCAGCGATGGGCGCGCCCGGACGACCGGGCGCTGGCGGCGCAGTCGGCGGACCCGGGGCGGGGGCGTCGCGTCCCTCCATGCGCAAGGCGCTGGAGGTGTTCCGCTATCGCCACTACCGCTTCCTCTGGGCCTCCTCCACCTTCTCGTTCACCGGTATGCAGATGCAGCAGGTGGCGCGTGCGCTGCTCGCGTGGCAGCTGACGGAGTCCTTCGCCGCCTCGGGCGCGATCGCGCTCTCCTTCGGCCTGCCGATGCTGCTCTTCGCGCTCGTCGGGGGGTCGCTGGCGGACCGGATGGAGAAGCGCAACCTGACGCTGATGACGCAGGCCTCCACGGGCATCCTGGCGCTGATCACCGCCATCATGGTTGCGACCGACACGATCACCTTCGAGCTGCTGTTCGTCATCGGCCTGGTGCAGGGCACGTTCTTCGCATTCGGCATGCCCGCGCGGATGCCGCTGATGGCGGAGGTCGTTGGTCCCTCCAACGTGATGAGCGCCATCGCGATGTCGAACGCGGCGATGAACTTCACGCGCCTCTTCGGTCCCGCGATCGCCGCCGTGCTGGTGGCGGTCTCCGGGATCGCGGCGGCCTACTTCGTGATGGCGTCGCTGTACGTGTTCTCCACGGCGCTGCTGCTGATGGTGCCCACGGGCCTCTCGCAGCTCGCGCGTCAGCAGCGCGAGGCCGCGGAGGGCGCCACCGGGGCACCGAGTGGCCCGCTGGGCGGGCGCCCGAAGGGCAGCATGTGGCGCGAGATCGGTGGCGGCCTCCGGTACGTCTGGACCACCCCGCGTCTGCGCCTGCTCATCGGGATGATGTTCATCATCACCCTGTTTGCGATGCCCTACACGATCCTGCTCCCCGGGTACGTGCAGGAGGACCTCGGCCGGTCCGAGGCGTCCTACGGCTGGCTGCAGTCGATCTCTGGCGTCGGGGCGCTCGTCGCCTCGCTCGCGGTCGCGACGCTCACGGACTTCAACCGGAAGCCGCTGGTGCAATGGACGGCGGGCATCGTGTCCGGCATCGGCATGGCGCTGCTCGCGTGGCCGCTGGGCATGGGGTACGCGGGTGTCATCCTCGCGGTGATCGTCCTCGGCGCGGCGACCACCGCGTACCAGACGCTGAACAACACCATGGTGATGGGCGAGTCCGACCCCGAGTACTACGGGCGGGTGATGAGCATCAACATGCTCACCTTCTCCGTGATGCCGCTGATGTCGGCGCCCCTCGGCGTGCTGGCCGACCTCATCACGGCGGAGGCCACGTTCGCCATCATGGGCGGCGTGATCGTGGTGATCATGACCCTGATCGGCCTCAGCAACCGCGACTACACCTTCCAGGTGGAAGCTCCGCGCGAGTACGAGCCGTCCCCGCGCCTCCCGGCTGCCGCGAGCGCCTCGTCCGAGGACTCCCCGGCCGCCGAGGCCCCCGCGCCGCAGCCGATGGGAGTCGGTGGCGGTGGAGGTGGCGGCGGGGCGTAGATCGCGCGGAGTCCGCACCGTCCGCACCGTCTGCGCTGTCCTCGGGGTCTCGGTCCGCCTCGAAGGTGCTCCCGAGCCGAAGGATTCTTGCTTCCGGGCGTACCATCCGCGTACAACAAGCGTGGTTGGGCGGCGCATCCCGGAGGCCCCATGGCCTGGAGAGACGACTACCAGCAGAAGCTCATGTCCTTCACCGACGCGGCGGGTCTGATCCGCGCCGGGGACATCATCTACACACCGATCGGCGGCGACGCACGGTCGTTCATGCCCTCGGTCTTTGCGCGCATCGCTGACCTGGACTTCAAGGTCCGCGTGCGGGCCTGCGCGCCGCAGGGGCAGGACTGGTTCCTGCCGGAGTACTGGAACCTGCCGTTCGAGTTCTCCGTGGAGATCTTCGGCGGCAACCTCTCCCGTGCCGCCCTCGCCGCGAAGCGGGCGGACTTTTACCCGCAGCTGTTCTCCAACCAGTTCAACCTCTACGACTCGCGCGGTGACGACCAGGAGCCGATCGACGTCTTCATCACGCTGTGCACGCCACCGGACGACGAGGGCTATGTAACGTTCGGCGGCATGCCCTGGCACAAGGGCGACTTCACCCGCCGCGCAGACCGCACGATCCTCGAGGTCTCGCCGTGGCTGCCCAACGTCCGCACGACGGAGCGCGTCCACGTCTCCGAGGTCGACGCGTTCGTCCTCACGGAGCTCGCGGAGCGCCCGGCGGTCGCGGTCACGGTGCCGCCACCGGAGACGGTGACCATCGCCGGCTTCGTGAACGAGATCCTGGAGGACGGCGATACCTGCCAGATCGGCGCGGGCCGCACAGCGACCCATCTCGTCCCTGCCGGTGCGTTCGAGGGCAAGAAGGACCTGGGCTGGCACTCCGAGATCACACCGCTCGGCGTGGTGCCGCTGATGATGGCCGGCGTCGTGAACAACTCGCGCAAGACCGTCGACCGAGGGCTGGGTGTGACGACCACGGTCAGCCCCCGCAGTGACGAGGAGCACCACTGGCTGGAAACCTCCGGCCTCCTGGACACGCGGCCGGTGCGCGAGGTGAACTCCATCGTCAACGTCGCGGCGCAGGAGCACATGTGCTCCATCAACAATGCGTTCGCCGTCGACATCACGGGGCAGATCTGCTCGGAGTCCCTCGGGACCACCGTCTACAACGGGACGGGCGGCCAGCCGGAGTTCCACATCGGCGCGTTCATCGCCCCCGGCGGCAAGGCGATCACGGTGACGCCGTCGGCGGCCGCGGACGGCCTCGTCTCCCGCATCGTCCCGAGGATCGAAGACGGCCAGTTCGTGACCGTCACCCGCTCCTTCGCGGACTACGTGGTTACCGAGCACGGCATCGCCCGCCTGGCCGGCCGGAGCCAGCGGCAGCGCGCGGAGAACCTCATCGCCATCGCCCACCCGGACCACCGCGCGGAGCTCCGCCGGGCGAGGCAGATCCAGTTCTTCCCCAACGTGGAGGTCGAAGTCGAAGCCGAGGCCGGGGACTAACCCCGGCCTCGCTTCGCATCCTCGCCCGTCCCGTCGGAGGCTTCCTGACCTAGCGGTAGTGGCTCAGGTCGCCCTCCCACACCCGGCGCTCCTCGGAGCGCGGGTCGTCCTCGGCGTGCGCGGGGACATCGAACACCATCGTCGCCCGCCGCCCGGGGTCGAACGGCTCCCACCGAGGCAGCCCGTCGTGCTTGGGGTCGGCATCCCGCGCGAAGGCGGCCCACGTCGTCGACATGAGCTTGCCGAGTGCGCCTCGATCGGTGCGCTCGCCCGTCATCGGGACGATGCCCGCGTTGTCGAAGACGAACGGGATCTCCATCGCGTGGGCGGCCTTGAACAGCCCGCCCAGGAAGTCGCTCTCCCAGTCGAAGAGGTAGAGGTACGTGGGCGCCGCGCCGGCGCGGTGGCGCATCTCGACCACCTGGTTCGCGGCGAGCCGCCGCGGCTCTGACTCGATCCCGACGAGGAGGTCCCACGGTGTGTCGTCCGGGCGACTGCGGCGGTAGGTATCCAGGATCTCCTGCCAGCGGTCGCCGTAGGTCTTCTGGAGTTCCTCGTGCAGTTCGGGCTCGGTGAGCTTGCGGCGCTTCGGGTGGCGCGCCATGAACAAGGCCATCTCGTCCTTGTTCGTCCCGATCATCAGCGGCACGCGGAGGGAGGACGGCGCCGGCTCGCCCTCGGGGTCGTGCGGGTGGTGCGGGAAGTACGCCGCATCGATCGTGGGCGCGCACTGGAAGCCCTGCTGGGCCTTCTGAGTGCGCTGGTAGGCCTCGGTGAGTTGCTCGAACGGCAGCGCCTGCAGACCGGCGACGTCGCCCTCCGCGAGGCCGGCCTCGGCGATGAGGGCGCGCGCGAACGCCGTCGCTCGCTCGGGGTCGGTGGCTCGGAGCATGACGCTGCTCTGCACGATCGCGCGGTGGAACAGCCCCTCCGCCGAGGGCATCGCGAGGAGTGAGCAGACCTTCCGGCCGCCTCCCGACTCGCCGAAGATCGTGACGTTCCCGGGGTCGCCGCCGAATGCCTCGATGTTGTCGCGCACCCAGCGGAGCGCCTCCGCCAGGTCGAGGATGCCCGCGACGCCGGAGCCGGCGAACGCTTCGCCGCCGACCTCCGTGAGGTGGAGGTAGCCGAAGACGTTGAGCCGGTGGTTCAGCGTGACGACGACCACGTCGCCGTTCAGCGCCAGGTTCGTGCCGTCGTACCAGCCTTCGGACCCCGCGCCTTCGGCGAACCCGCGGCCGTGCAGCCAGACCATGACGGGACGCTTCCCACCGTCCGGCGCGGGCGTCCAGATGTTGGCGATCAGGCAGTCTTCGCCCGCGACAACGTCCGGCATCGGCCCG
>JALOAM010000163.1 GCA_023228765.1 Dehalococcoidia bacterium
AGGAAGCGCTCACGCTCCTCCACCATGACGGAGGCGATCTTCTTCCCCATCGCCTTGCGCATGACGTCGGCCTGGCCGAGCGAGTAGCCGGCGAACTCGCGCGCGATGTGGAGCACCTGCTCCTGGTAGGTGATGACGCCGTACGTCTCTTCGAGGATCGGGCGGAGCTTCTCGTGCTCGTAGAACGCCTCGGCGCGGCCGTGCTTCACCTCGATGTACCGGGGGATCTGCTCCATCGGCCCGGGGCGGAACAGGGCGACCATGGCGGAGAGCTCGCGGATGTTCTGCGGCTTCAGCTCCATGACGTACCGGCGCATGCCGGCGGACTCCATCTGGAAGATGCCGAACGTGTCGCCGTTGCCGAGCACCTCGGCGGCTGCGGGGTCCGCGTCCGGGATCTCGAGGAGGTCCACCCGCTCCCCGCGGCGTTCCTCGATCAGGTTGAGTGCCTTCTCGAGGATCGTGAGGTTCGTGAGGCCGAGGTAGTCGACCTTCAGCAGGCCGATCTTCTCGATGTCCCCCATCGGGTACTGCGTGGTGGGGACGGAGGTCTCTTCGTCCGCGTCCTTGCTGGTCGCGCGCTGCAGCGGCACGACGTTGGTGAGCGGCTCCGAGGAGATGACGACGCCAGCGGCGTGCGTGGAGGAGTGCCGCGCGACGCCCTCCAGCGCTTGTGCCGTGTCGACGAGTTCGCGGGTGGCGGGCTCTGCCTCGTACGCGGCCTGGAGCTCGGGCGACTGCTTGAGGGCGTCCGCGAGCGTGATGTGCAGCGCGTCCGGCACCATGCGTGCGATGCGGTCCGCGGCGCCGAAGTCGAGGCCGAGCGCGCGGCCGGAGTCACGGATCGCGGCCTTCGCGCCCAGCGTCCCGAAGGTGCAAATCTGGGCGACGCGGTCGCGGCCGTACTTCTCCACGGTGTACTGGATGACCTGCGCGCGACGCTCGTCCGCGAAGTCGAAGTCCACGTCCGGCATGGAGATGCGTTCGGGGTTCAGGAACCGCTCGAACACGAGTCCGAACGAGAGCGGCTCGATGTCCGTCACGTCCAGCGTGTACAGGATGATCGAGGACGCCGCGGAACCGCGGACGCCCATGCGGACCCCGTTGGTCTTCGCGAACCGCGCGATGTCCTGGACGATCAGCATGTACTCGTCGAACCCGGTCTGGGCCACCACGTCCAGCTCGTAGTTGAGCCGTTCGCGGTGCATGTCCGTCACGTCCGGGTAGCGGCGGTACAGACCTTCCTCGCACTGGTGACGGAGCCACTCGCGGGCGGTGTAGCCGTCCGGGATGCCGGGGTTCGGGAGCTGGGTGCGGCCGAACTGCAGGTCGATGTTGACCCGCTCCGCCACCTCCCAGGTGTTGTCCGCCGCCTCCGGGTGGTCCGGGAACAGCGTGCGCATCTCCTCCTCGGACCGGAGGTAGAACGTGGTGCCGTCCAGCTTGAAGCGGTTCTCGTCATGGATCGTGCTGTTGGAGCCGATGCAGAGGAGTACCTCGTGCGCGCGCACGTCGTCCGGCCCGGTGTAGTGCGAGTCGTTCGTGACAACGGTGGGCAGGCCCATCTTCTTCGCCACGTCGAAGACGCGCGGCATTAGCGGCGTGAACTCCGCGATCCCGTGCTCCATCACTTCGAGGTAGTAGCGGTCCTTGAAGACGTCGCGGAACCAGCCCGCGACCTCCATCGCCTTCGCCTCGTCGTCCTCGCGGAGGGCGGACATGAACTCGCCGGAGGGGCACCCCGAGAGCACGATGAGGCCCTCGTTGTGGGCCTCCAGCAGTTCCTTGTCCATCCTCGGGCGGTAGTAGAAGCCCTCCAGGTGGGCGGCGGAGGAGAGCTTCAGGAGGTTGCGGTAGCCGGTCTCGTTCTCGGCGAGCAATGTGAGGTGGTGGGGGAAGCGCTTCTTGGGGTCCTTGTCGAACCGCGAGTCCGGCGCGACATAACCTTCCATGCCGATGATCGGCTTCACGCCGTGCTTCTTGGCGGTCTGGTAGAACTCGATCGCCCCGTACAGGGCGCCGTGGTCCGTGATCGCCAGCGCGTCCTGCCCCAGCGACTTCGCCCGTTGCACCAGTGGCTCGATCTTCGACAGGCCGTCGAGGAGCGAGTACTCCGTGTGCGTGTGGAGGTTGGCGAACATGGAGGCGGACCGCCGAAGCTACAGGAACCGAGAAACGGTATAGGCCACTGCGCGAACGGGCGTTCGTGACCTCGGGAGGCCCACGCTACCACTCAGCCCTGCGCGTTGCCAGACCCGAGTTGGCGCGAATTCAACGGATCCCGCCGGGGAGCGAACCTCAGCGCCCGCCGGTGTCGACCAGGTTTCGTCGCACGGAGGCGAACACGTCCTCCGACAGGCCGAGGGATCCGAGGTAGCCGCGCACCCCGCCGTAGCGCTCATCGAGCCCGTCGAGGAACACGCCGATCGCCTCGGCGGGGACGCCGAAGCGACGGCGCTCCTCGTCCGGGTTGCGTTCGCCCTGCGAGCCGCCGAAGCGGGCGTGGGCGACCGACCACGTGAGCCAGCGGTCCGTGTCCCGGTTCGTCAGTTCGAAGTCCGCCTCGATCACCGCGCGGTCCACCCCCGCGAGGTCGAGGGCCATCGCCGTGGTGACCCCGGTGCGGTCCTTCCCGGCCGTGCAGTGCACAACGAGGGGGTACGAGGCCGGGTCAGCGAGCACCTCGAAGATCTGCCGGATGCTCTCGCCCGCGTAGTCCAGGTAGCCGAGGTAGCGCTGCCCGGAGATCGCCCGTCCGAAGCGGGCGTCGAGCTCCGCGCTCGCGCCGTCGGGGAGCGGCGGGAGGTGCGCGTAGCGCGCGCCGAGTTCCGCTGCCGGGTGGATCCCACGGTCGCGCGTCTCCTCGGGCCGACGGAGGTCGATGATCGTGCGCACGCCGAGGGTTCCGAGGCGCTCGCGATCGGCGGCGTGCATGTCCTCGAGCGCGCCGGAGCGGAAGTACCGCAGCCAAGCTGTCGAGCCGCCCTCGGCGGCGGGGTAGCCGCCGACGTCACGGAAGTTCCAGCACTGCTCGAACGGGACGTGCCGCCGGTCGAAGTCCTCGATGACGTGCATGTGTCCCTCCCGCGGCTGGGCGCGATCCGTACGCTCGCAAGATAGACCGATGCCCCGGTCTCCGTGGGGAGGCCGGGGCATCGGGAGTGTGTCCGCTCACCGCGAGGCGCCACACCTCGCGGCCAGACCTCGGGGCTAGACCTCGCGGAACTCGCCCTCCACGGTGTCGGGCTCGCCCTCGCCGGAGCCGGCGCTGCCGTTGGAGGACGGGCCGGACTCGCCGCCGCCACCGGGGGCGTTGGCGGCCTGCTGCGCGCCGTAGATCGCCGCACCCACCTCCTGCATCGCGGCGGAGAGCGCCTCCGTCTTCTCGGTGATCGCCTGCGCGTCGTCGCCGCCCAGGGCGTCGCGGAGGTCCTTGATGGAGGCCTCCACCTTCTCCTTCATCTCGCCGGTGACGACCTCCGCGTTGTCGCGGAGCATCTTCTCCGCGGAGTACGCCAGCGAGTCGCCGGTGTTGCGGGCCTCCACGGCGGCGCGCTTCGCGGCGTCCTCGGAGGCGTGCTCCTCGGCCTCCCGTTGTAGGCGTGCGACCTCTTCGTCGCTGAGGCCGGAGCCGGCCTGGATGGTGATGTGCTGCTGCTTCCCGGTCGCCTTGTCGGCGGCGGACACCTTCACCATGCCGTTCGCGTCGATGTCGAACGTCACCTCCACCTGCGGGACCCCTCGCGGGGCGGGGAGGATGCCGTCTAGGATGAAGCGGGCGAGGGACTTGTTGTCTGCCGCCATCGGGCGCTCACCCTGCAGGACGTGGATCTCCACCGAGGGCTGGTTGTCGGAGGCCGTGGAGAACGTCTGGGACGCACTCGTGGGGATCGTGGTGTTCCGCTCGATGAGCGAGGTCATCACGCCGCCCAGGGTTTCGATGCCCAGGGTCAGCGGGGTGACGTCCAGCAGCAGGACGTCCTTCACGTCGCCCTTCAGGACGCCGGCCTGGATCGCGGCGCCGATCGCGACCACCTCGTCCGGGTTGACGCCCTTGTGCGGCTCCTTGCCGAAGAACTCCTGCACCTTCTGCTGCACCAGCGGCATGCGGGTCATCCCGCCGACCAGGACCACCTCGTCGATGTCGCTCGCCTTCAGGCCGGCGTCCGCCAGGGCCTTCTTCACGGGCTCCAGTGTGCGGTCCACCAGCGTGCCGACGAGCTGCTCCAGCTGGGCGCGCGACATCGAGCGGACCAGGTGCTTCGGGCCGCTGGCGTCCGCCGTGATGAACGGGAGGTTGATCTCCGTCTGCTGCGCGGAGGACAGCTCGATCTTCGCCTTCTCCGCGGCTTCCTTCAGTCGCTGGAGGGCGGTGCGGTCCTGCGAGAGGTCGATGCCGTTCTCACGCCGGAACTCGTCCACCAGGTGGTTGATGATCGTGTCGTCGAAGTCGTCGCCACCCAGGAAGGTGTCGCCGTTCGTCGCCTTCACCTGGAAGGTGCCATCGCCCAGCTCGAGGATGGAGATGTCGAAGGTACCGCCGCCGAGGTCGTAGACGGCGATGACCTCCTCCTCCTTCTTGTCGAGGCCGTACGCGAGCGACGCGGCCGTCGGCTCGTTGATGATGCGCAGCACCTCCAGGCCCGCGATGCGGCCCGCGTCACGGGTGGCCTGGCGCTGGGTGTCGTTGAAGTACGCGGGGACGGTGATGACCGCCTCCGTCACGGACTCGCCGAGGTAGGCCTCCGCGTCCGCCTTCAGCTTCTGGAGCACCATCGCGGAGATCTCGGGCGGCGAGTAGTCCTTCCCGCCCATCTGGAGGCCGGCGTCACCGTTGACGCGCTTCGTCACCTCGAAGCCGGAGACTCGCGCGAGCCGCTGGACTTCTTCTTCCTCGAACCGGCGGCCCATCAGGCGCTTCGCCGAGTAGATCGTGTTCTCAGGGTTGGTGACGGCCTGCCGCTTCGCGATGGTCCCCACCAGCCGCTCGCCGTTCTTGGCGATCGCGACCATGGAGGGCGTCGTGCGGTTGCCCTCGGCGTTCGGGACCACCCGCGGCTCGCCGCCTTCCATGACGGCGACACAGGAGTTGGTGGTCCCCAGGTCGATGCCGATGACCTTGCCCATGCTTGTCTCTCTTCCTTCACCGCGTCAGCGGCTGTCGATTCAGCGTCGAGTGCGGCCCTCGTGCGCCGCGATGTCCGATCCGCGCGACACCCTGCTAGGGGGCGTCTGCTCCGTTCCCCACCATCACCATGGCCGGACGGATCACACGGTCACGTAGCGTGTAGCCGCGTTGGAGGACATGGACCACGATGCCCTCCGGGCCGGGGGCGGCGCCCACCGCCTCGTGCTTCGTCGGGTCGAAGGCCTCGCCCATGGCGGAGACCTCCTCCACGCCGTGCTGCTGCAGGGTGGTCTTGAACTTCTGCGCCACCAGCCGCACGCCCTCCAGCATCGCGGAAGGCGATCCCGTGTCCGCCTCCGCCGCCTCCACGGCGCGCTGGAGGTCATCGAACACCGGGAGGAACCCGCGCACCGCCTCCGTGAGGGCGGCGCGCCCGACCTCCAGCCGCTGCTCCTGGGAGCGTCGCTCCAGGTTGGCGTAGTCCGCGCGCGCCCGGGCGTAGAGGCTCTGCGCCTCCTCCAACTGCGCGCGGACCACCTCGATGTCGTCCGTGGCTTCCGCCACGTCGTCCAGGTCCTCGCGCAGTTCATCCGTGGAGTTGGTGGCTTCGGTCATGCTTCCTGCCTTGCGTTGCACAGAGGTCGGTGGTCTGTGCTGTCTGGGCGGCGCTTCGCGGGCCTTCCGGCCACGCGGGGAGCGGTGCGCCCTCGTGTCGTCTGTGTGTGCGTCAGCGGTCCTGACGCACGTCATGCAGGAGCTGGCTCATCAGCGAGGCGACGTAGCGCACCCGCGGGATCGTCCGCTGGTACGCCATGCGCGTCGGGCCGATGACGGCCACCGCGCCGCTCGCATCGGTCTCGCCGTAGCGGGCGATGACCATGCTCCAGTCCTGCATACCGGTGTCCCCGTGCTCCGCCCCGATCACCACCCGCATCGAACCCGTCTGGCCGGCCGCCAGGTGGGCCTCCACGGCGGGCTCGAGGAGGGCGCGCAGCCGGTACGCCTGCAACTGGCCGACCGCCTCCAGCAGACGGTCGACGTCGGAGAACTCGGGCTGACGGAGGGCGTTGCTCAGGCCCTCCACGAACGTCTCTTCAGCAATGCGCTGCTCGCGCAGGATCTCGCCCAGCACCTCCGCCACGGCGAGGTCTTCCGGGTCGAGGAGGTCCTCCGTGCTGGCGGCGATGCCGCGGGCGTCCTGGCCCGCGAGCACCTGGTTCAGCCGCCGGGCGCGCTCGTTCAGATGCTCCTGCGTCGTCGGCTCCGTCAGTGGCAGGATCCGCTGCCGGACGCGGCCATCGTCCATCACGGCCACCAGGAGGCTCGCCTCCCGGCTCAGCTCCACCAGTTGCGCGTTCCTCAGACGGACGCTGGTCGTGCGCGGCCGTGTCACCACGGCCACGTTCCCCACCAGCGTGGAGAGGATGGTGGCGGTCAGGCTCAGCCAGTCGTCCAGGTCGCCCGCGACTTGGTGGAGCTGGTGCTCCACGGTCCGGCGCTCCTCCACGCCGATCGGCTCCTCGGACATGAGGGCCTCGACGTAGAAGCGGTATCCCTGGTCGGACGGCACGCGGCCCGCGGAGGTGTACGGATGGGTGACGTACCCTTCCGCCTCCAGTCGGGCGAGCTCATTCCGGATCGTCG
>JALOAM010000164.1 GCA_023228765.1 Dehalococcoidia bacterium
CCTCACCGGCGCGATGATCCTCGCGACCGCCGCGTGGACGTGGTTCCGCCACCGAGACGACCGGGTCCGCACGGCGGCGAGCATCGCCGTCGTCCCACTGCTGGCGATCCAGGCAGGCCTCGGTCGCGAAGCAGTCGTCCGGGAGCTGCCGCCCTCGGTTGTGGCCACGCACCTCCTCACGGGGATGCTCCTGCTCGCAGCCATCGTCGTGATGGCCACACCGAGGACCGCACTCGCCGCACCCGCTGATGCGGCGCGAGACGCCCTCCGTCGGCACGTCCGCATCGCCCTCGCCGCCGCGGCGCTCACGGTCACCCTCGGCGCGGTGATGACCGCGGAGGGCGCCGCGTACGCCTGCACATCGTGGCCCGGTTGCGCCGAGGCAGGACTGCCGTGGCAGGGGACGGGGCTCCACCTCCTCCACTGGCTGCACCGCGGGGCGACGTTGCTCGCCCTCCTCGCCGCGGTGAACCTCGCGATGCGAGCGCATCGCCTGGCTCTCCCCGCATCGACGATGCGCGTCGCGGCGGACACGGTCCTCGGGCTGTACGCGGTGCAGGCGCTCCTCGGCGCGGCGAACGTGCTCTGGCAGCCGGGCTCGGCTCGCGTGGCGCACCTCGTCGTCGCCGCGATCATCTGGGCGGTCCTCGTCTCCCTGGCCGCCCGAGGGTGCAGGCACCTCGCACCCCATTCCGAGGTACCTCGCGAGGCCTGACCCATCCTCGATCGGGGCGGAGGCAGTCACGGTGGAAGCGGGACCTTCGCCTCACCATGAGTTCGGCGCTAATGGTTACGTTGGCGATGGAGGAACTCAACAATGCAACAGACCGCCCCCTCATCCACCGCCGACACGGCCACCGCTGGCGCTGCCGGCATCCATCACACGATCCTCATCGTCGGGGGCGGAAACGCGGGGGTGAGCGTCGCGGCGCGCCTCCGGCGGGCGAACTCGGATCTCGATGTCGCCATCGTCGAGCCCTCCGCGAAGCACTACTACCAGCCGCTGTGGACGCTCGTCGGCGGCGGGGTGTTCCCGAAGGAGCGCTCCGAACGGCCGGAGGCCTCCGTCATCCCGCCCGGCGTGACGTGGATCCAGGACCGGGTGGCTCGCCTCGCGCCGGACGAGGACGCCGTGTTCACCACGTCCGGCGCCCGCCTCACCTACCGCTACCTGATCCTCGCGCCCGGCATCCAGGTCGACTGGGATGGCATCGAGGGCCTTGAGGCGGCGCTGAAGA
Source organism: Dehalococcoidia bacterium (assembly GCA_023228765.1). Lineage (GTDB taxonomy): Bacteria > Chloroflexota > Dehalococcoidia > UBA2979 > UBA2979 > W-Chloroflexi-9. Next base: position 1,239 of record JALOAM010000164.1, read on the forward strand.
CCGGGAACGTCGTCAGCAACTACAGCTACGAGACCGTCGACAAGACCTGGGCCGCCCTCCAGGCGTTTAAGGGCGGCGAGGCGCTGTTCACCCACCCGAACACGCCGATCAAGTGCGGCGGCGCCCCCCAGAAGATCATGTACCTCGCCGACGACCACTTCCGGAAGACGGGCGTGCGAGCACGCTCGGAGGTGCGTTTCCTCACCGCGGGCGGCGGGCTCTTCGGGGTGCCGAAGTACGCCAGGACGCTGGAGAAGGTCGCCGCCCGCAAGGGGATCGACGTCCGCTTTAAGCACAACCTGATCGCCGTGGACTCCGCGCGCCAGGTCGCGACGTTCTGCAAGCTCGAGACGAGCGAGGAGGTCGCCCTCCCCTACGACTTCCTCCACGTCACGCCGCCGATGAGCGCGCCCAACTTCATCAAGTGGAGTCCCGTCGCGGACGCCGCCGGCTGGGCCGAGGTGGACCGCGCCACCCTCCGGCATCCGCGCTACCCGAACATCTTCGCGCTCGGTGACGCCAGCAACCTGCCGACCAGCAAGACCGGCGCGGCGATCCGCAAGCAGGCCCCCGTGGTCGTGAGGAACGTCCTCGCGGCGCTGGAGGGCGAACCGGTGATCAGCAAGTACGACGGCTACACCGCTTGCCCGATCGTGACCGGCTACGGCCGTCTCGTCCTCGCCGAGTTCGACTACGACCTGAAGCCGCGCGAGACGTTCCCGTTCGACCAGTCCCGCGAGCGGCGGAGCATGTACCTCCTCAAGACGCAGGCGCTGCCCCGGATGTACTGGAATGGCATCCTGAAAGGCCGCGCCTGACCCGTCCGCCTGACGGCGCAGGTCCTTGACCCCAGGACCTGCGCCTCGGTGGGCGCCCCTGTACTTCCTCGCTCGTCGGTGTCTCCTCGAAGTCCGCTGCCTCGGTCGATGCGCCTCGAGGTCCGCCTTCTTCGGTCGATCATTGACCGTGACTTAGGCGTGGCTAATCTCCAATCGCCCAACATCCTCATCGGCCCAGCACGGAATCAGAGGCGCAACATGCCCACCGGCACGCTCATCGCTCCCACCCGCCCGTCCACGTTCGACCCCATCGAGGACGCCACGCGGCGTCAGTTCATCACCGGTGTCGGCGCCGCCGCCCTCGCCGCGGCCTTCCTCGCAGCGTGCGGGTCGGACGACGACCCGGCCGAGGAGGACGCCGCCACAGGCGAGGCCGGCTGGCCGGTCACGATCGGGCACGCGTTCGGTGAGACGACGATCGAGGCGGAACCGAAGCGCGTGGTCACGGTCGGGTTCACCGACCACGACATCCTGCTCGCCCTCGGCGTGGTGCCGGTCGGCCTGCGCGACTGGTATGGCGACTACCCGATGGGCGTATGGCCATGGGCGCAGGATGCGCTGGGCGATGCGGCCCCCACCAAGCTCACGGGCGAACTGGACTTCGAGGGCATCGCTGCCCTGAAGCCTGACCTCATCCTCGGGCTGTACGTCGGCCTCACCGAGGACGAGTACACGACGCTCGCTGGCATCGCGCCGACCGTCGCGCAGTCCGGCGACCACCCGAGCTATGGGACGCCGTGGCAGGAGATGACCCGCACCGCCGCGCAGGCAGTCGGCCGCACGGCGGAGGCGGACCGCCTCATCGCCGCCGTGGACGACCAGATCGCACGCGTGCGGGAGGAGCACCCGGAGTTCGAGGGCCTCGAGCTGGTCTACGCCGGCATGGCGGAGGGCGAGCAGTACTACGTCGAGACGGCCAGCAGCACCCGCGTCGCGATCCTGACCTCGCTCGGGTTCGTGGTGCCGGAGGAGATCAACGCGCTGGCGACTGACTCCTTCTACGTACCGATCAGCCCGGAGCAAATCAAGCTACTCGACCGAGACGTGATCTTCTGGGAGCTCGGCGCCGCCGAGGGCATGCGCCCGGTGATCGAGGCAAATCCGCTCTACCAGTCGCTGGACGCGGCACACGAGGGCCGAGCGGTCTTCGTGGACGACCCGGTGACCGCCGGGGCGCTCGCCCACGCGGACGTGCTCAGCATCCCGTTCTTCCTCGACACCATCGTCCCGAGGCTCGTCGCGGCCATCGACGGCGACCCGGCGACCCCCTCAGACTAGTGCGCGCTCAGACGGAGTAGACCCGGACGCCGTCCACGAACGTCGCCTCCACCCGCGCGAGGCCGAGTTCGTCGGACGGCGTCTCGAACAGGTCGCGGTCGAGCACGACCAGGTCCGCGGGGACGCCCGCCTCGATCCGTCCGAGGTCCCCCAGGTGGAGGGCCTGCGCCGCGCCCGAGGTGTACGCGCGCAGCGCGACCTCCAGCGGGAGAGCCTGCTCCGGAAAGAACGGCGGCGCGCCCTCGCCCCGGTGGCCGGGGACCATCATGCGGTTGACCGCCACGTGGATCCCCGTGAGCGGATCCGGCGTGCTCACCGGCCAGTCGCTCCCGGCGGCGAGCACCGCTCCGGCGCGCCACAGGTCGCCGAACGGGTACTGGCGCGTGTTCCGAGGCGCGCCCAGCAAGGGCATGGTGTGCTCCACCATCAGCTTCTGGCGCGTCGCCCAGTACGGCTGGATGTTTGCGATGACGCCGAGCTCCGCGAAGCGCTGGAGGTCGGCCGGATCCACCAGCTGGACATGGGCGAGTTGGTGTCGCGCATCTCGCGGCCCATTCGCGGCCCGAGCTGCCGCGATCGCATCCAGCGCCTCCCGCACCGCCCGGTCGCCGATCGTGTGCAGGTGGACGTCGAAGTCCTCGGCATCGAGGGCGACCAGGGCGTCGACGAGCAGATCCGACAACACGAACGACGTGCCGTGCCGCTGGCCCTCGGGGAGCTCGGGATCGAGGTACGGGACGAGCACGGAGGCGCTGCGCGCCTCCACGATTCCGTCCTGCATGATCTTCACGGTCGAGCAGCGAAGGCGCCCCGAGGAGTACCGCGCCCGACGCTCCACGAGCTGGTCGATCTGCTCCCGGCCCACCGTGCGATCCCACCACAGCGCGCCGATGACACGGGCCGTCAGGCCTCCCGCCCGTTCGACCTCGAGGTAGGCGTCGGCCGGATCCCCCTCGTCATGGTTGCGGGCGACGATGGCGTCCTGCCACGCGACGATGCCCAGGGCATGTAGCTCCCGTTGTGCGCGATACACCGCATCCACCAGGTCAGCGTGGGCCTCGCGCGGCATCACCGCCGTCACGAGGTCGATCGCACGCTCGTACAGCGCACCAGATGGCTCACCGTCCGCCAACCGCCCGATGCGCCCTCCGGGTGGGTCGGCAGTACTCGACCCGATCCCGGCGAGGGCGAGCGCGCGGCTGTTCGCCCAGCCCTGGTGGGCGTCCTTGCTCCAGAGGAACACGGGACGGTCGGAGACGACGGCGTCGAGGTCCGCCGCGCGCGGGCCCTCCGGGGGCACGTCCGACATGCGCCACCCACCACCCTTGATCCATCCGATGTCCGGGTAAGAGCGCGCATAGCGGTCGAGCGCCGCGAGGTACTCGTCCAGCCCCGAGAGATCGGCGAGGGCGCACCGGCCTGCCTCGACCGCGCCCCATACGGCATGGATGTGCGCATCCACGAACCCTGGCAACAGCATCCGGCCACGGAGGTCGACCACTTCCGTCCGAGGTCCAACGAGCGCCAATACGTCCTCGCCACCGACCGCCTGGATGCGTCCCTCGCGCACGGCGACGGACATCGGCCCCGCCCATCGCGCGAGCCCGGTGAACCCCGCCGCACCATGCAGTACCAGGTCGGCGTGTCCCTCGATCGAGGGTCGGACAGCCTGGGTCATGGTTGTATGTCTCGGGACAACCGGTACCGTGACCGGCGAAGGCGGGAGGGCACCAGGTGCGACCAGTCACGATCCTGGACGTGGCGCGCGAGGCCGGTGTGTCCAAGACCACCGCGTCGGAGGCGCTGCGCGGCCTGGGACGGATGACGGACGAGACGCGCAGCGCCGTACAGGACGCCGCGCAGCGCCTGGGATTCCGTGCCAACCGCTCCGCCCGCTCGCTCCGCGGCTCCACTACCGGCGCGGTCGGACTCTACCTGCCACAGGCTCGCGTCCGCTCCTCCTACTACCTCGACTTCCTCTGCGGCGTCGTGGAGGGAACCGCGGCGGGCGAGGTGGACCTGGTGATGACCGTGGCCCGGCAGGACGCCCCCCAGCGGTACATCGGCACCGTGGACGGGGTGATCCTCTGCGACCCTCGCGCGGACGACCCGACCATCGTCGAGATCCTCGAGACCGGCCTCCCCGTGGTGTCCTGCGAGCCCGTCCCGGAGGGGTCGCAGCCGGCGGGCGTGGTGTGGTCGGACGGCGCGCGCTGGACGACGGCATTGCTCGACGAGTTGGCGAGCGCCGGCGTCCGCAATCCCGCCCTGCTGGCCACCACGACGCAGGGGTCGTGGGTCAGGACGGTACGCAACACCTACGCGCAGTGGTGCGCGGCCCACGGCATCGCCACCAGGGAGGGCGCGGCCCCCTTTGGCGCCACGCCGGCACGATTGCAGCGCGTCGCCGTGCAGCTCATCGAGGCACACCCGGAGGTCGACGCGCTCGTGTGCCTCGGCGACTCCGTGGCGACCACCGTCCTCCCCGCCCTCACCGCGGCGGGACGGGAGGTCGGAGGGGACCTGCTGCTGGCATCGTGCTCCGAGCAACAGATCCCCCCCAACGTCTACGCGGCGATCAACACCCGAGGCGAAGCGGCCGGCCGGGCCTGCGCGGAACTGCTGCTCCACCTCTTGGCCGGGACCGCCGCGGCCGGTGTCACGAGGGAGATCGAGCTGGAGATCCTCGTCAACCGACCTCGGACGGCGTAGCGCCTACTGGACCTTCGCCGCCGCATCCGCGAACAGCCCGAAGTAATCGTCCAGCACCCAGTCCAGCGACAGCACGGTGATGCCGCCGATCGCGGAGGCCATCGGGCTCCCGTCGATGATGACCGCGACCGCGCCGGATCGCACCGCCGGGATCGTGGACAGCAGCGGGTCCGCCTGCAGCATCGCCAGGGTGTTCTCATCGCCGTAGAGCACCAGGATGTCGCTGTCGATCAGCTGCACCTGCTCGGCGCTCAACGAAGCGTTGAAATCCTCCGTACCTTCGAACAACGCGGCGATGTTCGGCGACTGCGTCATGCCGAACTCCTCCAGGAGCTCGGACCGCGCGTCGTTGAACACGGTGACCTCGGTCGTGTTCTCCGGATCGATGTAGCCGAAGGTGAAGGTCTTGCCGACGACCTCCGGGTGGGCGGCCTTCGCCTCTTCGATGCGCGCCTCGATCCGCGCGACGAGCGCCTCAGCCTCGGGGCGCATCCCCATCGCGGTCGCGTTGATCAGTGCCATGTCGCGCCAGCTCGTGTACCAGGGCTTGTCAGGGTAGGCGACGGTCGGCGCGATCCCCGAGAGGATGTCGTACTCCTCCGGCGTCAACCCGGAGTAGGACGATAGGATGACGTCCGGCGTGACGCCGGCCACCTGCTCAAACGCGATCCCCTCGGTCTCGTCGAAGAGCACCGGCC
>JALOAM010000165.1 GCA_023228765.1 Dehalococcoidia bacterium
GACGCGCTCCACCTCGAGCGGATCGCCAAGGACGGACATCCCGCCGATGCGGGAGGAGCGCGGCGCGAACTCGTCGAGGATGCCGACGGCTTCGACGGCCAGCCGGTGCTCGTGGCCGATCTGCACCGCGACCATCAGCGCCTGCTCGTCGCCGCCGACGATGAGGACGCGCTCCCGCAGCATCCCTCGACGCTGGAACCAGACGAGGGCGGCGGCTCGGATGGCGTAGCCCGCGGCAAACGCGGCGACGGCGGAGCCCCAGAGGAACACGATCGTCCGGCGTTCCGGCGTCCCGTCCGTCACGAAGTGCACAGTGAGGTACGCGAGGATGACCCACACCAGCGTGCGCACCATCCGCTGGAGGGGAGGCGCAACCACGCGCGGGTGCGAGGTGTCGTAGAGGTCCGTCGAGAGACCGCAGGCGAGCACGACCAACACATTGATGATGGTGAGCGCGGGCACTTCCCACGTCGGATACCCATCTGACACAACGAGGACAGTCGCGGTGGCCATCGCGACGAACGCCGCGTCGCGGGTGGCGCCGAAGGCGCGGTGCCCGAGGATCGGGACCAGGCGACGCAGGGGCGTGACCATTAGCCGACCGCCACCCCTCGATGCTCGCTGTTCATCAGGACGCGCGCGCCTGACCACTCAAAGCGGTAGTCCAGCGGACGGAGGCCCTCGGCGAGCATCGCACGACGCAGGCGCTCCTCCTCGCCGTCCGCCGCCATCGCGAGGAGGTAGCCGCCACCCCCCGCGCCCGTGAGCTTTGCACCCAGCGCGCCCCCCTCGAGGGCGCGCGCGACCCAGTGGTCGATCTGCTCGCTGGAGACGCCCGCTGCCATGCCGCGCTTCCGCTCCCACCCCTCGCGGATCAGTCGCCCGACGGCATCGAGGTCCCCGCGCATGAGGGCGCCCTCGGTCTGCGTCGCGAACTCCAGGAGGTCGGTCGCAGCACCCTCCGTGCGGCCGGAGGCGATGTTCTCGGACTGCGTCTTCAGGATGCGATTCGCCTCCCGCTGCAGTCCGGTGAAGTACAGCTGCAATCGCCGCTCAAGTGCCTCGACGGTGGGAGGGTCGAGGGGGAGCGGGCGCACGGAGACCTCACCGGTGGGAGCGAACTCGAACGTGTTGAAGCCGCCGAAGGCCGCCGCGAACTGGTCCTGCTTGCCGATCGGCGACCTCAGGCGGTCCAGCTCGATCCGGCACGCTCGCTCCGCGATCTGGTGGTCGCCCATGTGCTCCCCGATGTACGTCGAAAGCGCCTTCACGAGGGCGACCGCGGTGGCGCTGGAGGAGCCCAGCCCCGTCCCCGGAGGCGTCTCCGAGGCGGTGAAGACGTCGATGCCGCCACTGATGCCGAAGTCCGCGAGGCACGCGCGCACGAGTGAGAGGTCATCCCCCGACCGCCCGAGGTCCGCGCCATCCTCAAAGTTGAGGAACGCGGAGAAGTCAGATGACGTGAGCTGGACGGATCCTCGACGGTTGGATGAGAGGACTACGTAGACGTAACGATTGACCGTCGCGTTCACGACGCGTCCACCGTACTGACGGTAGTAGGCGGGCAGATCGCTGCCGCCGCCGCCGATCCCGATACGGACGGGCGCTCGCGTAATGATCATCGAGCCGCTCCCCCGATCGCGCGCATATCCGCCGCGACCGGCCTCGCCAGTACGATACGGAGAGCCCCATCCGTATCACCACCGTAGTCCGGTAAAGGCTACGTAGAGATCAGAGGCTGCCCCGATGCCCGCTTCTCCGTCCGAGCACGCCCCCATCGAGGAGGCCGTCATCATCGCCGCCGGTCGCGGCACGCGGATGCGCCCCTCCACCCGGGTGGTGCCGAAGGAGTTCCTCCCGAACTTCGACCGTCCCCTGATCCACTCCGCGATCGAGGAAGCGATCGCCTGCGGCGCGAAGCGCATCACCGTCGTCACCTCGGACCGCTCGAAGCCGTTCCTCGAGACCTACTTCGCCCCCCTCGACGAGGAGGAACGAGGCGACTCCAAGCTCGGGAGCCTGCGTGAGCTCCTCGAACGCGTCGAGATCCAGTGGGTGAAGCAGCCGGAGGCGAAGGGCACCGGGAACGCGACGCTGTACGCGCGCGACGCCGGCGTCGACCGCACGTTCTTGCTGATGCTGCCCGACATGATCTTCACGGGCACCCCGCCCGGCCAGGCGCTCGCCACCGCGGTCTCTCGCTTCGGCGGCAGCGCCATCTCCGTCACCACCGTGGGGCCCGAGTACTACGACGGCTGGGGCATCGTCACGGGCGACCCCGTGGAGGGCGGCCTGCTCCGGATGCGCGACATCCTCGAGAAGCCCGGGAGCGCCTACACCGCCCCGAGCGGCGCCGGCATCAACGGCCGCTACGTCCTCACCCCCGGCATCTTCGAATGCATCGAGGAGATCCAGCGCCAGGGCAAGACCGTGAAGGGCGAGGTCAACCTGACGGACGCGATGGTGCTCCTCGCACAGCAGGAGCCGTTCCACGCGGTCACCTACGACGAGCCGTTCTACGACTCCGGCTTCCCGGTCGGCTACCTCACCGCCAGCGTCGCGAGCGCCCTCGCCGATCCCGGCCAGCGCGAGGCGGTCCGCGCCGCCCTGCTGCCGCTGCTGGAGGGCTGACCGGCGAGGGGTCCTTCGTCGTCCGCTACTGCGAGGATCCCCGGCCGTCGAGACGTCGCGCCTTGCCGGGTTCGTAGTCCCTGACATCGGGGAAGTCCGCCGGGATGTCCACGATCTGGCCGCGGACGGCGATCTCCTGCATCTCGCGCTTCAGCAGGCTCCACACGACGATCTCTTCGTCGCTGAACGGAGCCATCGAGGATTGCTCCGGCGCCAGGCCCCGGGCGATCTCCACCATCATGACCTGCATGATGTCGCTGTCCATGCCGCCCTCCCCCGCTCCTGGGCTAATGCGAGGCTCCACCAGCGCTCGCAGGGCCGTCACTCGCCGAGCAATTCCTCCAGCCGCTCGATGACGGCGTCTGGCACGTGCTCACCCACCTCGTCCGGCTCGCGCTTCCTCGGCGGCAGCCAGATCGAGGTCATCCCCGCGGCCCGCGCACCCGCGACATCCGAGTGGACGGAGTCGCCCACGTGCGCGGCCTTCGAGGCGTCCACGCCCGCCCTCGCGAGGAGGTGCTCGAAGATCCCGGGGTCGGGCTTGTGCAGTCCGAGGTCGCCCGACACCACGATGTGGTCGATGAGCGATCCGATGTCGAACTTGCGCAGCTTGGGCCACTGGATCTCTGTCGGCCCGTTGGTCACCACGGCGAGCGTGAACCGCTCCCGCAGCCTGAGCACGACCTCCCGCGCGCCCTCGATCCAGTCGAGGTCGTCGATGAGGACGCGGTTGTACTCGGCGCGGACAGCGACGCCCTCGGCGCTCTGCGAGTCGAGCTCCAGGGTGGCGAAGAACGCCCCAAGGCGCCCCACGGTGACGGGGTTCGCGGCGAGCCCCTCGCGCAGCGCGAGGTCAATACGGGAGGTCGACCCCGGCAACCGGCGGCGGGCTTCCTCGGCGGCGGCGTGGAGCCGCATCTCGGCGAGGGCATCCGAATCGAGCAGGGTGTCGTCGAGGTCGAGTGAGATCAGGGTGACGCCGCGCTCCTCCAGGAGTCGTGCGGCGCTCACCTCGGGGGTGCTGGTCATCGATCGCCCTCGGTCACTCCGGCTACTGGGTGATGCCGGCACGGTAGGCCATGACCTTCATCGAGCCGTAGTGCACCGGGATCGCCAGGTCCTTCACGCGGGCCGGCAGGATCCGGTCGAGCAGACCGACGATCGAGCGGAGCAGCGGGTAGTAGCGACGGAGGCGCTCAAAGAAGAACGAGATCGGGTAGCGATTCGGGTCACGCCGCACCACGATCCGGTCGAATCCCACGGACTCGAGCATCTTCGCGATCGTCGTCGAGTCGAAGTAGTAGAGGTGCTCGCGCGGCTTGTACTCGAACCAGCGCTTGCCGGTGAGTCGTGCGAACCACCCCGCCCGGTTCGGCGTGGTGATCACGATGAGTCCGCCGGGCTTCAGCCAGCGCTCCATCCGCAGGAGGCCTCCCCGTGGGTCGTCGAGGTGCTCGATCGTCTGGAACATGGCGATGACGTCGTAGGTGCCGGGGTCGACCGCGGCTTCCTCCAGCGAACCGGCGACGACGGGGAGCCGCAGCTCGTCGCGGATGATTCGCTGGCACGCCTTGGAGGGCTCGATGCCCTCCGGCCGCATCCCGGCGTGACGCGCCTGGTCCAGGAAATACCCGCTCGCCGCACCGACCTCCAGGATGCGCGCGCCCGGCTTGATCCGTGCGATCTCCTCCGCGATGCGGCCGAAGTACGGGTAGAGGACGGGGTAGTCGCTGGAGTAGGAGGTGTAGCCCGGCCGTCCCGTCGCGAGCTGTGACTTCTCGTGATACTCGTCGCTCTCGTACTGGCGACGCGGGTCGTGTTGCAGGCGAGGACTCACGTACGCGAGGCCGCAACGACGGCACTGGACGATGCGGCCTTCTCCCGTGGATCCCCGGATCGTGCGAACATCGTTCGCGCCGCACAGGTTGCACGGCACGGAGCGCATCGCCGGTGGCGCGACGCTGACTCCGGCAGTTGAAAGCTCGTCAGTCATGCTCCCCACTCTCACGCGGCGGGTGCGGTCCAACCTCGCTCCACTCGTCATTATCGGAAGGCGCGCAGTGGGGCGCGACCGCCAGGAGCGTCCGAACCCTGACGGCTCCCCCACGGAACGACCGTCCGATCGGCTCCTCGACCCGATCGAGGAACCCGTCCCGCCAGAGCACGAGCCGGACACCCGTGCCGTGATCGTCCTCGGTGGGGGGTCCGACATCGGCATCGCGATCGCCGCGCAACTCGTCGCGCGCGGCGCGGAGACGGTGGTCCTCGCCGGACGCAACCGGGAGCAGATGCGCGAGCAGGCACTGGAGGCCGGCATCGGCGTCCGCATCGAAACGGTGGGCTTCGACGCCCGCTTCTCCGAGTCGCACGTCAGCACGATCGAGGAGGCGTTCACCCTCGCCGGCGAGGTGCAGGCCGTGATCGTCGCCTTCGGCGTCCTCGGCGACACCCCCTCGTACGAGGCCAACCCGGCGCTGGCCGGGGGCGCGGCCACCACGAACTTCGCGGGCGCCGTCTCCACCTCGCTCGCGGCCACGCGCGCGCTCGCGCGGCAGGAGCGGGAGGGCACCCTCGTCGTCCTCTCCTCGGTCGCGGCGCTGCGCCCGAGGCCCTCGAACTACGTCTACGGCGCGACGAAGGCGGGACTCGACTTCTTCGCGCGCGGCCTCGCGGACTCCGTACGGAAGCGCGGGGTGCGCGTGCTGGTGATCCGCCCCGGCTTCGTCCACACGAAGATGACTCGGGACATGACCGGCGGCTGGAGGAACCGCCTCCGCGCCCGCTTCGCCACCACCCCGGACCGAGTCGCCCGCGACGTGGTCCGAGCGATGGAGGACGGAGACACGATCTGCTGGTCGCCCGGCCGTCTGCGCTGGCTCACGACCGCGCTCCGCGTCGCCCCCGGCTTCGTCGTCCGCCGGCTGTAGTCGTGCCTCGCGCTGGCCTGCGCCCCCTCGTCATCTCGCATCGCACGCAGGCGGGCTCGATGCCCGAGAACACCCTGGCCGGTGTCGACGCAGCGATCGAGGCGGGCGCGGACGGCATCGAGCTGGACGTCCGTGCCACCTCGGACGGCGCGGTCGTGCTCCTGCACGACGAGACGCTGGAGCGCACGGCCGGCGATCCGCGCCCGATCTCATCGCTCACGCTCGCCGAGCTGCGCGAGGTCCGCCTCCGACCCGCGCACGGTGTGCCGGAACAGCCCGTCCCCACCCTCGCGGAGGTCTTCGCCCGCGTCGCGGGCCGCGCCATCGTGGTCGTAGAGGTGAAGCAGCCCGGCATCCACGACCTCGTCGCCACCGAGGTCCGACAGGCGGAGGCAGCTGCGTGGACGTGGATCTGGGCGTTCGACCCGGGCGTCGGCCGCGCCTGCCGGGGCGCCCTCCCGGAGGTCCCCGTGAGCCTCAACACGGCCCCCGGCGTCCTCGCACGGTCCGGGTACCCGGACACGCCGATCGAGATCGCCGTGCAGGAGGGCTTCGCCGCCGTCTCGTGGGACCATCGCGCCGTGGACGCCTCGACGGTGGACGCGGTACGCCGGCGCGGACTGGCGACGTACTGCTGGACACCGGATACGCCCGAGGACATCGCACGGGTGATCGAGGCCGGTGTGGACGGGGTCTGCTCGAACTTCCCGGACCGCGTCCAGGCCACGCTCGCAGGAGCGTGAGGAGCATCCTCGACGGAAGCGGAGGAGCCTCCGAGAGTGCCCTACACTGCGGGTGGAGCGCAGTTTTCCTAGAGCCGGAGCGGTTGCTACACTCACCATCCGGCCTCTTAGGAGTGTAGCTCAGTTGGTAGAGCAGCGGTCTCCAAAACCGCCGGTCGGGGGTTCGAGTCCCTCCACTCCTGCCACGGATCGGACACCTGCCCAGGTGGCGGAATTGGCAGACGCGCTGTCTTGAGGGGGCAGTGCCCTTACGGGCGTATGAGTTCAAGTCTCATCCTGGGCACCATTCCGATGTCCGATCCGGCAGCCGGCTTCACCCCCGCTCGCACCCCCTGAGGGTCTGAGCGGCTTCGGTGGCCCTGTAGCCAAGTGGTAAGGCAGAGGTCTGCAAAACCGCCACCACAGGGTCGAATTACAGCGGTGGCTCCCGCTTTCCCCTTTGTTTTCAAGCGATGC
>JALOAM010000166.1 GCA_023228765.1 Dehalococcoidia bacterium
GCTCGAAGGTCTGCTCCATCACGAACTCGGGTCCGGCGTCGGTGTACCCGATAGGGGACCACGCCTCACCCCACGCCGCCTCGAAGTCCGCAGGCTCAGCGCTCCCCAGCGGGGCGATGTAAAGCCGGCCGGGGTCGACCCGGACGTTTCGGGGATTTCCGCTAACCATCTTGGTCTCCTTCTGCCCCCGCTAGGAGGCGTCTTCCTGAGTCCCGTCCGCAGTCGCCGTGAACATCACGTCCACGACGTACCTCGGCTGGTCGCTCTCTACGTCTGGCTGCCATCGCACGCTCTCGACGAGCGCCCCGTGCAGGAGCGCGCCGCCATGCGTGTAACGACTCAATGCATCTGCCGCCGTGGCTAGCGCGGCGGCGGTCGAGGCTGCCTCGGCTTTCGAGGAGCCCCACACGTCGAACTGGATGAGACAGCGGTCGTCAGGACCGCCAATGCGAAACAGCACGAGCTGCGGGAAGCGCGGATTCGCGTCGGCGTTGAAGCCGAAGAACACGCGCCCACTGAGCGACGGCAGCGCCTGCCGTGCCCACTGACGCACCGCGCCCTCGACGTCCACCCACGTACGCGCCTCGGCGACCATCAGCGCCCCCCTCGCAGCGCCTTGCGGATGGGAGCCTTCGGCGGGCGAGAGCGTGTGCCGAACTCCTCGGCAAGCGCGCCCGGACCCTCCATGATCACCTGCGCGAAGGGGCCGCGCGGGCCATCGCCGCGCTTCACCCACACCCGCAGGTGTGACGGCGCATCGACGCGTTCGGCAACCGCGTTGGCGACCACCTCGAGCGCCTGCCACGTCTCGGCAGACTTCGCGAGGGCCTCAACGGCGCCGGGGATCATCCGTACGCGGCTCATCGGGACGTGAACCTCGGCTCGGACACGACGCCCGCGACCTGCTTCAGGCCAGCCTGCGTGTGGTCGAGCCCCAGCCCGCGGCGCTCTCGCGCCCAGGTGACCTCGTAGACCTCGCCCGTCACCTCGTCGCGCACCTGGTCGGTGCTGCGCAGGTCGGTGACGGCGCAGGACATCCGGAAGTAGACGACCTCCTGCGATCCGCCCGAGGAGACCTCCTCGGAGCCGCGCGACGTGGAGATGTGAGCGGGAACGCCGCAGGCGATCACCGCTGCCGGTGGCTTCGGGTCCAGTGGGTCCCGCGCCGGGTCAGCGGGGACGCGGAGGACGGCGATCGTGGTGGTGGCCATTGGGAGGGTCACAGCGTCACCACCGCTCCCGCGAGCGACTGCCCGATGTACCGGCGCTCGCCGCCCACCTCGGCGTATCCATCGCGCCCGACGCGCACGCGCGCCTGCTGGGGCGAGGTCAGTAGAGCGCGGAAGTCCTCGATCACCCGTACCTCGGGATGAGCCGCGACCCACGGCCGCCAGTCCCATTCCGCGTCGCAGGTGACGAGCACGAAGTCGAGGCCCGCATCGGTGGCGGCCTCGTAGTCGGCCTCGGCGTCGCCGTAGTAGACGGCCGGGAGCGTGATGCGCCCGTCCTCGACGAGCTGGCGCAGTCGCTCGGACTTGTTCGGCGGCGCACCGTAGACCTCGGCCACGAACGGCCACAGCGAGCGAGTCCCGCCCTGTCCGACGATGCCTCGGGCCTCGATCTCCTCGACGCCGGTCACGACGACGTGGTGGCCGAGGCGGGAGAGGTATTCCTCGACGCCAGCAAGGATCGGGGCGCGGCGATAGCCGCCCTCGAGCGCCACCTCGATGCAAGTAAGGAGGTCCTCGACCTCCTGCGGCGCCACCTCGGGAATGCCGAGGACAGTGGCGAAGAAGTGCTCAACCCGCTCCCGTCGGCTGATGCTCCCGGCGGCCTGGTGCAGCGCCACCATCGCCTCCGCCGCGTCCTCACCGTACGGCAGCGCCGCCGCGCGGAACGCCTCGGACTTGATGCCGTTGGAGCGCAGCAGCGTGCCGTCCATGTCGAATACGTGGGTGCGGTAAGAGTTCATGCGCCCGCCCTCCGCGCTTTTCCCCTTGCGCCCAGTCGCGCCTCCATCACGGCTGCGGCGATGGCGAAGTCGTCCTCGTAGTCGATGTCGATGGCCTCCACCTTGGGGATCTCGAACATCTGGACGCGCTCCCCGATGCGGCTGCCCGTTGCGCCGAAGGAGGCGCGCGAGAACAGGTGGATCGCGTTGTTGTCCTCGTAGAGCGGCTCGAGGTCCTGCGACCGCACCAGGTGGCGCGTGTCGCTGTTCACCGGCGAGCCATCGGCGCGGAAGAGCCAGAAGTGGTGCTCAGTGACGGTCATCAGGGAGTCGTGCTCATCGCTCGCGAGGTAGGCGGCAACCGCGCGATCGACGGTGCCCGGTGTCAGGAGCGGTGAGGTCACGTGGAACTGGCCGAAGTGTTCACCCTCGACCTGCGACAGCTCCCACTCGATCAGGTCGTTGCCGGAGACGCGCGAGGCATCGCGCAGGTGCTCCGCGCGCATGAGGATGTCCGTCTGTGGGTAGTGCTTGCGGACCAACGCCGCAATCTGCTCCGAGTCGGTGTCCACCACGACGCGCGAAACGCGGCGAGCCTGGTGCAACGCGCCCAGCGTCCAGTACAGCAGCGGCTTGCCCGCGAGCGTCCGCACGTTCTTGCCGGGGACGCGCTCGGACTGGCCCTTCATCGGCACGAGCGCCGTGATGCGATCGCCCGGCGGGATGACGCCCAGCCGGGAGCCGGCGACCTCGTCGAATGTCAGGCGGCGGTCGGCATCCGCGAGGTTGCGGAGGTAGGCCATCTGGCCGTCCTGCCGGTGGACGACGTGCGTCCGGTTGGTCTGACCCCACGCCGGGTACCCTCCATCGCCGCCGCCGCCCTTCGCCGCCTGCTCCTCGGTGAAGCCCCCGTAACCGACGTAGTAGCCGGTGGCGTAGAAGTCGAAGCCGGTCACGTGCAGCGAAGCGATCGGGAACGTGAGCAGGTGCGCGATGGCAAGGGTGCCGGTGTTCGGGTTCGTCGCGGTGGCTCGCCGGATCTGGTCCTTGAACCTCGGGGCGACGTGCAGAAGCGGCAGGTCACCCATGAGGGGGCGCACGCGACGCACGCGGTCATTCGCCTCGTCATGCCGGGTGACCACGTAGCGCACACCGGCCTCACGCCAGCCGGCGACCTCCTCGGCCGTGTGCGCTCGGCCAAGGTCTCGTAGGTGATTGGTGCTGTAGAAGACGTGGTAGAGCACGTCCGCCCGCGACCCGACGTCAGCGCGGCGCTCCTCGGGGACGGGGACAGCGAGGTTCATCCGTACGACCACGTCGTACGAGTCGATCTCCTCGCCCGCGCCGCGGCCGACCAGCGACGCGGCGGGGCCGACGATGACCACGCGCTTGCCCGCCAGGTACTCGGCGTACGGCTGCGAGGCGGTGCCGAGCGTCGAGGCGGTGCGCTCGTTCGCGCGACGGGACTTCTCGCGTCGGATGGTGGCGGCGTCGTACGGCATTAGTCGTACACCTCCCACCACTCGTCGCCGGGTGCAGGCACAGCGCGGTCGTAGTACGGCGTCGCGTAGCCCACTGACAGCACGGCGGAGCGCCCGGCGACCCGGCGCAGCGCCTTGATCTCGTAGTCCGTGAGGTAGATGGCCGACCCGCCACCCGTGCGCGCGTACGTGACCGAGGCGTCGCCCAGGGAGGCCTGCACGGTCCCTTCGGGGTTGCGGTACGCGCGGTACGCGACCGCGAGGCAGATCGAGGCGACGGCGTCGGGCACGTCTTCGAGCTGGCCCTCGTCGTCGACCCACGTGGCGTCCGCCTCCTGGCGGATGAGCGCCGAGGCGTCGTCCAGCGCGGCCTGCCCTCGGCCGGCGTCCAGCCCTATGAGGTCTGAGACGCCAAGCCGAGCGGCCAGCGCTTCAAGATCCGCCAGCGGCGGAAGCATCGTTAGCTACCGAACGTCGCGGTGATCTCGACGGCTCGCACGAAGACCGGTTCGTCGTGCTCGTCGTCGATCTCGACCGAAGGCTCCCAGTAGCCGTCCTCGTCGAACGCGCCGTAGTCAGGGACGACGTTCGTGCCGACGTACACGTCCGCGTGGAAGTTGTCGACGATCTCGTCCGGGTCGATGGCCTGCACCAGCCGGAGCGAGAAGCCCTCCCACGACGCCGAGGCGCCCCACGGAGCGCCACGCGGCACCAGGGGTGCGCGGGTGCTGAGTACGAAGGCGCTGCGGTGGAACGCGAAGGCCTTGTCGGGGTCCATGCCCGGCACCACGAACACCGGGAAACCGGCGACGCGGCCGATCTCGGCGCTCCGGAAGGCTCCGGTGTCCCCCGAACGGTCGGCGCGGATGAACTGCTCCGAGTTGAGGAAGACCTCCTCGACGCCAGATCCGCAGACGATCGCCCGGCCGTCCATCGGCACGCGAGCGTCGTTCAGGCGGCGCCGGGCGGCGGTGACGGTCTTGTACGGCTCGTCGAGGTCCAGCGCGAGCTGGTGCTGCACCGGGTAGGTGGCAGCCTCGACCTCCGCGATGATCTCGTCCTCGAGGCCACGGACGAGGCCGTTGGTCACCGGCACCGTGATGGTGCGGTTGAAGTCGTCGATGTCGAGCGTGAGCTCGGGGTCGGTGATCGGGATCTTGTTGTAGAGGTTGCTGTCGAGCGTCACGACGACCGTGCGCTCGGTCAGGTTGTCGGTCAGCCGGTTCCCGCCGTTGCGGATGTTGCGCTTGCGGGCCTTCGAGTAGGCGGGGAGTCGGATGGTGACTGCGTCACCGCGAGCACCGCGGAAGTCGCCGGCGGCATCCCGCCAGACGAGGTTCGCGAGGACCGTGTCTCGTTCCAGGAGGCCGAGCGACGTCCTGATGACGCGCTCGGCCTTGATGGTCTTCACCGTCATGATCAGCCTCCGAGAGGTCGAGAGCCCAGGTGCAGACCCCTCGGCGGGTGTCTGTGCCTGTCTCCGACCCCTCGGCGGGTGTCGGACAGTGGATGTGGTGCGACCCCTCGGCGGGTGTCGCTAGTACCTCGGCAGACTCGCGGCGAGCTTCCGAGGGTCGGTTTCCTCTGGCTCGCTCTGTGGGCGGTTGCCCGACCGGAGCGCTTCCCGAGGCCGACGCGGGAGGTCTTCCTCCTCGTCGTCGCCCTCATTATGACTGATCCCGAACGACTTAATCAAGTCCTCGGCGTCAGCCTCGATCTCCTCCTCGGTCGTCCCCTGGAGGCGGCGCGCCTGCGACTCGGTGAGGCCCTTGCGCATCGCGACCCGCGTGCGGGCGAGTTCGAGCTTCGACTCCGCCGCCGCCCGCTCCGCAGCCTCGCGCTGCTCCTTCTCGCGCTGGAGCTCGGTCTTCTCGGCGTCCTCGAGCTCCTTGAGGCGGGCCTCGGCCTTCTTGGCCTCCTCGAGGTCGCGCTTCAGACGGGCGTTCTCGGACTCGTGGTGCCGCGCCTGGCGCTTGATGCGCGCGACGTCATCCTCGTCGCCGTTGCCACCGTCGTCACCACCACCCTCGTCGTCGTCGCTATCGTCATCATCGTCCGACGCACCACCCGCGATCGGGTACATGATGCGACCGTCCGGCAGGAGCCACGCCGGGCTCCCGCCGATGCTGATGCGCTGGATGTCGTCGGTCATCTCGGCCTCCTGGCTCATGCTGCTGCCCTCCCCTTGCGCCCTTCGTAGGCGCGCCTGAACGCTTGTAGTAGTTCGCCACTCGGAGCGTCCCGCGTGGACTCGTTGTAGAGGTCGCGCCACTCCCGGCTGCGAGGAGGCCACGACGACCGCGAGTCGCGCCACATGGGCTCCGCGGTGCAGGCGCACGCGTCGTGGGCCTTGAAGTCCGAGCTCTCGCGGGTGTAGACCGGGCCGCGGCTGGCGAGCATGGCGCAGAAGTAGCAGGGGTCGGCGGAGGTCACTCGCGCCCACCCGACCTTGCGCCCCGTTGCCTTTGTGTCAGCCTCAGCGGCTCCAAGCACAGTCGCGCGGCCACCCTGCAGCACGTGCCTCGTCATTGCCCCGGACAGCGTCACGAGGGCACGCGAGGCGGCATCCGCTCGCCCCATCTCCACCAGTTGCTTCGCGACCACCGGTCCGGTCACCCGTAGCGAGGTCTGCACCTGCGCCACGTTCAGCGCTTCGAGCGGTGGGACTTCCACCGCCCCCTCGATGCCCTCGGCAGCGCGAAGCGCGCGGTAGTAGGCCGACGAGAGCGCAGCCGACTCGGCTCGCCCTCGTTCCACGGCAGCGAGGAGCGCGGGCTCCATCGCGAGCCATGTCTCATCGATGCGCCGCACGTCCATGAGCGGCCAGAGCGCGATGAGCATCTGCAGCGCTCGGGCGCGCACCGCGAGCTGCTGCTGTCGGTACTGCTGCGTCAGTAGCCGGCCCACCACCGTCGCCGCCATCTACGCGGCCTCCAACGCCTTCGCTGCGCGGCCCATCTCGCCGTCCGCAGCAAAGTCACGCACCCACAGGAACGCCTGCGCCAACGAGGTCACGGTGTGCTCGATGATCGGCGACTCTTGATGCTTCTGCGGGATCAACTCATCGAACCCTGCGGTGAGGACGTGGCAGAGTTCGTGCACAACGGTCTCCTCGAGGAGGAAGTCGTCGAGTCCGGCGCATTTAGGCAACGAGAAGATGATGCTCGCGGCCTTGTACTCCCAACTCGCGCTGCAGTTGGCATCGGCGACGTGACTCGGCATCTCCGCCTGGTCGCGCGTGTATGCGATGTCGATGCGGACCCACCAGCTGAGGCCCAGCCGGGGCAGCCAGCGGTCAACGATCACTTGA
>JALOAM010000167.1 GCA_023228765.1 Dehalococcoidia bacterium
CGCGCGGCGTCGTAGGCCACCCCATGCGCACCGAGGGCATCCCGGTACGCCTCGATCAGCGCGTCCTCGTGCTCGGCGAGCACGGGCGCGTCGAGGTCGAGCGCGAGGAAGTAGGCGAGGTCGTACGCGCCGCGAGCGCGGCAGGCGAACTGCCAGTCGAACCCGATCGGGCCGTCCTCCTCGAGAAAGAGGTTGTCCAGCCGGAAGTCGCCGTGGCAGAGCGTGACCGGCCCCGTCGAGATCTCCTCCAGCAGCGCGACGTAGTCCTCCACCCCCGCGTCGAGGGCCTCGTGCCCCGCGGGGTCGACCGACGGGCGGACTCGCTCCCATGCACGGGTGAACGCGCCCTGCACGGGGCGCCCGCGGTCGAGGCCGACGGTGGTGTAGGGCAGCCAGGCGTGCGGCGCGGGTTCGTCCTCCCACCACCGCGCGTGCATCGTCGCGAGGGCCCGCACGACGCGCTCCGCCTCAGCAGGTGTGCACCCCTCGACCTGGTTGCCCTGCCGTCGCCCGCCGAGGTCCTCGAGGACGATGACGAAGTCGTCTTCGGGCGAGATCTCGGCGGCGTAGCAGCGCGGGGAGCGCAGCGGCGTCTCCGCCGCCAGCTCGCGGTAGAACCGCACCTCGCGCTCGTACCACCGCTGGTACACCGCTACCCCGCGCGACGGCAGGTGCGGGAACTTCGCGACCACGGAAACCGGGCCACCTTCCGCGTCGAGGACGATGCGATAAGTCTCGCCGTTCACGCCCCGGCGGTCAGTGATCGGCTCTACCCGGTGCGAGCGGACGGACACGCCGAGGATGCGCGAGAGCCACGCGGCGTCGAGCTCCTCGGGAGTTCTGGGGAAGGGCTGCGTCATCGCGGGATGTTAGCCCGCTATGTACGGTCCGAGGACGCGAGCCCCTCGAGGATGCCGGCAACGCCGATCAGCTCCTCGTCCGCGCCGAAGCGCCCGACCACCTGGAGGCCGACCGGGAGCCCTCCGACGGTGCCCGCCGGCAGCGACACGGTCGGTACCCCGGCGTGCGTCCACGGCGCGTTCATCCTCGGATCGCCCGTGGTCTGCAGGCTCGCCGGTGCCGGCCCGACTGCGCTCGGGCAGATGAGGACGTCCGCCCCCGTGGCGTCGAGGAAGGCGGCAACGCGTCCTCGCAGTTCCTCGCGGCCGGCGAGGCCGGCCTCGAGTTCCGCGTCGGGGATCGTCGCGGCTGCGTCGATACGTCCCGCCGCTGCGCCCGAGTAGAGCGCGCCCCAGCGCGCGAAGCGGTCGCGGTGCTCGGCGGCGAACTCCGCGTCCATCAGCACCTGGTGCCGCGCCAGGACCTCCTCGACATCGTCGAGGAACGACGCCCGCACCACGCGGACCTCGGACTGCTCGAGACACGCGACCGTGTCCTCGAATGCGCGGCGGCCCTCCTCGGACGTCATCTCGAGGTAGGCGCCGTCCGGCACCACCACGGCGACGGACGCGGAAGGCGGTACCGCGCCCCGCCACTCCTCGACGACCGCGGAGGCGGCGAGGGCCACGCCCTCCAGGTCCTGCGCGAACAGCCCGAGCGTGTCGACGGAGATGGCGTGCGGGAGCACGCCGTCCGTCGGGATACGCCCGTACGAGGGCTTGAAGCCGACGATGCCACAGAAGGCGGCGGGCCGGTTCACGGAGCCACCAGTCTGTGTCCCCAGCGACAGTGGGAACGTGCCTGCCGCCACCCCGGCGGCGGAGCCGCTACTGGAACCGCCGGGTGTGTGCCTCGGGTTGTGCGGGTTCGCCGTGCCACCCGGCGGCATCGACGCGAACTCCGCCGTCACGGTCTTCCCGAACACGAGCGCGCCCGCCTCGCGAAGGTGCGCGACGACGGAAGCCTCTGGCATCGCGAACGCCTCGGCGGGCACGGCGGAGCCGGCGTGGGTGGCCAGTCCGTCCACCGCGATGATGTCCTTCACGCCCACGGGGACACCGAACAGGGCTGGACGCTCGGAGGGGTCCGGCCAGCGTGCGAGCAGCGCCGCGATCTCCTGGTCGAGCCGCTCCCGGCGTCCCTCCTCCGGGACCAGCGCGCGCACCACCGGCTCGACCTCCTCGGCGCGGGCGAGGAGGTCATCGACCAGCGCGCGGACGGCGACTTCGTCGGCGGCGCGCAGCCGAGCGACCAGCGGGGCGAGGGGGAGCGGGCGGACGAGTGAGTCGGACATGGCCGCGAGTATAGGCGGCGTGCTGTCAGCCTTTGGTACCAGTGTTAGGCGGCGAGTTGCTGCCCCTGGGCGAAGCCGTAGCGGAGCATCCTCGTCGCGTCGTCGGCGCTGACCGGGGGCGAGTAGAGGAAGCCCTGCACGAGGTCGCAGCCGATCGAGCGCACCACGTCGAGCTGCTCCTGCGTCTCGACGCCCTCCGCGACCACGGTCATGCCGAGCGCGTGGCCGAGGGCGACGACGGCCTCCACGATCGCGAGGTCGTTGCCGGAGGCCCCCACGCGCTGGATGAACGAGCGGTCGATCTTCAGCGTGCCGATGTGGAACTGCTGGAGCCGTCCGAGCCACGACTGCCCGATGCCGAAGTCGTCGATGGCCGTGGTGATGCCGATCTCGTGCAGCGTGTCGAGGATGCCCGAGACGGAGTCGAGGTCGAGGAGTCCGGCCGACTCGGTGAGTTCCACCTCGAGCGCCTCCGGGGGGAGCCCGGCCTCGTCGAGGATGGCCTTGATGCGGTCGTCGAGGTCGGCGACGAGGAACTGGCGTGGGGAGATGTTCACGGCGACGCGGACGTCGAGACCATCGTCGTGCCAAATGCGGGCCTGTTCGATGGCCTGGCGCAGTACCTGCTCGCCCACATCGACGATCAGCCCGGTCTCCTCCAGCAGCGGGACGAACTCGTCCGGACGCACCATGCCGCGCTCTGGGTGGTTCCACCGCAGGAGGGCCTCGAAGCCGGTGATGTCGCCGTTAGTGGGGTCCACCTGTGGCTGGTAGTGCAGCGTCAGCTCCTGCTGGTCCACCGCTTGGCGGAGGTCCGACTCCAGCTCGAAGCGACGGCGCGCCGGGTCGTCCGCGTCGTCCGAACCGGTGCGGTAGGTGTTCCCGCCGTCCGCCTTCGCTTCGTGCAGGGCGGCGTCCGCGAGGCGGATGAGGGTCTCGCCGTCCTGGGCGTGGTTCGGGTACACGGACACACCGGCCGTCCCCGCCACCTGGAGCGAGTGCCCGTCGATGTCGAACGGTTCGAGGAAGGACGTGAGCACGCGGCGCGCGGTCGCCTCGGCGGCGGCGACGCCGGAGATGTCCGGGCACAGGATCAGGTACTCGTCGCCGGAGAACCGCGCCACGATGTGCCTCGGCGGGACGACGGAGGAGAGGCGCTCAGCGACGGACTGGAGCAGGCGGTCGCCGGAGGCGTGTCCCAGCGTGTCGTTGATCAGCTTGAAGCGGTCCAGGTCGAGGAGCACCACCGCGACCGAGCGCTGCGTCGCCCGCGCATCAACGATCGCGCGCTGCAGGTGGCGGTTGAACAGGTCGCGGTTCGGAAGGCCGGTCAGACGGTCGTAGTCCGTCATCCGCTGGATCGCCTCGAACGCTCGGCGGGCCTCGGTCAGGTCGCGCACCTCGATGAGGATCGCGGTGGCGTGATCCTCCTCGCGGATCGCGGCAAGCGTGACCTCCACGTCGATGCGGGCTCCGGCCTTGTCCACGAGTTGCACCTCGTAGTTGCTGGGGGCCGCGTCAGACCACGCGCGGGAGGCCATGAAGGCCATGAGCTGGTCGATGTACGCGGGATGCACGATGTCCGAGAGCGACCGGCTCGCGAGCTCCTCCTGCGTGTAGCCGAGCAGCGAGCGCATGGCGTTGTTGCTCAACAGCAGCTGGCCCTCGTGCGAGGCGAGGACGATGCCGTTCACGGCGGCGTCCAGCACGCGGCGGAAGCGCTCTTCCGACTCGCGGAGCGCCGCCTCGATCTCGAGGCGTTCCGACTGATCGCGGATGACGCCCCGGATGACCGTAAGGCGCCCCTCGTGGTCGAACGCGGGGTAGAGGGTGGTCGCCAACTGGAGCCGCTGGCCCGGGCCTCGGTGCCAGGTGGCCTCCCACGGGATCGCGGCCGGCCCACGCGGGTAGAAGCGCGGGAGGGGTTCGTCCGTGAGCCGCCGGAGGGGGGCGCCGATCGCCTCGGCGATCGGGATGCCGAGGAGGCGCGCGCCGGCGTTGCTCATGTGCCGGACGACGCCCTCCGGTGTCGTCTCGAAGATGCACTCGGTGGAGTGCTCGTCGATGTGGCGGAGGTCCTCGGAGGTGTGTCGGGCGATGGCGCGATAGCGGAGGCTGCCTTCCGCGCCGGCGAACGCACCGACGAGGGCGATGAGCGCGCTCACCTCGATCGCCCACCAGACGGAGAGCACCCCGGTGAGCGCGAGCACGGCGGCGCCGAGGGCGCCGACGATGGCGGAGCCCCACGCGATGAGGTCGAGCCAGGGCTGTAGGCGGGCGACCATGCCCCCTCCGTCATCTGGCATCCGGTCCGGCTGACTCCGAGATCATCGGCAGCGTCCGGGATCTCCGCAGCGACCCGACCACGGGCCATAGCGGACGCCGCACGTAGAATGCGCCGATGCCCGAAGCCTCCGTCCCTCCTCCTGAAGATGCCCCTACCTCGGTCGGCATCCGGACGCTGCTGGTGTCCGTCTACCTGCCCACCCTGTTCTTCGCCATCGGGCAGGGCGCTGTCATCCCCGCGATCTCGCTGAGGGCGGTCGATGACCTCGGGACGACCGCGGCGTTCGCCGCGCTCGCCGTGGGGTTGCGTGGCATCGGCACGATGGTGTTCGACGTGCCGGCGGGGGTGCTGATCGGACGGATCGGCGAGCGGTACGCGCTCCTCGCGGCGTCGCTCGTCCTCGTCGGGGTCGCCGCCGTCGTCGCGTTCTCCTCGTCGCTGCTCGTGTACGCGGCGGCGATCCTCGTGATGGGGTGCGCGCTGTCGATCTGGCTCCTCGCGCGGCTCTCCTACATCAGCGAGAAGGTCTCCGTGGAGCGCCGAGGGCGCGCGCTCTCGCTGATGGGCGGCACGCAGCGTGCCGGGAACGTGATCGGGCCGCTGCTCGGCGGGATCATCGGCGGGGCGATGGGCCAGGAGTACGTCTTCTGGTTCTTCGGCGCGCTCGCGATGGCCGGCAGCGCCGTGATGCTCGTCTCGCTGCGACCGGGCGCCGAGGCCTCTCGTAGCGAGGGAGACTCCCTCTACGGTCGCATTGCCACGGTCGTGGTCGACCACCGCCAGATCTTCGTCACGGCTGGTCTCGCCTCGATCTGTCTCCAGGTGATGCGGGCCGGGCGGCAGGCGATCATCCCGCTGTGGGGGAACCACATCGGCCTCGGGTCGGCCGAGATCGGGCTCGTCTTCACACTCTCGTCGGTGTTCGACGTGTTGCTGTTCTACCCCGTCGGGATCGTCATGGACCGCTACGGGCGGAAGTGGACGGGTGTGCCATCAATGGTGGTGCTGGCCGTCTCGATGCTGCTCATCCCGCTGACGGATACGGCGTGGACGATGATCGCCGTGGGCGTGCTCTCGGGCCTCGGCAACGGGCTGGGGTCCGGCATCAACATGACGCTGGGCGCGGACTTCGCGCCGCCCGGAAACCGAGGCGAGTTCCTCGGTGTGTGGCGGTTGGTCGGAGACATCGGCACGGCCACGGGGCCGCTCATCGTCTCCGGGTTCACCGGCCTCGCGACGCTGGGGATCGCCTCGGTCGCCACGGGAGGCATCGGCATCGCGGGCGCGCTCGTCTTCGCGCTCCTCGTGCCGGAGCCGCTGTACTACCGCGCGACGAAGCGCGACCCGGTGAGGCCTTCCGGGCCGTAGGGGGTTAGAGGGCGCGCAGAAGGGCCCTCACCCCAGCCCTCTCCCGGAACCGGGAGAGGGGGCCGGAGTTTCGGAGTCGGGAGCCGGGTGCTTACGCCCGGTCTGCGAACTCCGCGACTTGCTCCTCCACCTTCGCGCGGTCGCCCACGATCACGATCGGCATCGCCGCCGGGTCGAGGTACGCCTGCGCGAGCCGCTGCACCTCGGCGGGCGTGACCTCCCGTACACGCGCGACGTAGTTCGCGGAGTACGAGGTGTCGAGCCCGTGCAGGTCGAGGAACTCCAGATGGTTGAGGATGCCGCCGGGGGTGGCCTGCCGGATGACGAAGGCGCCGGAGACGTAGTTGATGATCCCGCGCAGTTCCTCCTCGGCGGGCGGTTCGGACCTCAGGCGTTCGATCTCGCCGAGGATCTCCCGGATCGAGGCGCCCGTGACGTTGGTGGTCACGTCGGCGCTCTCGGCCCAGTAGGCGTCCCTGGGCCGCGAGGAGATCGAGGAGCGGGGCGAGTAGGTGTAGCCCTTGTCCTCGCGGATGTTGAGCGTGATGCGCGAGTAGAACGACCCGCCGAGGAGGGAGTTGAGGACCTCCAGCGGGACGTAGTCCTCGTGCCCCGGGGCGGGGACGCGGAGGCCGATCTGGAGCGTGGACTGCTCGGCGCCCGGTCGCTCGACATAATGCACGACGCGGGAGGTGGAGGTGCTCGGCGGCGCGATGGGGGAGACGGACGCGCCAGCCCAACCGCTGAGGGCAGTGTTCGCACTTTCGAGGAGCGCGTCTGCATCGAAGAGGCCCGCGACCATGAGCCGGACGTTTGCACCGCCCGTACGGGGCTCCCAGAAGCCGCGGGCGGCGTCCACGGTGAGGCCGTCGAGTTCGCCTTCGGTG
>JALOAM010000168.1 GCA_023228765.1 Dehalococcoidia bacterium
CGTGCGGGCGAAGAAGCAGCGGCGTGAGACGGTGCGGGTGCCGCCCGTGCCCGTCGGGATCTTCGCGCGCTGCTCGTACACGTAGTACGCAGGCGTCGCGTCGCGCGTCAGCGCCCCGTCCTGCGACCACTGCGCGAGGAGGTTCGCGGCGCCCTCGTACCGCTCGCGCTCGGAGCCCGCGGGGTTCTCCAGGTGCGCCGCGTTGTACGGCGACCGCTCGTGCAGTGCCTTCACTGCGTCCGCGCCCACCACGTCGTACGGCGGGGCGATCACGTCACTCGGCTCCACCTTCGTCGGGTCGTAGCGGAGGCCTCGGAAGGGGCGGATCTCAGTCATGGCGGTGGGCTCTTTCGGCTGCGGGGAAGCGCGGGACGGGAGGCACGGGATTCGGAGCGGACTTTGACGGTGTCGGAGGGGCCTTCATAGACTGACCGCTCCGACTACCCAGCGCCCAGTCTCGCAATCCTCGACGCGACGTTCTACCTCGGACGGTCGGGATCGGCCTCAGGCGGGCGCACGACGACAGGCACCCCATGGCCCGGTACTGCGTGTTCTGCGAGATCGTCGCCCGCCGTGAACCGGCGGACATCCTGTACGAGACGGACGACGTCATCGTCTTCCGCAACGTCCTCCGCTGGGTGCCCACGATGCTCCTCGCGAGCCCGAAGCAGCACAAGACCCAGGCCGAGCTCTGGTCCAACATGGACGAGGTGGGTCGCGCCGCCATCAAGGTCGCGCAGGAGCACTGCCCCGGCGGCTTCCGCCTCGTCTCCAACTTCGGCTACGACGGCATGCAGTCGCAGGAGCACGCCCACGTCCACGTCCTGGGCGGTATGTTCCTGGGCGAATACGCCTGACGGCAGGTGGCGAGTACGCCTGACGGCACGGGCGAGTCCGCCTGACGGCTGGTGGCGAGTACGTATAGCCCGAGGGCTGCTGAGCCCCGAGGAGCCCCGACCCATGAGCACTGCTGACCGACTCTCGATGCCCCTCGGAGAGGCGATGTTCTCGATGCGCGCGATCCGCCGCCTGCGGCCGGACCCCGTGAGCGAGGAGGACATCCGCGACATCCTGGAGGCCGCGCGACAGGCGCCCTCTGGCAGCAATCGCCAGCCGTGGCACTTCCTCGTTGTCCGCGGGGACGAGCAGCGCGCGAAGCTCGGTGCGATCTACCGCGAGGCGTGGTGGTCGAAGCGCCGCGATGTCGGCATCAACAGCCCGGAGGACATCCCCGAGGAGGACAGGGTCGCGAGGAGCGCGATGCGCCTTGCGGACCACTTCGGCGAGTCCCCGGTCGTCATCCTCGTCTGCTCCACGAGTGGCGCACCCGTCGACACCACGGGCGTGATCCCCGCCACGCAGAACATCCTGCTCGCCGCGCGCGCCCTCGGCATCGGCGCGACGATTACGAGCCTCCACCCCAGCGTGCAGGCTGAGGTCCGAGAGCTCTTCGGCATGCCCGAGGAAGCCCAGGTCGTCTACTGCGTCCCGGTCGGCTATCCGCAGGGCAACTTCGGCCCGGTCTCCCGCAAGCCGCTGTCGGAGGTCGCCTCGCAGGACCGCTGGGGCGACCCGCTTCCCGGGGCGTAGCCCTCGGCCCTCCCGCCCCGGCCTCCCGCTCCGAACTCCGACCCCCTTGTGTCTTGACTCTGGGTGAGACTGCACAGGACACAAGCAGGGCGGGACAGACCGTCGCCCCCCAGGTCCTTCAGTCGAGGAGCACCGTGGGAGAGCAGGGTCGTCCCACCCCAGGATTGCGGCTCTCGAGAGCCCGGACAGTTGCCAGGGCCGACGTAGTCGAGCTCGCACCACAAGGGTGGGCGACGGAGAGCCGCGTGACAAGGGGTCCACGATGGCTACCGTGCTGGCAGCCGGGATCGACATCTCGGCCGACTTCCTCGACCTCGCCTTCTCCGACGCGCCGGAGGTCGAGCGCTTCCCTCACAACCGGGCGGGGCTGCGGTCGCTCGTGCGCGCGCTGCGGCCCCGCAAGGTGCGCAAGGTCGTGGTCGAGGCCTCGGGCGGCTACGAGGCCGACGTCGAGGACACGCTGAGCGCCGCGGGCCTCCCGGTGGTCGTGGTCGCCCCGGAGCGGCCCCAGGCCCTCCGACGCGCGCTCGGCCAGTCGGCGAAGACCGATGCGCTCGACGCCCGCCTGCTCACCCGCTACGGCGCCATGCTGGAGCTGCCGGCCCGTCCCCGGCCCGATGCTGCCGCGCGTGAGCTGCGCAGCCTGGTCGCGCACCGCCGGCGACTGCAGGCCGAGATCGCCGAGGCCCAGCGGGCGTATCCCGTGCGCCAGCACCCGACGGTCGTCCGCCTGCGCCGGCAGCTGGCGCAGCTCCTGCGCCGCCAGCGGGACGAGCTCGACCGGGCGATCGCCGCCGCGCTGGCGTCCGACCCCGTCTGGGCCGAGCGCGACCGGGTGCTCCGCACGGTGCCCGGGGTCGGGCCGGTCGTCTCGTCCACGCTCATCGCGGTTCCCGGAACTGGGCACGCTCAACCGCAAGGAGGCGGCGGCGCTGGCGGGACTGGCCCCGTTCAACCACGAGAGCGGGACGCACCAGGGACGGCGGCGGATCGGAGGCGGGCACGGCTCGGTGCGCCGCGTCCTCTACTGGGCCGCGATCGTCGGCGTCCGCCACAACCCGTGGCTCAAGCCCATCTACGACCGCCTGCTCGCTGCTGGCAAGCCCAAGAAGCTCGCCCTCACGGCCTGCTCCCGCCGGATCCTGCTCGCCCTGAACGAGATGGCCCGCTCCGGCCGCACCTGGGACCCCGTCTTGGCCTAAGACAGTTGCTCTCCCGGCTCGGCGGGAGAGGGTTGGGGTGAGGGTCTGCTCCGCCTCCGGACTCCGCGTGCTACCGCTCCAGCCGAAACTCCCAGCCCTCGCGCCATCCGAAGTCCTCGCCCATCAGCTCCTCGAGCGAGCGCCCGCCGAGGCGGCACTCCAGCCCCCACCGCGTCGCCACGTGTCCGACGACGAGGATCCGCTTCCCGTCCCACCTCGACGGAAGCGAGTCGACAAACCCGATGACGCGCTCCACGGCCTGCCGCCACGACTCGCCGTTCGGATACGGCACGTCGAGGTGCTCCGAGCGGCCGGCGTGCACCTCCCCAGCCGGTCCGCCGTTCTGGTCACCGTAGTCACACTCGCGCAGCCGCCAGTCGAGCAGGACTGGGACCGAGGTGCCCTCGAACGCGAGCGCCACCGTCTCCCGCGCCCGCGCGAGGTCCGAGCAGAAAATCGCGTCGATGCCGTCCTGCCGCCGTCGCTGCCCGAGCTCGACTGCGAAGCGACGCCCCTCGGCGGAGAGTCGCCCGGGGAGCCAGCCCGTCGCGCGCCCCACCTCGTTGTCCTCGGTGAGCGAGTGCGTCTCGAAGACGATCTCGGCGGTCATGGTGTGGGTGTCGGGCGCGCTAGACCGCCGAGGCAGACTGCTCACGCTTCAGGGCGCCCGTGAGGAACTGCCGCCCGTAGCGGAAGTCCGCGAGGGGTGTCCACCGACCGCCGCCGATGTTCACCGGGAACACCATCGCCAGGTCGCCCTCCTCGATGCAGAGCTGGAGGGAATCGCGCAGGGCGTCGGCGGGGTGGTCGGACTCGACGAGCCAGGTCGCGTCGTTGACCTGCCAGTTCGCGATGCCGGCCGCCTGGATGGCGCCGGACAGCGTGGGGTACTCGGGGGCTGGCCGCTGGAGGCGGCACATCACGGTGTAGAGCATCGTCGTTCCCGTCGTCCGCCTACTCGTCCCTGGGGAGGGGAGACAGCGAGCTAACTCGGGGTGAGGTTGGACATAACATTACGAACGCGAGGATCGACCGTCAAGACTTTTGATCAGATCGACGATCAATTTCATCTGTGATCGCGTCTGGCGTGCGCACGACGCAGAAGGCGGCCCAGCGATCGCCGCCAGTGCCTCGCATCCATCTCATGCTCGCGCACCGCTCGAGGCGTAGCATCGCGCCGTGGACATCAGCGAGTTCGGCGCGGAGTGGGCGACGGTCGCGGTGGTCGGCGTGTTCGCCGTCACCAGCCCCGGACCGGACATGCTCGTCACGCTCCATTCGAGCCTCACGGGCTCGTCGAGGGCGGGACTGCTGACCTCGCTGGGGATCGCCCTCGGGCTTTGCTGGCACACGACCTACTCGCTGCTCGGGCTTGCGGTCCTCGTCTCGCAGTCCGTGGTGGTGTTCACCGTGCTCAAGTACGTGGGCGCGGCCTACCTCGTGTACGTGGGATGGAAGGCGCTGCGCTCCGGGCGCACGGAGCTAGCGGTCGACGCGACCGCGCGAGGGCTCACGGACCGGCAGGCGTTCCGGATGGGGCTGCTCACCAACCTCACGAACCCGAAGGTGACGCTGTTCTTCCTCGCGCTGTTCACGCAGGTGATCGACGCGGACACGCCCAGCGCGGCGAAGCTGCTGTACGGCGGCACCGTCATCGCGATCTCGCTGGCGTGGTTCGGGTTCCTCGCGCTAGTCGTCGGCCACGAGGCCGTGCGAGGGCGTCTCCAAGCGTGGATGCAGTGGGTGGAGCGGGTCGCCGGCGTGCTCTTCATCGGCCTCGGCGTGCGGCTCGCCCTCGCTCGAGCGGCGCGTTAGCGCCTCACGAAGCCGCCGCGACAGACCTCGACGCTAGCGGGCGCGCCAGGCCTTCATCACGTCGCGCTGGGCCTCGAAGTGGCGGTTGATGCCCGCCATCGCGAGGTCGACGAGCTGCGACATCTCCTCGCGCGTGAACGGCTGGTGCTCCGCGGTGCCCTGGACCTCCACCAGCTGTCCGGTGCCGAGCGCCACGACGTTGAAGTCGACGTCGGCGCCGGAGTCCTCGCGGTAGTCGAGGTCGAGGAACGGCTGCCCCTCCAGCATCCCGACCGACATCGCCGCGACCTGTGTCTTGAGCGGCGACGTAGGCAGCCCCCCGGCGCGTTGGAGGTAGTCCACGGCCATCGCGAGGGCGATCCAGCCGCCGGTGATCGCGGCGGTGCGGGTGCCTCCATCGGCCTGGATGACGTCGCAGTCGATGGTGATGGTGGTCTCGCCGAGCTTGTTCATGTCCACGGCGGCGCGGAGCGAGCGGCCGATCAGGCGCTGGATCTCCTGCGTGCGGCCGCCCTGTCGCCCTCGGGCAGCCTCGCGCTCGGAGCGCGTGTGGGTTGCGCGAGGCAGCATGCCGTACTCGGCGGTCACCCACCCGCGGCCGGAGTTGCGGAGCCACCCCGGCACGCCCGGCTCGACGCTTGCCGTGCAGAGGACGCGCGTGTCGCCCGTGGAGATCAGGACGGAGCCCTCGGCGTGCTTCGTGAACCCGGGCTCGATGGCGAGCGGGCGCTCCTCGCGGACACTGCGACCATGCGAGCGTTCGAATGCCAAGAGCGTCTCCAGACCAGCGGTGCGAGGAAGTTCCGAACGTAACACGAGGCAGCGTTGTGCCCTCGATCGGCGACTCCGCTTCCGGCCCCCTCGCCCGCGGAGCGGGAGAGGGGGTCAGATGGGGAAGGGTCAGAGGTGAAGGCTGGAGCTGCGAGGGCTACCTAGAAATCGTCGTCGAAGTCGCCGTAGTCGCCGAAGTCGTCACCACCGTCGAGGAAGTCCTCGGCTTCGCCTTCGCCCTCGGCGGCGTTGGGGCGGGCGCCGGTGAGGGTGGCGACGCGCTGGACCTCGATGCGCTTCGGGGTCTTGGACTTGCAGTTGGGGCAGGCGATCTGGTCGTCACGTTGGGCGAGACTGCGCACCTTCTCGAACTTGGTGCCGCACTTCTTGCAGCCGTATTCGTAGATGGGCATGACGAGGCTCCTGCTCGAACTGTCGTCCCGGGTGGACTGATCCGGACGAGACGGACGAAACGATGGCCGGAGGGGTGCTCCGGCCATCGAATTCTACCTTGCCGGTGCTGCCGGAGCCTCTAGTCGAGGTAGTCCTTCAGCTTCTTGGACCGGGTGGGGTGCCGCAGCTTGCGGAGCGCCTTCGCCTCGATCTGGCGGATGCGCTCGCGCGTCACGTTGAACTCGCGGCCGACCTCCTCGAGGGTCCTCGAACGGCCGTCCTCGAGGCCGAAGCGGAGCTCGAGCACCTTGCGCTCGCGGGGGGTGAGGGACGAGAGGACGTCCATCACCTGCTCCTTGAGCAGCTGGTGGCTGGCTGCGTCCTGTGGCGCGAGGGCCGTGGGGTCCTCGATGAAGTCGCCGAGGTGGGAGTCCTCCTCCTCGCCGATCGGGGTCTCCAGCGAGACCGGCTCCTGCGAGACTTTCAGGATCTCGCGGACGCGGTCCGGCGGCAGCTCCAGCTCGGCGCCGATCTCCTCGGGCGTGGGCTCGCGGCCGTACTCCTGCACCAGGCGGCGCTGGATGCGGACGAGCTTGTTGATCGTCTCCACCATGTGCACGGGGATGCGGATCGTGCGGGCCTGGTCCGCGATGGCGCGGGTGATGGCCTGGCGGATCCACCACGTGGCGTACGTGGAGAACTTGAAGCCCTTGCGGTAGTCGAACTTCTCCACCGCGCGGATCAGGCCGATGTTGCCTTCCTGGATCAGGTCCAGCAGGGACATGCCACGGCCGATGTACTTCTTCGCCACCGAGACGACCAGCCGGAGGTTCGCCTCCGTCAGCTGCCGCTCGCTGCGCTTCCCGTCGAAGATGATCTTCTGGAAGTAGTACTGGAACGCGCCGCCGTGCTCTGCTTCCAGCTTCTCCGGCAGGT
>JALOAM010000169.1 GCA_023228765.1 Dehalococcoidia bacterium
CGCGAACCCGCGCAGCGCCAGCGTCTTCGTGATCGCCGCCGTCAGCGACGTCTTCCCGTGGTCCACGTGACCGATCGTCCCCACGTTCAGGTGAGGCTTCGTCCGCTCGAATACGCCCTTGGCCATCTGGGTCGCTCTCCCTGCCGGCGGTCCCGGCCTACTGTTCGCGCCTCCGGCGCCCGCTCCACGTCCGTGGCGCCGCGCCGACCTGCTGACTACTCGATCCGCTCCGAGGGCGGCCCGGTCACGGGATGCCTCGGTGGCTGGTGTGATGCTGGAGCCCCCGACGAGAGTTGAACTCGTGACCTCGTTCTTACCAAGAACGCGCTCTACCACTGAGCTACAGGGGCCTGGGATGGTGCACGGGGCAGGATTCGAACCTGCGTAGCCCGAAGGCGGCGGTTTTACAGACCGCTGGAATTAGCCACTCTCCCACCCGTGCCTGGAGTGTGTCCCCCTGACTGCACCCACAGGGGGCAACGACGCTTGCCGGTCCGTCCTGCCGGAGGGCTACCGGGCCGCCCCCACCCCCGGCTCCGACTGGAGCCCGAGAGGGGATTCGAACCCACCAACCTTCCGATTACAAATCGGCTGCGCTGCCGTTGCGCCACTCGGGCACGGTCGGTCGAGCCGCCCGCCAGAGAGAAACACACCGCGCACCGTTCCCGGCGCGCGGCCATCTCGAAGTATAGAAACGCCACTTTGTGAGGGTCAACGAGTGGGTTCCGCCTCCCTCGGCGGATGCGCCACCCGTCACCTTCAAGGATAGGGCATCGCAGGAGGGGGCCCTCACCCCCGGCCCCTCTCCCGAAACCGGGAGAGGGGAGGTCGGAGTCGGAGTCGGGGCTTGCCCCCCTTACATGGCATGGCCGTGGGGGGGCAGTCCGATGCGGGCGCGGAGCGGACCCTCACCCCCACCCTCTCCCGCTGCTCGGGCGAGGGGGTCGGAGGGCAGAGTCGGGCGCTGCCCGGCGGGGTCCTCATCCATCGAACCGACGAGGGCTGCACATTTCTCCTCCACATCCCGGCGAGAGGCTCGTCGACATCACGAATTTGCCGTCTTGTCGCTGCGTCAGGGCGGGCGTACGTTGAATAACGAGACTCATCAGTTCCGTAATTGGAAGGCCGCTATGGCTACCGCTGTCGCCCCGCCGCCGCCCGGCGCATCTCCCGAGCAAGAGCCGTACGCACGTCGGTGGTGGGGGCTGCTGGTCCTCTCGCTGGCGCTGGTGCTGATCGGGCTCGACAACACGATCCTCAACGTGGCGCTTCCGACGCTCGTCCGGGAGATCGACGCGACGAACTCGCAGTTGCAGTGGATCGTGGACTCGTACGTCCTGGTGTTCGCGGGGCTCCTGCTGACGGCCGGAAGCCTGGGTGACCGCTTCGGGCGGAAGGGTGCGCTGAACGCCGGGCTGCTGATCTTTCTCGGTGGGGCGCTGTACGCCTCGACGACGGATGACGCGACCCACCTGATCGCGTCGCGCGCGGTGATGGGCATCGGCGGCGCGTTCATCATGCCGGCAACGCTCTCCATCCTGACGAACATGTTCCCGCCCCACGAGCGAGGACGCGCGATCGGCATCTGGGCCGGTGTGGCCGGCATCGGCATCCCGCTCGGGCCGCTGCTGGGCGGCTGGCTGCTGGAGCACTTCGCGTGGGGCTCGATCTTCCTCGTGAACGTGCCGCTGGTGCTGATCGCGCTCGCCGCCGGGTGGGTGCTCCTGCCTGACTCGCGCGACCCGCAGGCCCCGAAGATCGACCTCCCGGGCGCCGTGCTGTCCATGGCCGGGCTCAGCGTCTTCATCTACGGACTGATCGAGGCCCCCCTGCACGGGTGGGGTTCCACCTCGACGCTGCTGGCTCTCGGCGGCGGCGTGCTCCTGCTCGCGGTGTTCGCGTGGGTGGAGTCCAGGACGAAGGAACCGATGCTGGACCTGCGGTTCTTCAAGAACCCGCGGTTCAGCGCCGCGAACGCGGCGATCACGCTGGTCTTCTTCGCGCTGTTCGGTTCCATGTTCTCGATGACGCAGTACCTGCAGTTCGTCCTCGGGTACTCCGCCCTGGAGTCCGGGATCCGCATGCTGCCGATGGCGGTCGGCATGATGATCGGCGCGCCGGTGTCGGCGCGGCTCGTGGAACGCACCGGTGCAAAGGTCGTCGTCGCGGGTGGCCTCAGCCTGGTTACACTCGCGCTGGTCATGCTGACTCAGCTGGAGCCACACAGCTCGTACATGGACTTCCTGCTCCCGTTGCTCGTCCTCTCGCTGGGCATGGGCCTGACGATGGCCCCGGCGACCGAGGCGATCATGGGCGCGATCCCGCGCGCGAAGGCGGGCGTGGGCTCGGCGATGAACGACACCACCCGGCAGGTCGGCGGCGCGCTGGGCGTCGCCACCATCGGTTCGCTGATGTCCAGTACCTACCGCGCGAACGTGGAGTCGGCCCTGACCTCGCTGCCCGCGGACCTCGTGGAGCGCGCGAAGGACTCGGTGGGCGCGGCGCTGGCCATCGCCGGCCAGTCCGGCGCGCAGGGCGAGCCGATCGCAGAACAGGCGAAGCAGGCGTTCTCAGACGCGATGGCCGCCGGCTTCATCGCTGCCGCCCTCATCTCCGCGCTCGGCGTGCTCCTGGTGATCCTGTTCCTCCCCGCCCACGGGGTGGACGCCGGCGAGACGTTCGAGGATGCCGAGGCGCGTGGCGTGATCGAGGATGACGACGCACCTCGCGACGCAGTGGGAGGCGCTGCCTCTTGAGCGAACGGGCGGCTCCTCGTTCCGGTCGCGGGCGTCCTCGGACGGAGGGCACCCGTGACCGGGTGATCGCCGCCCTGATCGCCCTCGTCGCAGAGCAGGGATACGCCCGCACCTCCATGGACGAGATCGCGGAGCGGGCGGGCGTCTCCAAGGCGACGATCTACCGCCGCTGGCCCTCCAAGGAAGCGCTGATGATCGAGGCGCACCAGGCCATGCTGGACGAGTCCGACGTCCCGAACACCGGCTCGCTAGAGGGCGACCTTAACGCCCTCGTGGACCGGATGGCCGACAAGATGGAGGAGGAATCCCTGCCGGGACTGATGCAGGCGTCCGTCGGGGAGATGCTCGCGAACGCTGACCTCGCGGAGGCGTTCCGCGAGAACGTCATCCGGCCGCGACTCAACTTCATGCACCAGGTCTTCCTGCACGCGATCGAGCGCGGCGAGGCGGCGCCGGACGTGGACTGGCGATCCCTCGCGTTCGCCCTCATCGGCTCCAACGTGTTCCGCGTCGCCTTCCTCGGCGAGGCGCCGGACCGCGCCGCGAACCGACGCCTGGTGGCACTGGTCGCACGAGAGGCCCGAGGCGAAGCCGAGCGTTAGCGCTCGGAGCCCGGCTCCCTCCTCCATTCCGAATCCCATTCCGAATCCCATTCCGCCCCCCATTCCGATCCCCGTTCGACTCCCCTCTCCCGGTTTCGGGAGAGGGGCCGGGGGTGAGGGCCCCCTCTGCAAGTGACGCGCTCGCACAGTGATCGGAAGCAGACCCTCACCCCAACCCTCTCCCGCTTCGCGGGCGAGGGGGTCGGACGGGGAGGGCGGTGCGGGGCGCTGGGCTACTGCGCGGTGCGTTCCCAGCCGGTGGAGCGCAGGACGACCTCGCCGGTGGGGGTAGGGGAGCCCTCGCGGGGTTCGATGGTGATCGCGAGCGCGTCGTCCGGGCGGAGCGCGAAGTCGAAGTCGCCCTCCCACCAGCCGTCCTCGTCGGTGTTGCAGATGCCCACGGTCACCCAGCCATCGTCGCGGACGGCCCAGACCTGGTAGCCGACGTCCTCGGGCAGGCGTCCCAGCCCGGCGAGGGTGACGGTGACCGGGGACTCGCCCGCGACGGCCTCGGCGCGCATCCGCATCGCGTCCTTCTGGACCACCTGCACGAGCGCCTCGCCGCTCCCGTCATCGCCTGAGAAGAGCAGCGCGCCCGCGACGAAGCCCGCGACCATGAGCACGACGCCGGCCACGAGGGCTCCCGCCCAGCGGAGGTCACGCCTCGGGCGGCCGGCGATGTATCCGACGCCCGGCCGCGGGCGCGTCTCCGACCCACGTTCGACGCTCGCGAGGAGGCGCGCTTCAAGGGCGACCGAAGGCTCGCGCTCCTCGGCGAGGGTGGCCAGGCCGATCGCGGCGGCTCGGAGCGAGTCCACCTCGTGGCGTTCGGGATGCTCGCACGTGGCGAGGTGATCCTCGATCGCGGCGCGCTCGTCGTCGTCGACGGCGTCGAGGGCGTACGCGGCGAGGAGGTCGTCGATCTCGTCGCAGGTCATGCGCGCTCCTCCTCCCCTCGCCCATCCCTCGTCACGCCAGTATCGGGAGCGCCAGTCTCGGGGGCACCGGTATCGAGGGCGTCCCGCAGGTGGCCCAGCCCGAGGCGGAGGCGGCTCTTCACCGTCCCGCCGGGCAGCCCCAGCCGCTCCGCGATCGCTCGGTGTGTCAGGCCCTCGAAGTACGCGAGCTCGACCACCATGCGCTGCTCCACCGGCAGCCGGTCCAGGGCCGCGGCGACGCGACGGCGGGTGCCCTCGGGATCGTCGAGGACGCGGGCGAAGGCGGCCTGCGCTTCCTCGTCCGGGATCGCCTCCGCGACATCGGCGGTAGGGCCGTCGAACGCGGCAGAGGTGCGGTGCGTGTGGACGCGCTCGGCAGCGCGACGGCGCGCGAGGTCCACGGCACGGCGGTGGGCGATCGTCATGACCAGCGCCCCCAGGCTCCCCTCCGGCGCAATGCGGTCGGCCTGCTGCCACAGCGCGAGGAACGCGGACTGCACCGCATCCTCGGCGGCTGGGGCGTCGCCGAGGACGCGGTAGGCGAGGCCGAACGCGCGCTGTCGGTGGGCGCGGTACAGCTCCGCGAGCGCCGAGGCGTCGCGGGCCTGGAGCCGGCGCGCGAGCGCACGCTCATCGACGCGGTCGTCAGTGGGGGCATCGATCGGGTCATCGGTCGCCGGAGCGCCAGCAGCGGGTGCCGCCCGGCTGCTGCCCACGCTCCCCTCCGCGGTAACTCGCGCGGACACGCCCGGTGGATCACCCGGTCGAAGCGGGACCGGTGGCGGAACGTGAGCCTCGAGGTCCTCGGGGTGATCCAACGGCGGTCCTCGTGCGAGTCACCGGCAGCCGGCGATACGAGCCGGCCCCCCACCTCCGAATGCAGAGAGGAATCCTAGGACATGCACGAGCAGCCGACGCATCGGATCACAGGGCGACCGACCCGGGCTTCGAGGTGGCGACGAGCGGCCGGTCTCGCCTCGCTGGTCGCGGTCGCCGCCCTGACCCTCGCCGCCTGCACGGACGACGACGGCGGAGGCGACGACACGGACACCGAGGCAACGACCACCACGTCGACGCCGACCTCGACCGCCACGTCCGAGGCGACGACCGCGACGGCGACCGCAACCGAGACGGAGTCCGCAACGGAGACCGCGACCGCCACCGAAGGCACGGCCACGGGCGACACCACCATCTCCGTCGCAACGGAGGGTGACCTCGCACCGTTCCTCGCCGGGCCGGAGGGCATGACGCTGTACATGTTCACGAACGACGAGGACGGCGTGAGCAACTGCGTCGACCAGTGCATCCAGAACTGGCCGCCGCTCATCGTCGAGTCCGGCGAGACCCCGACCGCCTCCGAGGACGCCCCCGGCGAGCTCGGCACGATCGAACGCACGGACGGCCTCGGGACGCAGGTCACCTACGACGGCATGCCGCTCTACTACTGGCAGGGCGACTCCGCGCCGGGCGACACCACCGGCCACGAGGTCGGCGACGTGTGGTTCGTCGTGCCGCCGGACGACAGCCAGGCCGCCGCGCCAATCTCGAACGGCCCGGGCTACTAGCGCGGACGCGCTCCACGGTGGTCACCGGACACAGCCCACCGGGACCACCGGCATCGGGCGTACGTCCCTCGAGCCCGCCGCCGTGGGGACAAGAGTCCGGAGGGGCGAGAGGGCGGCCCGGCCTGGGCCGCCCTCTCCGTGCCGGAGTCCGTCCGCATCCGAGCGTCCGAGGACATCACCATCGTGATATATCTCGCGAGCATCACTATCTCGCTCGCCCTCGCGCGCTGCGGTACGCCTCGGAGGACTCGCCCGTGACCACGAAGACCATCGCCGTCGTCGACGCAGAGCACGGGCAGCCGCTGTCCGTCGAGGAGATCGAGTTGCCCGACCCCGGCCCGCGCGAGGTCCGCGTGAAGCTGTTCGCAACCGGCATCTGCCACTCCCAGCTCCACCAGATCCACAACGCGGCCAGCCCTCGACCGCAGCTCCTGGGGCACGAGGCCACGGGCGTCGTCGAGGCCGCCGGTCGCAAGGTCACGCACGTCCGCGAGGGGGACCGTGTGATGGTGACGTGGGTGCCGCGCGATGCCACCGAGGAGACGTGGAACTTCCAGCGCGCCCGTGCGATCGCCCGCGGCACGGAGGCGAAGATGACCAGCGTCTACACGTGGGCGGAGGACATCGTCTGCCACGAGCAGATGGTGGTCCGCCTGGACGACGACCTCCCCGTCGACGCCACCGCCATCATCGGCTGCGCCGTCGTCACCGGCGTCGGCGCGGTCCTCGGCACGGCGAAGGTGCAGGAGGGCGAGACGGTGGCCGTCTTCGGGGTGGGCGGGGTGGGCATGAACGTGCTCGC
>JALOAM010000170.1 GCA_023228765.1 Dehalococcoidia bacterium
CGACGCACCGCAGCCCGTCCTCGTACCGGACGTGTGCGCCGACGCCGAGCTCGTATCGCTCCTCCCCGTCCTCGACCGCGAGGGCGTCCGTGCGTGCGCCTTCATCCCCCTGACCCTCCGCGGGCGGCTGGTGGGGAAGTTCATGCTCTACTACGCGGAGCCGCACTCGTTCAGCGAAGAGGAACTCCTCACCGCGGAGGTGCTCGGCTCCTACATCGGCATGGCCCTCGACCGGTTCCGGGCGCACCAGGCGCGCGCGCAGGCCGAGGTGCTCAGCGAGCACCGCTTCCGCACCCTCGTA
Organism: Dehalococcoidia bacterium; assembly: GCA_023228765.1. Classification (GTDB taxonomy): domain Bacteria; phylum Chloroflexota; class Dehalococcoidia; order UBA2979; family UBA2979; genus W-Chloroflexi-9. Next base: position 302 of record JALOAM010000170.1, read on the forward strand.
GAGGGCATGGGCGTCGCCGCGTATACGACGAACGCGGACGGCCTGATCACCTACTTCAACGAGGAGGCGGCCGCCCTCTGGGGCCGGCGTCCGGAGATCGGGCGCGACGCCTGGTGCGGCTCCTGGCAGATCTACCAGCCCACCGGCGAGCCACTGCCGCACGACCAGTGTCCGATGGCGGTCGCGCTCAAGGAGGACCGCCCGGTCCGCGACGTCGAGATCATCGCGGAGCGCCCGGACGGCGAGCGGGCCGCCGTGTTGCCCTTCCCCACCCCGCTGCACGACGCGCAGGGGCGCATCGTCGGTGCGGTGAACATCCTGATCGACATCACGGAGCGCAAACGCGCCGAACTCGAACGGCAGGGGCTGCTGGACGCGGAGCGTGAAGCGCGCGCCGAGGCCGAGGCCGCCGTCCGCGCACGCAACGAGTTCCTCTCGATCGCCTCGCACGAACTGCGCAACCCGGTCGCCGGGATCCGCGGCGCCGCCCAGATGCTGCAGCGCCTCCTCAACCGGCCGGACGTGGACCCGGAGCGCATCAAGCTCTACTCGTCATCGTTGGTGGACACCAGCGGCCGCATCTCCCGCCTGCTGGACGACCTGTTGGACGTCGCGCGGCTGGAGACCGGGCAGCTCCGCCTGCACATGGAGGAGTTCGACCTCCTCACGATGGTCCACGCGACGATCGAGGAGTGCCGTGACCAGGGCGCGCCCCACCCGTTCGAGGTCTATGCGGAGGACGAGTCCGAGCCGGCATCGTGGGCCGTGGTCGCGGACGCGGTCCGTCTCCGCCAGGTGCTCGCCAACCTCGTCGAGAACGCCGTGAAGTACTCGCCGGAGGCCGGCCCGATCGTCGTGGCGCTCGTGCGCGGCGAGGACACCGTGACCGTCCGCGTGGCGGACCGCGGGATCGGGTTCCCGCCCGAGTCCGCCGAGGCCATCTTCGGACCGTTCGGCCGCGCCCCCAACGCGAGCGAGGCGAACATCCCGGGCCTTGGGCTCGGCCTCCACATCTGCCGCCAGCTGGCGGAGATGCATGGCGGCGAGCTGCGTGCCGAGAGCGACGGTGTCGACTCCGGCTCCCGCTTCATCCTCACACTGCCGGTGGACAGCCGGCTCGCCAACCGCTATCAACCGCCTGCCAGCGCACACTCCCAGGCGCCCTAGTCCAGACCGGAAACCTAGTCCTATCCTCCCCCGGGAACACGACACAGAACGAGCGGATCGAGCCCCTCGGACCCTGGAAAGCGGCTTGTGCGTGGCGAGCATCCTTGTCGTCGAAGATGAATCCCTCATCCGGCACCTGGTCGTGGACACCCTGACTGACGAGGGCCATAGCGTGCTGTCTGCTGCCTCGGGCGAGGACGCCCTCGACCGGCTCGACGGGCAAGAGAACCCGGACCTGCTGATCGTGGACCTGCGGATGCCCGGGATGAGCGGCCAGGAGTTCGTGCGGCGTCAGCGCGAGTGCGGCGACTCGATCCCCGTCGTGGTGCTCTCCGGTTCGAGCGAGGCGAAGCAGGTCGGACAGGAGCTCGGCGCCGTCGCCGTGATCCACAAGCCGTTCGACCTCGACGAGCTCATCCGCGTCGTGCAGCGCGCGACCGACAGCTGATCCCCACCCTTCGAGGGCGGACACACATCGAGGGCGATCGTCAGCCCTCGGACGCGAGTTCCACCAACCGCGCGAGGGCGTTCGCGAGCTGCATCTGGCGCGGCGTGCGGCAGCGCGCGCGGAGCAGCTCCGGGCTCGCGACCACCACGGCGACGCAGCGCGCACGGGACGTGGCCACGTTCAGCCGGTTGAGGCTGTAGAGGAACTCCATCCCTCGCGGCGCCTCCGCCGCCGAGCTCGTCGCCATCGAGTAGATCGAGATCGGGGCCTGCTGGCCCTGGAACTTGTCCACCGTGCCGATGCGGAACCCGCCGAGCACTTCCTCCAGCGCATGCACCTGCGCGTTGTACGGCGTGATCATCAGGATCTCGTCCGGGGTGATCGGGGAGATGTTCCCCTTGTCATCCGTCCAGGTCGGCGAAGCCTCGAGCAACTCGTCGATCAGCGCACCGATCGCCGTGGCCTCCTCGAGCGACTCGCTGCTGTTCGGCGCGTCATGCGAGACCGCTACGAACCGCAGCCCGCTCCCCCCGAGGGCTGACGCTCCCGACTCGGTGGTCACGGTCTGCACCTCGCGTCCCGGCTGCGAGCCGAGGCGACCGTCGTAGAACACCTCGGAGGTGTAACGCGTGATCTCGGGATGCAGCCGCCACGTCCCCGCGAGGAAGAGCCCCGCCTCGGGGGGCATCGTGGCGTGCCCATCGAGGACATGCGCGAGCGCCGAGCGCTCCGCCCCGGGCGGGTGGGTCCCCTGCAGCGGTTGGTCCAACTGCTGCGGATCCCCCAGCAGCACGAGACTCCTCGCCGCCGGCGACGCCGCGAGGGCGTCCGCCAGCGACATCTGCCCCGCCTCGTCGATGAACAACACGTCGACGCTGTCCTGCATGTCGGAGCGCGCCCAGAGCCACGCCGTGCCACCAACCACCTGGACCGCACCGGACTGGAGCGACGTAGCCGCATCACTCGCCGATGTCAGGTTCCGAGCACCCGTATGCATCGGAGCGGCGTTCTTCGAACCTGGCCGCTGCCCGATGATCATTGAGACGCCGGCTTTCGCGGCATACGCCGCCGCCTCATCGAGCAGGTTCCCGATCACCTTATGGCTCGTCGCTGTCACACCGACCCGCTGTTTGGCGGCAACGAGGTCGACGATCATCTTCCCGCCGACGGTGGTCTTACCCGAGCCTGGCGGGCCTTGCACAGCGAGATAGCTCGAATCGAGTCGGAGAACCTCGCGACGCGCGACGTCCTCGTTGGATTCGCCCGGCGCAGCCGCGAGCGTGCCTGATATGAACCTCGGTGCCGAATGGAGCAGGAGGTCACGCGCGACCCGGAAGGAGCCCTCCCCTCCGATGCCGTCCTCGAGAACATGCTTCGCAATGCGCTCGAGGGCTTGCGGCTTCGGAACAGCCTTGACGATGTCCCGCGGGATCAACGATGTCGGGTGCTGCTCCATCTTCGAGGCCCGCAGGACGACGCGACCATCTTCGATTTCGGAGATCATTCCGGCACGCTTGTCCGTGTCCGGGTTGTACGCGTCCTCCCCCACACGGAACTTGTACTCCTGCGGCGGGAACCGGTACTCGAAGAACGAGGAACGTGCCCGCGGCGCTGGATCAGGCCACGAGTCGACGAACTCCAACTCACCGATCGCGTCGGACTCTTCGCGCCGCTCCTCGTCAGTTAGTTCATTCTTCAGATAGTAATATCGCCACCACGCAGCCTTATCTTCCCGGGCGTGCCAGCTCAGCATCTGCGCCAGCAGCCACCGGGCGTGCTGCTCCGGGGTCTGCTCCAGCCGCGTGTCCGGGACGCCCGCCGTCAGTTGCTCGACGAGGGCCATCGTTGCCTTCTGCTTCTCGCTCGCCTCGCGATCCTCGGGCACCACCTCGTGAGGCCGGAGGAGCACGTCGCCGGCGGGGAGGTTCGCGACGAGGGCGGCACGCTGCTCCTCCAGCCAGTCGCGGAGGCGCAGCGTGGAGACGCAGTCGTCGCGGTTGTAGTCCTCGATCTCCTGCAGGACGCGGGCGCGTTCCTCGGAGGCGGCGTCGCCCTCCCCGAGCTCGAGCCACGTCTCGAACTCCACGATGCTGTCGCCTGCCGAGCGGAGGTTGATGTCGCGCTGGTAACCGTAGAACTGCTCCAGCTTCTTGATCGAGTAGGACTCCACCGCCGCGCGGATGCCCTGCCGGACGGCGCGGTAGAGGTCGACGAAGACGCGGCCACGCAGCAGCTCGTCCACCTCCGCCTCGCGCGTGGCGTACCGCATCGCGAGGCGCTTCACGGCTGTCGTCTCGTACGGGGCGTAGTGATAGATGTGCAGCCCCGGGTCGCGCTTCAGCCGTTCCTGTACCAGGTCGATGAACGCCTCGAACGCGCGGCGCTCCGCCGCCGGCGTCACCTGCGGCCCGGTGGGGCCATCCTCGATCGCCCAGAAGGCGTGGAAGCGCGGCGCGTCCGAGGCGTCCCGCTCCCCCGGCTCGATCACCCCGAACAGGTAGTCGATCCCGTCCACCTCCGTGGAGCCGAAGAAGGGGTCGCCCTCGATGTCGAAGAACAGGTCGCCCTCCGACGGGGCGGGGAGCATTCCGAGGCCAACGTTCGGCTTCAGCACACCCTCGCGGTCGCGAGGGGGATCGATGCGCTCGAAGTACGGCGCGCCGAGGCGTTCGCCCTCCACCTGCACGCGCGCCTGCTCATGGACGCGGAACAGTGCATCCGCACTCACGCCACGGGGCGGTTCGGCAAGTGGCAGCTGCGCATCAGCGAGCGCCGTCCTCGTTGGGAGGTCGACGGCGATCAGGCCCGTGCGCTGTCGGGAGGTGAGGTTCGCGACCAGCGAGAGGTCATCGCGATCGTGCCAGAACTTGTTGCACCGCTGAGACCAGCGACAGACGTCACAGTGCGAGGTCGGCGCGGGCTCCGAGGTCACCGGGAACGAGGCCTCTGAGGCGGAGAGGTGGGCCTCCAGCTCCCGGACGACGGAGCGGTAGTACGCGGCGTAGTCCGCGACGCGGTACGAGGCGGTCTCGGCCTCCACCCCGCCCAGCGCGAGGTGCATCTGCTCCGGCGCGAACCCCTGGAGGTCCGCGACCATCTCCGAGTACATGCAGAGCTGGAGGAGCGCGGAGGCCTTCGCGTGCCTCGCGAGCTTCGTGTCCCACACCTCGTACGACCATGCACCGAGAGCACTCGGCGTCTCGACGCGCCGGAGGAAGTCCGCGTAGCCCTGCCGCCGTCCGTCGTACAGCGTGGCCTGGTAGATCACATCGACGCCGCGCCGCATGGCCTCCAGCGTCGCGTCCCGCCCTCGCTCCAACCGCACGTGCGAGGGCAGTTCCCGGTCCGGCGCGACGTCTTCGACCGCGAGCGCGTCTTCGCTCGCCCGGAGGGACGCAAGGAAGCGCTGCTCGTGCTCGATGCCGCGCTGGGCGATCCGGTCGAGCACCGGGTCGTCCCCGACGGGGGCGGCCAGGTGCCCCTCCGCCACCGCGCGGTTGAGGTCAGCGAGATGCGCGCACTCAAGGAACCCAACGAGGTCCGTGGCCGAGTAGATCAGCCGTCCATCGATCGTCTGCATGTGGCTGGGAGCCCTCGGACCCTGGGGAGAGGCGTCACGCGCAGTCTACTACTGCAGTGCGGCGGACAAGGACGAGCGTGACACCGCCGCGTCAGACCCTTCTCGTTGCTTCCCCTCGTCCGATTCTGGCCCCCTCTCCCGGCCCGGCGGGGAGAGGGTTGGGGTGAGGGCACCGCTCTTGTCCTTGCAGGAGAAGTGTCGGGGAAGCGATCCCACCCTGCCCGGAGCAGACCCTCACCTCCGCCCTCTCCCGCTTCGCGGGCGAGGGGGGCCAGAGCCGGAGCCGGAGCGCATGGCGACCACACTGGCGTTCATTGCCAGAGGTCATCTCGCGGTCCGACCACCTACCTCGATCCGATCGAGGTCGTCCGTCCCGTCCATCGCGTCGGGGTGTACCGGCTCGGAGGGCGTCGAGGGGGCGAGCGGCAGGGTGAGTGTGAAGGCGCTGCCGTGGCCCTCGCCGGCGCTGGAGGCGGACAGCGTGCCGCCGTGTGCCTCGGCGAGGCGGCGCGACACATAGAGGCCGAGCCCGAGGCCTGGGATGTTCGCCGCGCGCGCGTTGGCCGCGCGGCCGAACGGCGAGAACAGCCGCGCGAGGTCGTCCGCAGGCAGGCCGATCCCGGAGTCCGTGACGGACACGCAGGCCCCGAGGCCGGCGCGCCCGATCTCCACGATGATCTCTGAGCCGGGCGGCGAGTACTTCGCGGCGTTCTCCAGCAGGTTCACGAGGATCTGCGTGATGCGGTCCGGATCCACCCTGACCATGGCCGGCTCGCGTGGCTCCACCACACGCAGCGCGTGGCTCTGTAACGGCGCTTCCGCCGAGGCGCGCTGGACGACATCGAGGAGATCGGCGGGCTCCAGTTGCAGGTCCAATCGACCGCCCTCCAGCCGCGACACACTCAGGAGATCCTCCACGAGCCGGGAGAGGTAGAGGCCGGAGGTGCTGATGTTCGCGACGTACTCGCGGAGGTCGTCCTCGCTCAGTGTGCCGCGGTCCAACCGGCGCTGCATCAGCTGGCCGAAGCCGCGGACGGCGGCGACGGGGTTCCGGAGCTCGTGCGAGGCGATCGAGATGAACTCGTCACGGCTGCGGAGGACCGCCTCCGCGCGTTCGCGCGCCTCGGCTTCCGCGAGGCGCGCCGGTCGAGAGCC
>JALOAM010000171.1 GCA_023228765.1 Dehalococcoidia bacterium
GTACACCGACTCGCGTTCGTCGTAGCGGATGCGTGCGGCGTCGATGTCGGCACGGTGCTCCTCTGACCAGTTGAACAGCGCGCACACCGCCTCCAGCAGCGTCTCGCCGAGCGGTGTGAGCTCGTAGTCCACCCTCGGGGGGACCACCGGATACACCGTGCGCGAGACCAGGCCGTCACGCTCTAGGCCACGGAGCGTCACGGTCAGCATGCGCTGGCTGATGCCCTCGATGCCGCGCTTCAGCTCGCTGAAGCGCATCGTGCCGCCGCCCAGCATGTGGATCACGTAGACCGACCACTTGTCTCCTACGCGGTCCAGCACCTCGCGGACCTCGCACGCGTCCACGGGGGCCGTCGGTCTCGCGGGTAATTCGTGTGTCGTCATGGTTACTCCCATGTGCCTGTGGCACTTCAACGTGCGGTCTTCACAAATCCCTCTCGGTACCTGATGATAGCATCAGTTCTGAAAGAGAACTAACAGCACCACACAGCAGTCAGTGCCGATTCATTACAAGGAGTATCTCATGACCTGGACACTTGACCACACCCACGCCGAAGTCGGATTCGCCGTCAAGCACATGATGGTGGCCACCGTCCGAGGCCGCTTCACCGAGGTGGAGGCGGACATCAACCTGGACGAGCAGGCGCCGGAGAACTCCAGCGTCCGCGCCGTGGTCCAGGCCGCGAGCCTGACCACGGGCAGCGAGGACCGCGACACCCACCTGAAGAGCGCCGACTTCTTCGACGTGGAGCAGTTCCCCGAGCTGGTCTTCCAGAGCACGAGCGTCCGCCGCAACGGCGACGACCGCTTCGAGCTGGCGGGCGACCTCACGATCCGCGATGTCACTCAGCCGGTGGTGCTGAAGGGCGAGTTCTCCGGCCCGGTGAAGAGCCCGTTTGGCGACCGGCGCGCCGGCTTCTCGCTCTCCGGCGAGATCGACCGCGAGGCGTTCGGCCTCACCTGGAACGTGGCCATGGAGACCGGCGGCGTGCTCGTGGGCAAGACCGTGAAGCTCAACATCGAGGCCGAGGTCGCCGAGCAGGCAGCCGAGGCCGAGGGTGCCGAGAGCGAGTCCGAGGCGGCCGGCGGCTAGCCCGGGCGCCTCCGCCACCCCGGAGTCCGAGGATTGGAGCGACGACATGTTCACGGTGAAGCGACTCAACCACGCGGTGCTCTACGTCCGGAACGCACAGCGGGCGTTCGAGTTCTACCGCGACGTCCTGGGCTTCCAGGTGGTGGAGGCGATGGGCGAGCGCGCGTACTTCCTGCGCGCGAACGGCAGTGACAACCACCACGACCTGGGCCTGTTCGGCATCGGCGAGCAGGCGCCCGCCCCGGGCCGCGGCGACCGCGTCGGCCTCTACCACCTCGCGTGGGAGGTGGAGACGCTGCCGGACCTGGCGCGGGCACAGGTCGCCCTCGCCGAGGCGGGCGCGCTCACGGGCGAGTCCGACCACGGGAACAGCCTGAGCCTGTACGCGAAGGACCCGGACGGCAACGAGTTCGAGGTGTTCTGGATGGTCCCCCGCGAGGAGTGGGAGAGCCGCGGCTTCGGCACACGACGCCTGGACCTCTACGGAGAACTGACGCGGCGCGGACTGGCGGACGCCGTCACCGCGACTACGTAACGGACGAGGTCGGAGAACGGACGAGATCACGGAGGCTCCCGGCCCGGGAAACTGAGGCTCGGGAGCCCTCCAGAGGAGAGATCGACATGCAGTTCGGAGTCTTTTCGGTCGGCGACGTCACCGTGGACCCCACGACTGGCCGCGCCCCCACCGAGGCAGAGCGGATCCAGGCGGTCGTGGCGATCGCACAGAAGGCCGAGGAAGTCGGGCTGGATGTCTTCGCGACCGGCGAGCACCACAACCCGCCGTTCGTCCCGTCCTCCCCGACCACGTTGCTCGGATACATCGCGGCGCTGACGGAGCGGATCATCCTCTCCACCTCGACCACGCTGATCACGACCAACGACCCGGTCAAGATCGCCGAGGACTACGCGATGCTCCAGCACCTGGCTGGCGGTCGCGTGGACCTGATGATGGGCCGTGGGAACACACCAGCGGTCTACCCGTGGTTCGGTCAGGAGATCCAGAACGGGATCCCGCTGGCCATGGAGAACTACGCGCTCCTCCACCGCCTGTGGCGAGAGGAGGTGGTGGACTGGGAGGGCCGCTTCCGCACGCCGCTCCAGGGCTTCACCTCGACGCCGCGTCCGCTGGACGGCATCCCGCCGTTCGTGTGGCACGGGTCGATCCGCAGCCCGCAGGTGGCGGACCTGGCCGCGTTCTACGGGGACGGGTTCTTCCACAACAACATCTTCTGGCCGGTCGAGCACGTCCAGCGGATGGTGGAGTACTACCGCGAGCGCTGGGAGCGCCACGGCCACGGGCCGGGGAGCCAGGCGATCGTGGGCCTCGGCGGGCAGGTCTACGTCCGACCCAACTCGCAGGACGCGATCCGCGAGTTCCGGCCGTACTTCGACAACGCGCCCGTGTACGGGCACGGACCAGCGCTGGAGGACTACATGGCGGCGACGCCGCTCACCGTCGGTAGCCCTCAGCAGGTGATCGAGCGGTACGCCGCCATGCACGAGCACGTAGGGGACTACCAGCGGCAGCTGTTCCTGGTGGACCACGCCGGACTGCCGCTGGAGCTCGTCCTCGAGCAGGTCGAGGTCCTCGGCACGGAGATCGTCCCCGCGCTCCGCAAGGAGCTGGCGATCGGCCGCTCGGCGGACGTGCCGGAGGCCCCGACGCACGCCTCGATGAAGGCGGAGCTCGCGGCGGCCACCTCGGAGCCCGCGCTCGCGGTGTAGGGGTGGCACGGCAGGGGGTGGGGCCGGCGCGCGACGTCCATCGCTGCGCTGGCCCCGGACGGACCACATTCGGAGGGCCTCGCAGATCGGCGATAGCCTGAGGTGAGCGCCCGCGGGAGCGGTAAGCGAAAGGTGGCACCCATGACCGACTACGGTCGCCCCGTCGAGTTCGGCCTCTTTCCGACACCGGCCGCCGCTGACTATCGGAAGCTGGTGGACTTCGCACGACTCGCGGAGGACCTCGGTCTCGACCTCATCGGGATCCAGGACCACCCCTACCAGCCGCGGTTCCTCGACACCTGGAGCCTGCTGGCCGCGCTGGCCGCCCAGACGGAGCGCATCCGGCTGTTCCCGGATGTGGCGAACCTTCCGCTGCGCGATCCGGCGCTGATGGCGAAGGCGGCGGCCACCATCGACATCATCAGCAACGGCCGGTTCGAGCTGGGTCTCGGCGCTGGCACCTTCTGGGATGCCGTCTGGGCCCTCGGCGGCCCTCGCCGCGAGCCGGGCGAGGCGTTCGTGGCGCTCGAGGAGGCGATCGAGGTCATCCGCCTGATGTGGAGCGGCGAGCGAGGGCTGCGCTACGACGGCGCGCACTACGAGCTGCGAGGCACCCACTCGGGCCCACCGCCCGCACACCCGATCGGCATCTGGCTCGGCGCGATTGGCCCTCGGATGCTGCGGCTGACCGGACGCACCGCGGACGGGTGGCTGCCCTCCTCCGCGTTCGTGCCACCGGAGGAACTCGCGGAGAAGCAGGCGCTGATCGACGAAGCCGCGCTGGAGGCTGGTCGCCAGCCCTCGGACATCCGTCGGCTCTACAACGTCAACGGTCGCATCACGGACGGCCCGACGGAGGGGTTCCTCCGCGGCCCCGCGTCGCAATGGGTGGAGGAGTTGACCGGTCTCGCCCTCGACAGGGGTATCGACACGTTCGTGTTCTGGCCGGAGGACGAATCCGAGGCGCAGGTCCGCGCCTTCGCCGCAGTGGCCACCGAGGTCCGCGAGCACGTCGCGAAGGCTCGCTGAGCACGACCGCGCCCGAGGCGGTGAAAGGAGGCAGACATGCCTGGCTACGTGACCAACATCGAGACGAAGACGCTGGAGAACGAGTACTTCCGCGAAGTCCTGTTCACGGCGGAGCGCATCCAGCTCGTCGTCATGGCCCTCCAGCCCGGTGAGGAGATCGGCGCCGAGGTCCACGACGACGTCGACCAGTTCATCCGCGTCGAGGCGGGTACCGGCAAGGCGATCCTCGACGGCGAGGAGCACGAGCTCGTCGACGGATCGATCGTCGTGATCCCCGCGGGGACGCACCACAACGTCGTCAACAGCTCCGACTCCCAGGCGCTGAAGCTCTACACGATCTACTCCCCGCCGGAGCACCCGGACGGGACCATCAACAAGGACAAGGCGGCGGCTGACGCGTACGAGGCGGAGCACCACCACTAACGGCCCGCCCTCTCCGTAGCCACACGCCGAGGCCATGCCCAGGGCCATACCGCAGCCCTCCTCGGCCCCGATGACTTCGCAACGAGTGTGCGGGGATCGGAGGAGTACGCTCGCCGGCAGGCAGCGTGACGGGGCATGGCGCACTGAGTCAGGAGATCCCCATGGACGCTGAACGATTCAAGGACAAGGTCGCCGTTGTCACGGGCGCGGCCTCCGGCATCGGCGCCGCGATCACGCAACGTCTCCTCGCCGAGGGCGCTCGCGTTGTCGCGGCAGACATCGACGCCAAGCGCCTCGAGGCGCTGGAGCCCGAGGCGGGCGGCAACCTCGCCGGCGTCGTCACGGACGTGACCAACGAGGAAGCCGTGGAGCGGATGGTCGCGACCGCCGTCGAGCGCTTCGGCGGCCTCGATATCGCCTTCAACGTGGCGGGTGCCGCGCGCGGCGCAGCGATCACGGAACTGACCGAGGCCGACTGGGACTGGACCGTGGACCTCGTGCTGAAGGGCGTGTTCCTCTCGACCAAGCACGAGGCACGCGCGATGCGGGAGGCCGGCAACGGCGGCGCGATCGTCAACATCTCCTCGTTGAACGCCCACGTGCCGATGTGGGGCGGTAGCCCGTACGTCGCGGCGAAGGCGGGCGTAGAGCTGTTCACCAAGAACGCGGCGCTCGAGCTGGGCGCGGACGGGATCCGCGTGAACGCGATCCTCCCCGGCCTCATCGCCACGCCGCTGACCGCGCCGTTCACCGGCAACGACGCCCTCCGGGAGGACTTCGTGCGACGCATCCCCCTCGGACGCCCCGGGGTGCCCGAGGACATCGCCTCGCCGAGCCTCTACCTCGCGAGCGATGACGCGGCGTACGTCACGGGCACCAGCCTCGTCGTGGATGGTGGCTGGGAGATCACGAACTACCCGGACCTGAGCCAGTACCAGTAGCGTTTCGGTGCGCGGAGTGAGCGAGGCGTGATGGCGACGATCGACCGGTACGACACGGTGATCATCGGGAGCGGCGAGGGCGGCAAGTACCTCGCATGGCACCTCGCCGGCTCCGGAAGCCGGGGGGCTGGCTCGGGGGAGCGGGTCGCGGTGGTGGAGCGCCGCTGGATCGGCGGTTCCTGCCCCAACATCAACTGCCTCCCGAGCAAGAATGAGATCTGGAGCGCCGGCGTCGCGCACCTCGTGCGACACGCGGAGGAGTTCGGCGTCCGCACGGGACCGGTGACCGTGGACATGGCCCGCGTCCAGGAGCGCAAGCGCGAGATGGTCGAGGGCCTGATCGCGATGCACCTCGAGCGCTACGAGGCGAGTGGCGCTGAACTGATCATGGGCGAAGCGCGGCTCGACGGGCCGCGCTCCGTCCACGTCGCGCTGAACGACGGCGGCACCCGCACGATCGAGGCAGACCGGCTCGTGCTGAACGTCGGCACGCATGCCTCGATCCCGCCGGTCCCCGGGCTTGCCAAGGCTGGCCCGCTGACTCACATCGAGGCACTCGACCTGGACCGCCTACCGGCCCACCTGCTCGTCCTCGGTGGCGGGTACGTCGGCCTCGAGTTCGCACAGGCGTTCCGGCGGTTCGGCAGCCACGTCACCGTCATCGAGCGCGGCCCACAGCTGCTCAGCCGCGAAGACCACGACGTCGCCGAGGAGATCCAGCGCATCCTCGAAGGCGAGGGCGTCGAGGTCCTCCTGGAGACCGACCTCGTCTCCGTGGATGGCCGGAGCGGGGACCGCATCGAGGCCGTGCTCCGCACGTCCGGTGGCGACACCACGGTCGTCGCCTCCGACATCCTGGTCGCTGCCGGTCGCACCCCGAACACGCGCGACATCGGCCTCGAAGCCGCGGGGATCGAACTCGATGAGCGCGGCTATGTCCGCGTCGACGACCGGCTACGGACGACGGCCGAGGGCGTGTGGGCGATCGGGGAATGCGCGGGGAGTGCGCAGTTCACGCACGTGTCCCTCGACGACTTTCGCGTGGTCCGTGACGACCTCGCGGGCCTCGACCGCCGGACGACGGGCCGACTGATCCCGTACTGCCTCTTCACCGATCCTCCTCTCGCCCGCGTTGGCCTGAGCGAACGCGAGGCGCTCGAACGCGGCGTCGAGGTACGCGTGGCGCGGATGGACACGGCGGACGTGCTCAGGACCCGGACCACCTCAGACCGCGCCGGCTTCCTGAAGGCCCTGGTGGGCGGAGACGATCAGGTCGTCGGCTTCGCGATGATCGGCTCCGACGCCGGCGAAGTGATGGCCGTCGTGCAGACGGCGATGCTCGCCGAGATGCCCTACACCAGCCTGCGCGATGCGATCTTCACCCACCCCACGATGGCCGAGGGGTTGAACGCCCTCTTCGC
>JALOAM010000172.1 GCA_023228765.1 Dehalococcoidia bacterium
CGCGAAGACGGCGAGCTTCACCTTCACCCGGCCGGCCTTGTCCGGGTCGTTGTTGTTGGTGACCACGCCGATCGTGAGGTCCATGCCTCCTCGGAGCTGGCCGCTCGCGTCGACCGCGCCCGCGAGCAGGTCGGACAACCGCGTCGGTTCCGGCCCGGACGTGACGAAGCGCGTCACGAACGGCTGTCCGATGCCGAGCACGTGCTCCACCGAGTTGAGGATGTAGGTCCCGCTGAGGCGTGACCCCAGCCCCGCGATGCTGAGCTTGCTCCCCGCGCCGAGCGAGGCGTCCCCGTCCACCTCTCCGCGCACGACGAGCCCCGAGGTGGAGATGCGTTGCCGGTACGCCTTGGCGACGCGGTTCGCGTCCGCCTGGTCCTGGAACGAGTCGGCGGTGACGGTGGCTTCCAGCGTGCCGAACTTCGACTTCGCATCTGCCAGCGCGTCCGTGTAGAAGGTCGCCGTGGTCGGCTCCAGCGGGTTCGCGGTGCCGGTGCCCACCACCGCCTTCTGCGTCGCGTCGTCCCAGCCTCGGACGGAGACCTTGTCCACCTGGCCGGCGGCGGACATGCGCGCCTTGAAGCGGAAGAGGTTCTCGCCCCAGGTCGCGGTCTTCGGGCTCGAGGAGTTCGACTGCTTGAAGTGCAGCTTGCCGTCGCTCACCCAGAAGTCAAAGCCCAGGCGCCGCGCGCGCTTCCGCAGGAACTGGTGGTCCGTCTCGTTCACCTGGAAGAGGAACGTGTGAGGGCTCCCGGTCGCGTCGACATCGGCGCTCAGGCCCGCCTCACCCGCGATCTTCCTCGCCACGTCCGCGTCGCTCTGGTTCTGGAACGTGCGGGACTTCGTGCCTCGCATCGTGCGGTGCATCTTGTCGAGGCCGAACACCTCCACCTCGAACCCGCCGAGGCGGCTCGCCTCCGCGGAGACACCCGTGACCTCGCCCTTCATGACGGTGGTCTTGGCGTTCCCCCACCCGAACGCGATGTCGATGTCCGAGCCCACCGCGATGAACTCGTCGTCCAGCAGCATGAACCCCGGGTCGTGGAAGCGCATCGAGAACGTCGAGGGCAGCGAGAGCGACTCCTCCACCCTCAGCAGGTTGAGCTGGGCCTCCAGCGCCTCCGACAGCGGGCTGCCGTTGACCTTGATCTCGTAATTGGCGATCGAGGTATCAGTTGGCACGGGCGACCGCCTCCCGTTCCGGGATCACCAGGCGCATGCCGGCGGGCAGCCGGAGCGGGTCCATGATCCGGTTCCGGTCCGCGATCAGCCGCCAGATCGTGGAGTCCCCGTAGGCCTGGTACGCGATCCGGTCCAGCGTCTCGCCGGGCTTCACCTCGTGCAGCCGGTCCCGCTTCGGCGTGCCGGAGGTCGGGTTCTGCAGCGGCTGTCGCGTCTCGTCCTGGTACTGCTTCAGGCTCAGCTCGGCCTTCGCGCGCAGGGGTGTCCCGTCCGCCGCGAAGAAGAGGAACGTGAGGGTGACGTCCTCCACCACGTGCTTGAAGGAGTTGAGCTTGCCCCAGCCCAGCTTCACCCAGGGCGGCCGCTTCTTCTGGTCGTCCACCTTCATCAGGTTCAGCAGGTCGTTCGTGTAGTTCGTGACGGGTGATCCCGTGTGCGTCGTGTCCAGCATCAGCTCGAACGACAGCGTCGAGGACTGACCACGATCGAACGTCAGGCCGGGTGCGTTCTTCCCCGGTGACTCCTGCGGGTTCCACTTCGCGGACCGCTTCACCTTCAGGGTGGTCGGGTTGAACAGGAACGGGATCCGCGTCCCCGCCTCGGTCTCCAGGTAGGCCTTCACTGGCGCGGTCATGCGAACCACCCTCCGTACCGACCACCTCGACGCTCGATCTCACTGAGCAAGCGGTCCTCGAGGAACTCGAGCAGCCGCTCCTCGAACTCATCCGACATCGCGAAGCGCAGCAATTCGTCCTTGTGCGCCTCCAGGTCGAACCCACTGCCGTCGCCTGCCACGGGCTCACTGTCGTCCGGCGCGCGGCGCACCGTGATCGACCCGTCCGCGCTCACCGAGCGCTGCAACCCGCTCGCCGCGAACGACGCCCCCACCGATCCCCCGCCACCGTCCGAGGTGCGCTCCAGCCGATCCGTCAACGCCGTCTCGACCGCCGACCGCGCGATGCCCCCCGCCACCGAGGTCGCCACTCCCGCCGCGATCGATCCGTTCCCGGACACCGGCAGCGACGTCACCTCGGACCGCCGTAGGGCCACCGGTGCCATCGGTGCCACCGCCCGTGCGCCGTTCGTGCTCGCCGGCACGGCCGGCACCCCGAACGCGCTCGAGGCGGGCGAAGACGGCACCACGAGCCCAACAGGCGGCGCGGGCATCCTCGAAGCGAACACCTCGCCGACCGAACCAGCGCTCGCACCGGCCACCCGCGGTGTGATCGGGCTCGCGGCCCCTGAGGCACCCCGAGCGCCCTCGACGCCGACAACGCGTCGCAGCGTCGTCGCCACTGGCACCGTGCGCATGGAGCGATGCGCGACGCCCTGGCTTCGCGTCGTTGGGATGTGAGTCGCCTCACGGCGAATAGCTGACTGGTTCCCCGACACAGCGTTGAGGCCCCCGCCCACCTCGATCGACCGCCCGAGTACGGGCGCTCGACCAGCCCACCCGGACGCCTCGAACTGCGCGACACCGCCATCGGCGACCCGAGTGATCGAGGTCATTCCGGCGCCAGCGGAGCCGTCCGGGGAGCCATCGATGCGACGGGATGCACTCGCACCGTCGTGGGAGACACGGACGCTCCCCGCAAGTCCAGGATCGAGGGCGACCGGGAGCCCTCCGACGGCGAAACTTCGGGCCATCTCGCTCGAGCCGGCGACACCGCCCGGGCGGGACGCAGCCCTCATCGGCGCTACGGTTGCACGGCCTGGGACGCCACCAGCCGCACCCGTAGCGGCGTGTCGAGCCGCATCCGAGGATGCGACGCGCACTGGGGCTGCCGTCACCCGGCCCGCCGAGGCCATCTCGCGGCTCACGACGTGCATGGAGCGAACCGGCTGCCGACGAGCGATACCGGCCGGCAGGTTCTCGATGTGTCCGTTGGGCGTATTCGTACGCAGCGCCACACCCCGCGCAAGGCCTCGCGCGCCTCGGGCAGCCACCGACAACGACGACCGACGCACCGCCTGAGGACCGGTGACTGCCTGCGCGGGCCCTCGGAGCGTGGCGGACGACATCGAGCTGCCCGAGGTACGCGTGCCCACCATCCCCGCGCGCACCGCGCGGGCGAACGCGGCCGACGAGGCGGCGCGGGCACCCGCAGCGGCGGAGCGCGCAACGGCAGATGTAACGGAAGCACCGCCGGTCGTCGCGGTCGCGGCGGTCTGTGTCGCACCCGTGCGCGCACCCGCCGGTGTGCTCTCGCCGGGCGAGTCAGTCGACCGCACGAGGCGTAGCGCACCCGAGGGTGCCACCGGCAGTCCGCTGGTCACCGCCTGCGGGCCGATATCCGACGCATTTGCCCCCGACGTCTCAGCCGCAACGCCCGGCGCCGTTGCTCGCCGCACCGTCGAGGGCAGAGCACGCGCAGCACCGAGCTGGCCCGGGCGAGCCAGGCTCGGCGGGCCCGCTTCGACCTCAACCGACCGGGATGCCATCCCGGCGGCAGAGGCGGACGCCTCGTCGGTGACGTTGCGCACAAGACTCAGCGGTTGCGGTCCACCCGCGGCGTGACCCGCCGAACCCTGTGATGTGGTCGGTATCGACGGCACCGAGGTAGCACGGGGCGCAACTCCCTCGGGAGCCCCTGCTGCCCCAGGCACCGAGCGACCGACCGACTCTCGCGAGGATCCGGCAGAGCGCGCGATCAGCGCGGGAGCTGGCGCGGATCCCTCGGTGGGCCCCGCATCCCGCAGCGGCGAACGGCCGGTCGGCGGCGACTTCACCACGGACCGCTGGTTCAAGAACGAGACGATCGAGGAGACCGCTGCCGGCGAGTGCGGCCCGACCGGACTCGACGCGCTGCTCGGCAGCGGGGATGGGGCGCGAGGCACCGAGCTGACGCCCTCGATCATGCGCGACACCCGAGGGAACCTCGGAGTGCCCTCGGAGGCACGAGGAGCGCCCGCCGGCATCTCGGGCGCTGTCGCCCGGTTCGCGGGATCCTCCGACACCTCGTTCCGCGCGATCGACGAGGCCGAACCAGGGTCGACGGAGCGGGCCGCGGTGCTCGTCGTCGGAGCGGGTGCTGCCGGAGGACTGGCCACCGACGGAGTGGCCACCTCGCCGTCCCGCTGGGCCGAGGTCAGGCCCGGGGCCTTCGAGGTCAGCGCAGCGCCCGCGCTCGTGGGCGACGAGGAGACCTCGGGCGTGCGGCCAGCCTCCATGCGGAGGAAGCCCGGCGGCGAGGGCCACATCTCGACCGAGGATGACGGCAGCCGCAGCGCGTGTCCGGGCACCGCGCTCGGCGATCCCCCACCATCCGCCGATGGCGACACGGCGGCGCCCGCGACCCGCTCCACGACCGAGCGAGCGAGGGACTGCGCGCCCGTAGCCGCCGAGGCGGGACCGTCAGGTGAGGGCGGGTGGCTAGCCGCGAGAGCAGACGCCGCCATGGAGGCCGGCGAGGCAGAGTCCGTGGTCGTTCGGGCTGCCTCGGCCGACGAGGTTGGTGCGACATCGCGAGCCGCCGAGGCCTCCGGTGGACGCGGCGCATCCGGGCGCGCGACACGGTCGAGGACGGACGGAGTATCCGCGCTGCGTGAGACCGTCGCGCTGCTGCTCGCGGACCCGGAGTCGACGGAGTCCGCCTCCTGCCCCGAGGCGCCCTCCGACTTGCGGCCGGCCGGAGCGGGCGAGGTGGGAGCAGGCGACGACGACGGCGACACGGGCCCCGCCTCCGAGGGCGACCCGGAGCCCGGGAGCGCGCTTCGCGAGATCGGAGCCGGGGGCATCGGCAGTGCCGGCATCGAGGTCGTCGAGGACGGTGCGCCCGCCTCGCGGCCCACGGGTGCCACCGAGCTGCTCGAGGGCTGGGCGGACGGCGCCGGGGACGTCGGAGCCGAACTCGGCGCAGGTGACGAGGGGGCGCGTTCCGTCGGTGCGGCGTCACGGCGGATGCTCAGGCCAGGCGGCGGCGCGATCACGTCGGGCAGCGACGCTGCCGAGAAGACGCGCGCGACTACCTCGGCGCCGGGGATGTTCGTGCGGACGAGGTCAGGCAGACGGCCGATGAGCCGCGGCATCGGCGGCGCGACAAAGCGGCTGGCAGCACTCCAGGCGCCCGGGCGCGCGCCGAGGCGGCTGCGCATCCCGGTGAGGGCGTCCGCGCCGCCGGCCTCGGGGATCGGTGGCGTGACGGTACGCGAGACCTTGGGCGGCGCCGTAGTCGTGGTCTCGGTGGGGACTGGGACGCTCACCGCCGGCGCCTCAGCGGCGCGAGCCGCCTCGGTAGAGCGTGCGACCTCCGAGGCCGCGCTCGCGGCGGGAGCCGGCGTCGATGCACTCGATCCGTCCGAGGCGCGCGCAGCGCTGGTGGGCGCAGGCGCCGGTGTCGCCGTGCCCGGGGCCCGGCGGGCCGTGGGCGTCGACTCCTCCACGGATGCGCGACGCCGTGCGGGGGCGGCGGCCGGCGCGCCACTCGTCGAGGGCGTCACCGTCTCCGACTGGCTGCGGACCGTGCGCCCTCGGACGGTGGTCGAGCGAGCGACGGGTGCGGCCTGAGGGGACGGGCTCGGCGCAGGTGATGCCGAGGTCGGGGGAGTCGGAGTGGGGTTCGGGGACAGCAGCGCCCGTGCGATCGGAGCCGCGGGTGGCGTCGGCACGCTCGATGGCGTCGACATGGTGCGCCGCGCGGGCGCGGGGGACGTCGAGCCGATCGAGGGTGCGGAGAGCGGCGGGGCGACATCGCGCATCGCGGGCGTGCCCGAGGCCCGCTGTGCGCTCGTCGTCGAGGCGGCCTGCCGCTCGGGCGTTGCCGTCGCGAGCGAGGGTGATGCACTCGGGCTCACCGATGTCGTGCGCGCCGCTGTCGACGGGGCGGACGAGCGGGTGGTCGTCGTCCTCCCCACGGGCTGGGATGCCGCGGGCTGGGACGCTGCGGGCCGAGAGCTGCGCGAGACGTGGATGCCGCCCACGACGCCGACGGGCAGCGAGGCCACGGAGCCGGACGGTGTGCTCGCCACCGGCGTCCGCGCGATGGCGGCGGTCAGGTGCGAAGCGAGCGGCGCGCGGGCTGTCTCGCCACCATGCGCGCCGTCGTGGGCCTCAGTGGTCGCGCCCGCGGACGGCCGGCCACGGGCCGCGACGGCGCGCATGGTGGCGAGGCTCTGCACGGCGACGGGGAAGTGGCGGCGGCGCCAGCGCATGAAGGGGCGTACCGGATCGCCGAGGACCGCGCCCGAGGCGTCACCGTACGTCGGCGGAAGCAGCGCACGCTGGAGGCCGCCCGCGCGCGGGAGGATCCTCGCGGCGAAGCGGAAGGCCGAGGCGGACGCGGTCAGCCGCGGGCCCACCCCCGACCCCGGCGCACCCAGCATGTGAAGGGCGCGCGGGAGCGGCGGGTAGTCGGACGCGGAGCGCTCAACCGTCGACCCGGAAACCATGGTGGGCGACTTCCAGCTCTTCCGTTGCAAGCTC
>JALOAM010000173.1 GCA_023228765.1 Dehalococcoidia bacterium
CGCGTCCTGTCGATGGAGCAGGCGGCGGCGTTGCCGTTCGCGATGCGCCACCTCGCTGACCTCGGCGCGGAGGTGATCCGCGTCGAGTCTCACGCCCGGGCGCGTCCACCCACGGTGACCGAGACCGACCTCGCGAGGAACAAGCGGCGCTGGGGCCTCGACCTCGGCGTGGAGGGCGCGCCGGAGCTGTTCCGTCGCGTCGCGGCGAACGTCGACGTGGTTGCGCACAACTTCACCCCGCGCGTGATGCGGAAGTACGGCATCGACTTCGAGTCGATCCGGGCGGTGAACCCGGACGTGGTGTACCTCTCGATCACCGGGTTCGGCACCACCGGCCCGTGGGGCGAGCGTCCGCTGTTCGGGCCGGGAGCCGAGGCGATCTCAGGACATAACCTGATGATCGGGAAGGCGGATGCCTGGCCGGGGCGTCCCGGCACCATCGTCTACTCGGACAACAACACCGGCCTCAACGCGCTCGTCGCCATCCTCGCCGCGCTCGACCATCGCGACGCGACCGGGGAGGCCGTCCACATCGACCTCTCGCTGTACGAGGCGTCCATCGCCCACCTCGGCATCGCGGTCACGGAGCGTGCCTTCGGGGGAGGGCTCCCCACGCGGAGCGGCAACGCCGACCCGCGGTTCCTGCTCCACGACGTGTTCGATGCCCGGGGTACCGACCGCCACGTCGCGATCGCGGCGCACGAGGCGGATCGCGACGCCCTCGTACGGGTGCTCGGGGTGGACGAGGTCACGCCGGAGGCAGTCGCCGCCGCGGTCGCGGATCGGAAGGCAGAGGACGTCGCGCAGGCGCTGCAACGCGCCGGCGTGGCGGCCTACGTCGTGGGCGATGCCTCGGACCAGACGCTCGACCCGCAGCTCTGGGCGCGCGGGTTCTTCGGGATGCTGGGGGGCGACGAGCCGCACCCGCACCACGGCCCCGCGTTCGGCGGCGGCATGGACCTCGCGATGGAGGGCGCCCGCGCCGTCGGGGCCGACAACCGCTACGTGCTCTCCTCGATCGGCGGACTGACCGACGAGGAGATCGCCGCTGCCGAGGCGTCCGGCGCGACCGGCGCCGCGCCCGACCGCGGGACGCGTGCTGCCTCGAACCCGACGCCGGAGCAGTACGCCGTCCGCATGGAGCGCCGTGAGCTTTCGCGCGTGGACACCGTGCACGACCGCTGGCGGGGGGTGTCCTCGTGAGCGCCGCCAACCAGCCATCGCGCCCGTCGAGGGCGCTCGACCTGTCGACGGGCGTCGGGGCGGCGTACGCCGGGCGGATGCTCGCCGAGCTCGGATGGGACGTGGTGAAGGTGGAGCCGCCCTCGGGCGATCCGCTCCGCGCCGAAGAGTCGCGGTGGGGCGGTGGTACCGGCGGTGCGTTCGCCTTCGCGAACTACGGGAAGCGCGGCATCGTCGCGGACGAGACCCAGGTCCCGGAACTCGCCCGCGCCGCCGAGGTGGTCCTCGGGGACTTCTCGCCGGGCGGTTGTCACGCCTCGGGCGTCTCCGCCGGGATGTTCGCGGCGCTTGAGCCGACGTGGGCCGTGGTCTCCGTCTCGCCGTTCGGCCTGACGGGGCCGCGCGCGAACTGGGCCAGCAGCGACATGGTGATCCAGGCTGCCAGCGGCCTCATGTTCCTCACGGGCGAGGCCGACCAGCCGCCGATGCAGCTCCCGTCGTACGCCGCCGCGATCACCGGCGGCATCGCCGGCGCCGCTGCCGCCCTCGCGGCGTCGAGGAGCGCGAGGCGGGACGGGCAGATGCGGCGCGTGGACGTCTCGATGATGGAGGCGCTGGCGACGCACACGTACGGGCAGACCACGAACTACGTCTACACCGGCGAGGTTGCGCGCCGCGAGCAGTCCGTGAAGCACGCGCTGCGGATGGTGCCCGCGAGCGATCGCTTCGTCTACTGCGCGCCGGGCGCCGTCGCCAACGTGGACATGCGCGGTGTGGCGCAGCTCCTCGACGAGCCGAGGCTGACGGAGGATCGCTTCCAGACGGCCGAAGGACGCATGCAGAACTACCAGGAGTACCTGGACCTGTTCGTCCCGCCGTTCCAGCGCAAGACGGCGCAAGAGTGGTTCGAGGAGGCTGAGCGCCTCCACCTCACGTTCTCCCTGGTGCAGACGGTGGACGACCTCTTCGCCTGCCCGCAGCTCGCCTCCCGCGAGTCGCTCCGGCAGGTGACGGCGCCGGACGGGCGTACCGTCGCGATGCCCGGCCGCCCGTTCCGCCTGGAGGGCGGCCCGCCGGCGGCCTCCCGCCCATGGCCGGCGACGCCCGGCGAACACACCGAGGAGGTCCTCGGGGAGTGGTTGGTGACCGCATGACCGACGACTCGACCAGCAGTCCGCGCGCCCTCGCCGGGGTGCGGGTGATCGACATCTCATCCACGCCGGCTGCGGCATGGACCTCGCGCCTCCTCGCGGACGCCGGCGCTGACGTGGTGCTCGTCGAGCCGATCGAGGGCCACCCGCTCCGCCGGACCGGGCCGTTCACCGATGGTGGCGACAGTGTGCCCGAGGCGCAGTTCCTCGCGAACAAGCGGTCGGTCACCCTCGACCTGGACGACGCGCCCGCGCGCGACGTGGTCCGCCAGCTGATCGAGAACGCCGACGTCGTGGTCTCGAGCCACTCGCCGAGGCGTCTCGCCACCCTTGGGTTCGAGTACGCCTCATTCGGGCTGTCCGACCTGATCATGACGCACGTCACCCCGCATGGGATGACCGGCGCACTCGCCGAGGTGCCCGGGAACGACCTCACGGTCGCCGCGCGCTCCGGCTGGGCTTCGATCAACGGGAACGACGACCGCGAGCCCCTGAAGCCGGCGGCGTGGACCTCCAGTTGCTGCGCAGGTATCGCCGCGTACGCGGCCACCGTCGCCGCCCTCCGCTGGCGCGATCAGCACCCCGGCGAGGGCCAGGAGGTGGACGTCGCGGAGACCGAGGTGATGGCGGCCACCTTCGCGCCCGGCATGCTCCGCTCGCTGTACACCGGGAAGGCGCAGGGGCGTCATTCCTCGGACGACCAGCTCGCGGGCCCGGTGCCGGTAGCGGACGGCCACTTCGCGCTCACGCTGAGCCGCGCCCACTTCTGGCGCGATGCGATGAACCTCCTCGGCCTCGAGGACCTCGCGGAGGACGAACGCTACGGAGCCTCGTGGTTCCGCCAGTCGCACCGGGAGGAGTACTCCGGCCGGGTCGCCGAGGCGATGGCGAAGTGGAACAAGATGGACCTGTTCGAGGAGCTCGCGATCCGGCGCGTGGTCGCCGGTCCCGTCCTCGGCATGGGTGAGCTGCGCGCGACCGACCACCTGGAGGTGCGCGGCTACTGGCGGCGCCCCGCCGATGATCCCGACGGTCCCGAATACCCCGGCCCCGCGTACCAGATGACGGAGACGCCGCAGACCCTCGACCGTCGTGCGCCTCGGGCGGGCGAACACAACGACGAGGTGCTCGGTGTGATCGCCGACGCGGGAGGTGCGCGATGAGCGGACCACTGGCGGGTACGCGCGGGATCGTGCTCACGCAGGCGTGGGCGGGGTCCTGGTGTACGAGCCTCCTCGGACAGCTCGGGGCTGACGTCGTGCAGATCGAGGTGCGGAAGCGCCCGGACTCGTGGCGCGGGGACTACGCGGCGCCGATCCCGTCGCAAGTACGCGACCGTCCGACCGCTGAGCACCCGTGGAACTGCAACCCGCTCTACAACTCGGTGAACCTCGAGAAGCGCTGCATCACGCTCGACCTCGGGACCGTGGAAGGGATGGCGGTCTTCAAGCGGCTGCTCCCCCTCGCGGACTTCTGCGCGGAGAACTTCTCGCCGCGCGTCCTGGGCAACTTCGGGATCACCTACGAGCAGATGCGCGAGATCAAGGCGGACATCGTCCTCGCGAGCCTCTCGGCCTACGGCCACAGCGGGCCGTGGACGAACATCCCCGGCATCGGTGGCACCATCGAGCCCTCCTCCGGCATGTCCGGCCTCCTGGGGTACGAGGATGGCCCGCCGCTGAACTCGGGACAGATGTTCCCGGACGCGATCGCGGCGCTGAACGGCTGTGCGGCGATCATCACCGCCCTCCGTCACCGCGACCTGAGCGGGCAGGGGCAGTACATCGACCTCTCGATGATGGAGTCCAGCCTCGCGGCGGTGGGCGACGCCTACCTCGAGTACTCGATGACCGGGCGGCAGCGCCCGCGTCTCGGCAACCACCACCCCTCGCTCGCCCCGCACTCGATCTACCCTACGCGCTCCGAGGATGGCGAGGAGCAGTGGATCGCGATCGCCTGCGAGGACGACGCGCAGTGGGCCGCCCTCGACGAGATCGCGGGGCAGCGGTGGGCGCAGGACTCGCGGTTTGCGACGAACGCGGCTCGGAAGCAGCACGAGGGCGACCTCGACGCCGCGATCGCCGCGTGGACGGCGACGCAGGACCGCGACGACCTAGCCGCGCGGCTCTCCGCCGCCGGGGTGATCGCCGCTTCGGTGCTCGATGCCCTCGAACTGTCGGAGGACGCCAACCTCCGGGAGCGCGGGGTGATCCGGGAGATCGACCACCCCGAGGCGGGCGTCTTCCCGCAGGTGACGTTGCCGATGCACTTCTCTCGCACCCAGCCGGACGCGCCTCGCCCCGCGCCGCAGCAGGGCCAGCACAACCACGAGGTCCTCGCGGAGCTGCTGGGGATGAGCGAGGCCGAGGTGGACGCGCTGATCGCCTCGGGCGTTTCCGGCGGCGGCCCGCCGGACTAGTCTCAGCCAGCCCCCCGCTCTGTACTCGGACGCCCGGAGGTTCCATGCCCGACTACGACTTCATTCGCTACGAGCAGCACGACCGCGTCGCGCGGCTGGTGCTGAACCGCCCACAGGCCCGCAACGCGCAGTCGTGGCGCCTGATCGAGGAACTCGACGACGCCTTCCAGCATGCCGGCCGGGATGCCTCCGTCGGTGCGATCGTCCTCGCCGGGGAGGGGGAGCACTTCTCCGCCGGGCACGACCTGGGCACGCCGGAGCAGAAGGCGGACATGGAGGCACGCCCCCGGGAGGAAGGCCTTCGCGGCCGCTACGCCGGCGCGTGGGACACAAACATCGACCCCAATATGCGCTGGCGGAACCTGCCGAAGCCGACGATCGCGGAGGTAAAGGGCTACACGATCTTCGCGGGCGTCGCGATCGCGGAGGCGTGCGACCTGATCTTCGCGGCGGACGACACGATGTTCCTGCCGACGAACTACCAGTATTTCCACGTCCCGTGGGACCTGGGGATCCGGAAGGCGAAGGAGATCCTGTTCGAGTCGCGCTTCATCGACGCGCAGGAAGCCCTCGAGCTGGGGTTGGTGAACCGGGTGATCCCGAAGGAGCGGCTGGAGCAGGAGACGATGGAGTACGCCGCGCGGGTCGCCTCCAACGACCCGTTCCAGCTACGGATGATCAAGCTCGCCATCAACCAGGCGCAGGATGCGCAGGGGTTCACCCAGCACATCTACGGCTCCTACGGCCACCACATCCTCTCCTCGGTCGGCGAGGCCGACCCCGGGTACGCGCTGCGCGACCCGCGCAAGGAGGGGCAGCGCCGCCGCCCCATGGTGCAGCGCGCCATCGAGAACTATGAGCTGGAGAAGCAGCGCCGCGCCCGAGGCGGGGCCGGCGCCGGATCGCAGGAGGACTGATGTCCCAGGTCGCCGATGTCATCGTGGTAGGTGCGGGGAACGCGGCGCTGTGCGCCGCCGTCGCCGCGCGGCAGACCGGGGCGTCCGTGCTCGTCCTCGAGAAGGCCGAGGAAGGCGAGCGCGGCGGGAACACCTTCTTCACCGGCGGCGGGTACCGCTTCCCGTACAACGGCCTGGAGGATATCCAGCGGCTGATCCCGGACATGACGCCCGAGGAGATCGACCGCATCGACGTGGGCTCCTACCCCGCGACCAAGTTCAAGGAGGACCTGGTCCGCGTGACGGAGGGCCGCGCCGACGAAGCGATGGTCGATTACCTCATCGAGAACGCCTACCCCACCGTGCAGTGGATGAACGAGGTGGCGGGCCAGCGCTGGGTGCTGATGTACGGCCGCCAGGCATACGAGGTGGACGGCAAGCTCCGCTTCTGGGGCGGCATGATCGTGGAGGGCGTCGGGGGCGGCGAGGGCATCTCCGAGAGCCTCTTCGCCCAGCTCCCGAAGCACGACATCGCGATCCGCTACGGCACGAAGGGCACGGACCTGCTCACGGACAACACCGGCCGCGTCACCGGCGTCCGCGTGAAGGACCGCGAGGGCTACCACGACCTGGAGTGCAGCGCGGTGGTCCTCGCCGCCGGCGGGTTCGAGGCGAACACGGAGATGCGCACGCGCTACCTCGGCGCCGGGTGGGAGGTCGCGAAGGTCCGCGGCACCCGCCACAACACCGGCGACATGATCAAGGCGGCGCTGGCGATCGGCGCGCAGTCCTACGGGCACTGGTCCGGCGCGCACGCCGTGGCGTGGGACATGATGGCCCCGCCCACCGGCAACCGGCGGATCGGGGACCTCTACCAGAAG